>JAPUGV010000221.1 GCA_027298025.1 Chloroflexota bacterium | reverse complement strand
CGACGTTGAGATCTCCAAAGCGCTTCAGAGAGCAATGTCAAGTGCCAATCGTACCCACGGTAATTCGCTTTCCAAAGGGGGTGTGCCGTGGATCAAAACGAATTCTCGCGCCTGGCAGAGCTGACCACGGCCCAGCGAGAGGAGTTGTTGGACCAACTCGATAAGGTCTCGGCCGCCAGACCAACCACCACGAACGGCTCACGCTTAATGCTGACACATGCGGCCTCGGTGGCTCGCAGTGGTACATCCGATGTCCGCGATGTCATCGGCGCGTCTGCCAGCTTCATGTCCCGCCAGGTCAGCAGCGCTTCGGGTGTAGGCATTGCTACGACTTGGTGTATCTGGACAAGCGGGGGCAGCGCCTCGTGGTCAGTTGGCAGGGACAACAAACGGATTGGGTTGCTGCTTGAGGCAAGTGGTCCCGCCAACGCTCCGGCCACGTTCCCACCTCGGCCAGCAGATCATTCGGGTCGGCAACATCGGACGGTGAGACGGTCGTGGGTAAGTGATTCATCCCTCAGCCTCGCGCCGCCAGCCGCATTCGGGGCAGCCATACTCAAGATTGCCGCGGAAGTCTAGCGACTAACGCAAACGCTCAGCTATCGTGATCACAGAATGAGTACGGCGGGAATGGTGCTGGCCCTCTTTTTCTGGATAACGGCCCTGTGCTGGCTGCTCGTCGTAGTCGCGAGCACCGTCGGGATCATGCGCATGCCCAACCTGCCGCCGTTCGATGATTCGGTGGAGCAAGGTGTAGCAAAGGTCTCGGTCATCATCCCGGCCAGAAACGAAGCGTCGAACATCGAGGAGACCGTCCGCCGGCTCCTTGTCCAGCAGGACGCCGACCTGGAGATCATCGTCGTCAACGACCGCTCAACCGACGAAACGGGCGCCGTACTCGACCGGTCGAGCCAGGACGATCAGCGTGTCCGCGCCGTCCACATTGAAAGCCTTCCGCAAGGCTGGGTCGGCAAGTGCCACGCGCTGCACGTCGCCGCGGCGCAGGCCCGGGGCGAGTGGATCCTCTTTATCGACGCGGACATCCGGATGACCCCGCAGGTGATCGCGCGAGCTCTTCAGGCGGCCGGCCGCGAGGCCGCGGATCACATTTGCCTCATGCCCGGCCAGCGCGAATCGACAGCGTTGGGCAAGGCGAGCCTCCTGATGCTGATGCTCGGAATGCCGGACGCGTTCACGAAGGCGAATCGCGACAGGCTGGGCTGCGGATTCGGAGCGTTCAACTTGGTGCGGGCCGAGGCCCTGCGCGAGATCGGGGGACATGAGGCGCTACGCATGGAGATCGTCGATGACCATCAGCTGGGGCGCCTCCTGTACCACGCGGGCAAGCGTACGCGCGGCTACTTCGCGGGCCGCGACGTGGAGATGGATTTCGCACGGACGCCGGCGGGCGTGGTTCGCGCTATTGAGAAGAACGCGTTCGCGATGCTTCGTTACAGCGTGCCGTTCGTGGCCACGCTGGCAATCGTTCTCGGCGCGCTCCTGACGGGCGCCGCGGCCGGACCCTTCGCGGGGAACCTTGCCGGGATCGCCGCTGGTGCGTCGTTCCTGAGCCTTGCCGTTCCCGGATCCCTTTTGGCTCGCCGGTATGATTGGCCGGCACATGCCGGCGTCCTGGCCCCGGTGGGGCTGCTGGTAATCCTGTTCGCTGGCGGCAATTCCGTGATCAAGACACTGGCCAGGGGCGGCGTGCGGTGGCGGGGGGACTTCCACCGGCTCGCCGATCTCCGCAAGGGCATGGTGCGTGGCATTTTGCACTAGGCTGAGCCAGGGCAAGAACGCTGTTGACGGGCGCTGCTCGCGAAGGACACGGTTCTCTTCCTTGAGGTACTCGATGAGGGCCAGCTGCTGCTCGTTGACCCACCCGGCGAGCGTAACGAGCATCGTTTGCAAAGGAATGCTGAACATCCCACAACTCTACCGTGCCAGAAGCCCCGCCGTCGCCCGATCAAACGAAGTCCACAGACTGTGCAATCGCTTGCACATACCTGAGTTGCGATTAGGCTGCGATTTGGAACAACACGACCTACAGCCGGCTTCCAGCCACTTGCCTCTGAGGCCTCGGGCGCTCGGGCAGGAACTCCCGGCTTCGATGAGGAAGTGGCTGCGCCTGACCTGTCAAGGCGCGGCTCCGGTCATTGAGTTGCCCGCGATTACTCCTGCGACGCTGGCTTGTGGCTCACCTCAATCTCAAGCCCCCGTCCTTCTCTGGCCTTGATCTCAAAGTCAGCGGTTTCGCCGGCCTGGAAATCAGCCCCTCCCAGGCGGAAGGTCCCGTCGCGCAGAATCTCGGTGCCGATCCTCCGGAACAGCTCCGCGATATCCCTCATGCGGGTGTCGGGCGACTCGCGCGAGTATGAATGTCCTGGCGGTGGCCCCGCGGCGCGTGGGCGGCCCACCAGTTCTCCGAACGCAAACATAACTTGGATCCGATGAGACCGACCGTCCGTGGAGCTGGTGCGCTTGAGCCGGAAATCGAGGTCCTCCCCGACGGCGAGTTCCTTGGCCCCTACCCGCACTCGACCGGCCTTCAGGTCGCGGCTCAAGGATCTGAGCCTTCTGGCGAGCCCGGCCTGATCAACATCCGTACTTTCCTCTTTGGCCAGCTTTTCCTGAGCGCCTAGCTCCTTCACATACTCTTCCTCCGGAACCGGCAGCTCATCCTGCCCAAAGCCGATGTCCAAGTAGAAGGCGTGCTGCCGCTGCTGCCGTCCGCCTTGGCCTGGACCGAATCGTTCCGTCAGGCGTTGCTCGACCGACGCATTGCCCGCGAGGGCTACGCTGTCGTCCTCCAGGACGAACGTGCCTGTTTCGGCGAGGGTCTCCCCGAGCGCGGCCACAAGCTCGGCAAGATCCGCCGGTGCCCAGCGCTGGCTGCGACGCTCGTAAGGAACGTGGAACTCTTTCCGAGGTGGAATACCCTCCCGAGCGGTACCGAACTCAATCCCGATCGAGGTTCCACCGCGTCTGCCACCCTCAACCGAGGAAATCTCGAGGCTGCCTTGGCCGGACACGGCGAACGTGCTCCCTCCCAGGGAAATGGTGCCCCTCTCCTGAATCTCCCTGCCCAGCCGCTCAAGGAGCTTACCCACCTCTGCCATCGAAATGGATTCCGATTCCCGCTTATAACGCGTTGCCGGCCGTGTTTCCTCGCGGGGCACCTCTTCACCGAACCGGAGGCTGATCTGGATGCCATGAACCGGCTTATTTCCGCTGATGGTGTGAACGACAGAGAAGTCCACGGTTTCGCCGATCACAAGCTCGCTGCCCTCGAAGGAGAGGGCACCGTCGCCGAGATCTTCGACCAAGCCATCGAAGCGATCGGCGAGTTGCCCCGGAGTCATTGTCGCCCTCTCGTCGCTGCCCAGGACTCGATGCCGTTGCAAGAGAGCGCCGTGTTGTTTCTCTGACTTGAAAAGGCGTCCCTCTCCCAGCTTCACGTCGATGCTGAAGGTGTATCGCGGACGTCCCGGGCGAAACCACTCCAGGTAGGTTTGCTTCAGGCCAACAGGACCCAGGATGGGGACCTGGTGCTCCTCGAGGGACAGCCGATTCGCCTGCCGGATCTCCTTCGCCATGGCTTGCAATATGGCCGCGAAGTCACTGGTGGTCCACCCCCGCGAGGATCGCTCATACACGACCTCGACCGCCGGGGAAGGAGACTCCTGCTGACGGTTGGCGACAACACCCGGCGCCGCGGCTCGCGCGCCGTCGAAAAAGAGCGGAACGCCAATCATGGCGAGAGCGAGGATCTTTTTCATGATCAACTCCTAGGCAAAAGGCGGGCAAGCGAACTTACCAGAGGCGAAGAAGGGTGTCAACAGGATTCTGCGGGAACCGCTGATAGGCCGTTTGATTTCAGGCGGCAGGGCGGTGGGCAGTGAGGCCCACCTCTCACCTTCGAGCTTTCCCACTTGTCTCCTTGCACATCCGGCCGACACCATTACCACCATGGCCACACAAGCGAACACCCTCTGGCTTCCATTGAGCATTCTTAGCCTCCTTTATCCTCAGAACCTCACCTTCCAAGGCCAGCTACCAGAACCCTACAAGATTCCAGGCAATCTTGGCTAGCACCCTGTGTTCAGCCCTCGCGGGAGCCACCTACCTTTCTCCGGGCGCAACCGGGTTGGCGCCCGGCTCACCGATCGCGGCCAGGGCTTCAGCGTCGGATTTGCTCATCCGAGCGGCGTCGACCGCACGGCGAAGCGCCTCCTCCAGCGTGTTCCCCATCCGCGCGATGCCCCGAAACACAACGAGCACGCGCTTCAACTGGGTGACCGGGTTCTGCTGCGAGCGAATGAAGAGCGGCGCCACATAGATAACCTCCCGGCCAATCACCAACGTCGAGGTGTGGCCGTGAATCACCTCGGCGCCGCGCCGGTTCCACCACGTGATCTGCCCTGAGATGACGGGGTCTTGGTCCATGGCCGCGTCGGCTTGCTCCGGTCCAGGGTAAAAGTGGCCCTTTGGTACCTTCAGCACTGCGAGACGGCCATAGTCGGAGCCGTCCTGATACGCCGTCGCGATCGCGCGGAGGTTTCTCGCCCTCTCCGGGGTGAACACCATGGAGAGAGCGAACTGGCTGTCGCTCTCTGAGTCGGGGAGCAGGCCACCCGTCTCCGCGATCCAACAATATGGCTCGATGGAAAAGGTGATCGCCCTGCCCCGGTCGAGAATTGGTCCCAGCACCTCGTCGGCGTCGTCCCACAAATCCTCCCAGTTGAAGAAGGTCATGGGATCCGTCATCTGGTACCTCTTGTACACGTCATCGAACTGGATATGGAAGAGCTGTTTGGGGTACTGGAGGTGCTCACGGACGCTGGGAGGCATCGTTTCCCCCGGTGTAAAGAGCCCGGGGTAGATGGTCGCCCAACTCTCGATGATCGGCTCATCCGAGATCTTGTAGAAGCGGACCCCGCCAGCATACGCGTCGACCGTGATCTTGACGGCATCCGCAACGTAGTTGACCCGCCGGAGGCGCCGGGGAAACGGGGAGCGCTCATCCGACTTGCATCCGAGCCAATGATGTCTGCTGTAGGGATACCGGTCCGTGGATGTGAGAGCGTTGATGAACCATGTGATGCCGCCGTCTGCCGCCACGGCGTAGATATTGGTGTCGAAGTACAGGAAGGGCACAACGCGCTCGACGCGTTCTATGGGCGTCCGGTAGTAGTGGACACGAGTCTCGGGTCCGATGAGTTTGCTGAACACGACCTCGAAGAACTGGCCGGTCCGCCACCCGAAGACAATCCTCTTCAGCAGTGAGTCGATCGGCACTCCCGCCTTGACGTCGGACGGTAACCGGATCTCGGCTCGCCCCTCGTCCGTGGGATAATCCAACTCCTTTATCCGCCGCACGTTTGTGTAGACCAACTGCGCCGACCCCTCACCGTAATAGACGCTCTGGTTGCGCACCTGCAGCTCCGGCAAGACTGCCCTTGTGGGGATGCCACCGGACGCGTACCGCGGTTCGCCTTCCTCGGTCACACCGCTGACAGGTGCCATGACCAAGCCGTAGCCGTGCGTGAAAAGCATCGTGCTTGCCCCCCATGCGGCGAGCCACGGGTCCGCTGCGAGCTGTGGAAGCTCGCGGACGGAGCTGATAAACATGCAGGTCTCACCGTTGATCTTGTAGCGCACCCAATCGACGTCCACGAAATCGTAGTACATCCGGAGCTTTTGCTGCTGGCGGAAGATATCAATTGCTGGTCCGTAGACCACCGTGTCGCCCCCGGTCTGCAGGATCCGCTGGGCGTGCTGCCGATCGATGAACCGTTCCAGATAGCTCACGTAACCCGGCCAAAGTGGTACGTTACGGAGCGTTGCGCTCTGAAGGAGTTCGTCAGCATCCGGAACCGGATCGCCGGGGCCGTTAGGAACGAAGCTCACTTCTTCGACGTTCTCCAGCCCGTAGCCCGCGCGCGTCGCCTCGATGTGGCGATTGATGTACTCGAGCTGGATCACTGGCTGATTGGGCGTAACCAGGATCAGGTCCCGGAGTGTCACCAGCCCCATGAACCCAAAGTCCAAGGCGACGAGTCCCAGCACCACCAGCCCCGCATTCCGCAGCGGGCGGTGGCAGTCGAAGGAGCTAGACGCCACTGCTGCCCGGTGCAGGGTGTGCAGTATGAAAATAACCACCGCCGTCCCGCCGAGGATGATGACCGTCGTCATGTGATAGTAGTTCAGGGACGAGAAGAAGCCGGTCACGTCTACATATGCCGCTCCGCTGAAGACATAAGACTGGTCATAGTTGTCCTTCCAGAGGAGATCGTAGCGGCTCAACCGCACTCCAAGGGCAGCGATGATCCCCAGGATACTCAGCGCACCGAGCGTGTAAGGCCTGGCCAGGGTGCCGAGCAGAGCGGTGATGCGGCTCATGCCCGCTCCGACCTCCCCTTGCGGGCGAGCACGGTAGGCGCAGCCTACACAGGAAGCCAACATGAATATGGCGATGCAGACGCCCGCTGTCCACGTCGTCCACATTGCGGGCAACGTGTATACGTAAAACCCGAGATCTTGCTCGAAAACCGGGTCGCGTTGTCCGAACGGCTTGCCGTTCAAGAAGAGGAGGTAGTCCAGGTATTGAAGCGAGAGCAGGTAGCCCCCAATTAGCCCGACAAAGATACTGGCCTGGACCATGAGCCGGCGCGACTTAGATTTGATTCTATAAACAAAGGCCGGCGCTGCGATCGCGCCGGCGAACACGATGAAGGCGATTACAAAGAGCGCTGCACCCATCCGGAAGTTGGTCCAGAAGACGCTGGCAAGATCCAAGCTCTCTAGTAGCCAGAGATCATAGAGAAGAATCGTAAGCTCGTTGAACAGGAAAACGCCCAACAGAATCCACCCCACCACCATCGCCCTCGACCACAATACCCGCGCCTCCGGTATCCGGGGAAGGCCCACGGCCGGCAGTTCGGCGGAGCTGTCCCGTCCACCTTGCACCGCAATCCCTGTTGGCACACAATCGTCAGCTAAATCGAGATTCTTCTGTTGCATGGTCTCCTTCCCCTTGCTCCCGCGTGATTAGCGGTTCGGCTCGAGCAAACGTATCGAGCACGTCGCGCAGATTCGTTTCTACCCTGTACCAGAGAACCGTCGCGCCCATGAGCAGCAACTCGGTGACCGAGCGGAGGAAATTGGCGAGGATGGCAATGGTCACAGCGTCTTTTAGAGCCACGTCCCCGAGGTAGAGTGCGGTGGCAAACCCTGCCTCGTACTGGCCAATTCCCCCGGGTGTAATTGGAATCAGCCGCGCGATAGAACCTGCGACTCCACCCATCACGATGAGGCTGAATGCAACGCCTAAGTGCACGTTGTCGGACGTAAACGCCATTGCGATAAGATACCCCGCGGTCTTAAACAGCAGGAAGGCTATTAACGAGAGCAAGGAGAGCACGATCAGCAGCGCGGGCTTCTGGGCCAGCGCGTGACTCGCTTGGCCAACAGCCCTGAAAGAGACATGTCCAACGGGTCCGCTCACTCTGCGCCGGCTCGAGCGAACCAAGAGATAGATCACACCCAGGGTCACGAGTGCCCAGAATATCTGACTTAGCCATGTGCTCCAGCCAAGCATAAAGAGGTCGAGTAGGGCGAACACAACAATCTCAAAGATCACGAAGAGCTCGGCGACAAATACCGCTGACGTCGCTCGGCCGAGAGGAGCCCCTTGTCCAGCGAGAACCTTCGCCGTCGCCACGTCGCCGACTCTAAAAGGCAGAAGACGGCTGATTCCAACGCCGTAAATGTGGGCACGTGCATGCTGCCCGAACGATCCCTCGATTCCAAAGAAGCGTGCAATGCTGTGGAACTGACTCGCCTTAACCCCCGTTGCAAGGAGAATGATCACAGCTGCGAGGAGGACGAGCCCCCAATCAATGGGGTCCTGCGACATAAGGTAGAACTTATGCTCCGAAACCCCTTTCACGAGTCCCATCTGATCGTCGTGGTACGCAATGACTCCAGCATTAATGAGGGGATCGAGGAGGCGGGTCTGCGCAAGAATATTCCAGATTCCGGCGAAGTAGATCAGCATACCGAAGAGCAGCACGCCGACCACGCAGGAAAAGATGAACGAACCGACTGTGTTGCTGACCCGTTTGTGCGTCGCGCCATTGTCCGTATCGGGGGAACGTGAACGCGTCATCGGCCCCTCCAAGTTCATGGGTGCTCCCCTAGGTCGTTCCCCGAAGGGGACCGGAGGCGAGGATTTCCGCTCTCAGCCCCGCAGCGTGAGCCTCCCAAGCTGTCGCGGTAACGAGACGGCGCGCGTTTCCGGTGCCTGCGCTTTCACATGTCTCCAGAGCCCACCACTCACTCTCCTTCCGAGACGAACGGCTCTCGTTGCCCACCTGGCCCTGGGGGGCAACCACTATAACGCAAACCGGGTTCTCCGCAAGCCCCTTGTCGCGCGACCGTTCATAATCTGAGTTAGCCGACATTTCCCATTTGACCTTCGCCCGGGTCCACCGCCGAATTTTCCGAGCATGAGTGTAACGTGCGTCAGTTGCACGCGCCCCAGTTGCCCAGCAGCGTCAGCAGGTCGGTGATGCC
>JAPUGV010000220.1 GCA_027298025.1 Chloroflexota bacterium | reverse complement strand
GGTTTGGTACCCATCATTTTAGATGCGCGCCAGCTCGAAACAGGGCTGGCTTAGTCTCGCGGAGCCGGGGTGTGGCTCAACCATTCGCTGCCCCGAAGGGATCCCTGCGGGAGCGCACCCTTCGGGTGAAGTCCCTTGGCTTCGCCAAGGACTAGCGGACCCGGCCACAGCCTAAGCGTGAGAATAGGATGAGGTAAGCGTGCTGCGCCGCTCCCCGCCAAAACCTGAGGGGTCTTCCACATCGCGGAGCCGTTGTACCTGGAACGTTTGTACATGCAGTTCTCCGCTATGGTGTGTTTGAGATTACTATGACTTGGCACGGCTAAGTGATTGGCTTCTCCCCCATTGCTTGACCATGCTCTCTGAGCCGTGTAGCATGGTGTGAATTCAGGCGGTCCAAACCTCTCACTTGAAAAACGTGGCCCCGCCGATCTGGGGCTAGGCACTATAGCAGTTCACCGGAACACCTAACTCCACTTCGGAAGAGTCCGTCTGAGCTTCCACCGGGCGGGCTCGATTCTTCACGACCAGATCGCAACGTCATGGAGCCTCGTACTATCATAAACAATCGCGCGCGGATGTAACTTCTGGGTGTCCCATATACTGATGAACCTTGTTGGCGATGGCCGCCGTCGCCTTAAGAACCAGATAACATCAAGCAGAGCGACCGCCTTCCCGAGGAATAAGACCTCTTAATCCGACGCTTCCCTGATGCTAATAGACCGGTCGATATAGCATTGTGATTATGGTCATAAGCCAAGTAACCAGACCGGATCGGCGGAACCATCTTAGAGCAAATGCGAGAATCAGAAGCTTCTAAGGAGTCAAGGAACAGGCGCGTCACACGCAACCTCACACGGGCCCTTCGCATACCCCTCAGGCTCATCGTTTGGCTCGCAGTACCGATCTTCCTGTGGTGGGCCCTACGGAAAGTCCCGTGGGAAGAAGTCGGCCTCGCATTGAGTAGGCTCGGGCCAAGCCAGATCGCAATATTGATCTTGGTCAATGCTGTGGTCGTGGTGATCTTCAACGGCCGCTTGTGGCTGATCTTGCGCTCACAAGCATATCCAGTTCCGTTCTCGACATTGGTGCAGTACTGGCTTGCGGGATTCGCCGTCAGCTACTTCACACCGGCCGCTCAGCTAGGCGGTGGATCAATGCAGATCTACTTGCTCCAAAAGCACAACCCCATACCTTTGCCGACCGCCACGGCATCGGTTGTTCTTAGCAAAGTGCTGGAGCGGGCCGGGAGAGCCACGTTCCTCCTGATTGGAATCTTGAGCCTCATTCAACTACACCTCTTCTCCGACCTTGCGAATAAATTCATCAGTGTTATGGCTTTGGGGATACTGGCGCTACCGGTTGGCTATTTGGCTGCAGCCCGGAGCGGCAGACGACCCCTCTTCTCGATTCTAAGACGGGTGCCAGCAATCCTGGCCCGGGGGCAGGGTTACAGACGACTGCTTAAGGTCGTCGGCGAGACTGAACTTCAGGTGAGCGCCTTTTGCCGTAACAAGCCACGAGTCGTGGCGATAGGGTTAGGTCTCTCTTTGCTGAGTTGGGCCGTCATCTCGCTCGAAACTTGGCTTGCTCTTTCATTCCTCGGCTTCTCTTTTAGAACGCTCGAGGTTCTTGCAATAGTCACAGCTGGACAGATCGCTTTCCTGACGCCATTGCCAGCTGGACTAGGAGCGATGGAGGCCAGCCTGGTGGCGGTCTTCGTTGCACTTGGACATTCCTCGGCCGACGCCGTCAGTCTCGCGATACTCATGCGCGCTCGCGACCTCGTAATCGGTGGGCTGGGTCTATGGCGCGGGGGCTTAATGGCGTTCCTCAAGGTTTAGTGAAGCTGATCTCATAAGCGGTGTCGCTCCAAAACCAAGAGAGCTTGACATCCGTAATGGTGGATGGGATCAAGTCCACCGGCGGCTGCTGGGCAAGGAGCGGATCGCGCCTGAGAAGCACCCTATTGCGGAGTGATCGGCGCTTGTCAGGTGGCACACACTTTTCGCTGACGATGATCTTCCCTCCCCGCTTCGCCACCCTAATCATCTCGCCAAGAGCCTTCCTCTTATCTCCGAAATTCTTGATTCCGCCGAAGTGCAATACCACATCGAAAGTATTATCCGCAACGGCTAGCCGCGATGCATCTGCCTCAATGAGGTCCGCTTTCCGTCCCAGGCGCCGAAACTTACGCTGGGATCGCTGCAACATCGCGGAGGAGATATCCAGACCGATGAGCCTGCCCCTGGGGCCGATACGTTTCGCGATCCGCATGGAATTGCTACCGGTACCCACCGCGACTTCGAGGACGCGCTGACCCGGGACGAGGTTCAATCCGGTGACGAACCTGCGCCGCTCGGCGGGTTCCCAGACGCCCTGCAGCAGCGAAGCAATTAGCAGGTGCAAGTCGTAGATCCGAGCCCTCCGGTTGTAGAAATCTCGGGAGCGGCGGTCGCTCTCAGATAAGGTACGCTCTGGATTCGGCTTCCGAATTACGTTTTCGGTTGGGCTACTCACGCAAAGTTGCTCTCAGATTGGATCCGTACTTCATTCCGCAAATCATCCCCAAGGGCTGAATAAGCTACGTACAGATCACAATAATGTCCATAATCGGATGGAAAGCGGCGAAGGTTCCTCGAAACATGCCCTATCATGTGTACAGAGTGTGTTATTTCTACATATTCAGCTGTTAGGCGCCAACTCTATGACTCGCGAAGGGGAGGGTAAGAAATGACATTGACCCGCCATCCCCGGGAGAGGCGGTTCGTCGTGTCGACGTGGCGGCAACCTGGGATAAGCACCGCGCTGGCCCTTTGTCTATTGGTGATCGCGTTGGCAGCTTGCCAACCCGCTGTTCAGCAACCGGATTTGGTCGGTGTATGGATCGACCGCGACCGCTTCACTGTCATGCAATTTGACACAGACGGAATATGGATTATCGCAATGAAGTTTGAACGTCTATCTACCTCTCCGTTCAGCTTCGGCCCGTATCATCTTGAAGGCACGCTATTGACCTTCGAAACCGATGAGGAAAGCGTATTCTGCGGCGGTGCAACGGGAACGTATGAAGTCGAGCTATCCGAGCAAGAGGAGCTCACTTTCATGCTCGTTGACGATTCATCATGTGACCCACGCGGGCAGGACATTACACGTAGCCCATTTAAGCGCTATTCACCTTGACATAGGGAAAGGCTGCTCCATTTGTGTGGGCTCCTGTGGATGAAAGGTGGCGCCTAACCACTTGCCGGAGCACTCTGCGAGTGGAGCCGGATCGGGGATTCTGCGCCTGAAGCAGGGGATGATACAGATCCGGGCTCCTAGAAATCCGCGCGATAGGCCGAACCCCGGCCGCTCACTGCCTGCACTTGCCTGCCCTAGCAGTCCAGGGTGGCGCAGGCACAAGTGGCCTAATCCGCCAGGACAGCCTTGCGGCCGCACTCTGTGAGCACAAGCAGGCAGCTCGCAGCCGTTAGCCGTCTGGTCTCACGACCCTTTCGGCCTTTAATGCTCCGCCACCGTAAGCGCGGCCGTTCACTTTAGAGAGGAGCAAACTGCTCTTCAGTCGGCTCCGCACAACAGTACCAGGGTTCAGTCAGATAGGGGATCGGTGCACGGGGCTGTCGGCCGTTCGCTTCTCGTACTGGCAGCCCGACCAAGGCAGCAACCTGAGCAAAAATCTCGCGCCGCTCCTCGCCACGCGCTACCCCAGTCTCAACCAACGCGAGGACATCTTGGTGGAGATGGTCTACAGACGGTTCACTGTTCTGCCAGGGATAGATCAGCAGCTGCTCATCAAAGGGGCCAACTAGGGCCTGCACTTCGGTCAACTCGAGCAACTTTGAGCCGGCCGGAATCAGCAAACGGATTGCTAAGTGAATGGAGGCCATATTCTCGACGAGATCGTATTGGTCAAGAAAGGCGAGTAGCTGCCGATACCCATCCAGCGTCGTCCAAGGCGTGAAACTCACCAGCGTCGGATTGAGAGTAAGGCCCACTTCCTGGAACCAATTGACAACCTGGATGATATCTTCCTGCGTATGGCCCTTGTCCAGCCGGGACAGCACCCGCTCGTTTATCGACTCGAGTGCGCTGGTCACGAACAGGCAGCCCGTATCGCGAAGGGTAGGCAGGTGCTCAGCGTGCCTTAGTAGGTGTTCGATCTTGATGGTCACATCGTAGGTTAGCTGAGGGAATTCGGTGTGTAATGAGCGCACGAGAGGCAGCGCGTGCCCGATCCCGTTGAAGAAGTCTGGATCGCCAAAGGTAATGTGTTCCGCCCCCGCTCGTACCTGCTGCCGGATGTCCTCCAAAACCACATCGCGCTGGACCACACGAAACATCCCCTCATAAACTGGGACAACCGGGCAGTGGCGGCACTTATGCTTACAACCTCGGCTGGCCTCCGTGTAGCCCACGATCCGACTCTGATTGTCTCCCATATTTAGTTGGGCATACTGAGATAGGGGGGGCAAACCTGAGCGTTGCGGGGTGATAAACAGTTGCCGCGCCAGTGAGACGGTGGGCTCTCGCTGGTCAGCCGCATGAGGGGCCGAGCCATTGGCGCTCAGTCGCTTTACAAGCGCCGTCAATCCCGATTCGTACTCTCCTCCAAGGATGGTATTGACGCCGAGCCCGCGCAGATAAATCTCATTCATGGGCGCGTACAGGCCGTAGCAAGCGAGGTGCGCGCCCCCATTCAGCCGCGTGACCCGCTCGATGAGCGGTACAACCAGGCGCGTGGCCGTATGCATCGGCAGGTAGAAAGCCACCAAGTCTGCTGCGCGGATGGCCTGCTCGTCCAAACCTTGCACGGCCAGATCCAGGCAGGTCACCTCCGCCCCGGCTTGGCCGAGCCAGGCAGCGGGCGACGCCAGTCCGAATGGCTGGCGGCCCAGTTCATAGGTTGAGATCAAGACCACATGCATGTTGTAGTATGACTATTCTAATCGGACGTGCGCAGCTGAGCGAAGATGGTCTGGTGTAGACGAGCAGTCCAACGCCCCATCGAACGAACTGAAAAACCACTTTTCGGATCGATCTTAAGTGCCAGTCCCCCGAGCTGGTGATTGGACGCCAATGATTTCGTCTGTTGTCAACGGAAAAATTCGATTATAAGAATTAGCATTCTCAGCAGATACTCGCTACCCGTGGGCGTACAGTCCCAGGCTA
>JAPUGV010000022.1 GCA_027298025.1 Chloroflexota bacterium | reverse complement strand
TACTGTACACGATCGGCGACATGTTAAGCATTGCCATCGAGCGCGCTCGGCTCTATGAGGGCAGCGTAGAGCTGGGTGCGGTGGAGGAGCGGAACCGCCTGTCGCGCGACATACACGACACGCTCGCCCAAGGGTTGACGGCCATCTCTCTTCAACTGGAGGCCGCGGAGGCCATGCTCGACGAGCAGGGAGATCGGGAGAAAATTAGAGAGGCCGTTCACCGGGCTCTGGACCTGGCTCGCCAGAATCTTGATGAGGCTCGCCGGTCGGTCCAAGATCTTCGCGCGGCTTCGCTTGAAGGACGGACCCTTTCGGAAGCGCTGGCCGACTTGGTGGGGGAAACTCAAGCCGCGGCAGGTGTTGAAATCGAATACACCGCTACTGGAGGCAGCCGACCGCTTGCCCCACGTCTCGAGAGCGGCCTGTATCGCATCGCGCAGGAAGCGGTCAATAACCTGATGCAGCACTCGAATGCCTCCCACGCGAGCGTCGTATTGACCAGCACACCCGAATGGGTTTCCCTCACAATCGAAGATGATGGGAGCGGCTTCGAGGTCGACTCGCGTGCGGAGGGTCACTACGGCCTTCAGGGCATGCAGGAGCGAGCTCGTCTCCTGGGAGGAACCATGGAGCTTCAGAGTGAACTGGGCTCAGGATCCCGATTGGAAGTGAGGGTGCCACACGGATGACCACCAAGAGCGTCGTCCGCATTCTCGTGGCCGACGACCATCCGGTAGTCCGGGACGGATTGGTCGCAATGCTGAGCACGCAGCCCGATTTCCGAGTTGTGGGACAGGCCTCGACCGGGAACGAAGTGCTCACGAACATCGAAATCGCCCAGCCCGATGTGGTGCTGCTGGATCTGGAGATGCCGGAGCTGGACGGGGTCGAGGCGTTGAGGCAAGTCTCTACGGATCACCCAGACGTGAAGGTGCTTGTCTTTACCGCCTTCGATGACGATGAGCGCATCGTAGGCGCGGTGCAGGCCGGCGCTCGAGGTTACTTGCTGAAGGGTTCACCACGGGATGAAGTGTTTGAGGCCATTCGAGTTATCAGCCAGGGCGGTTCGCTCCTTCAACCCGTGGTCGCCTCCAAGCTGATGCGCCATGTCAGCAGCGAGGCTCAGCGGCCGGTCTGGAGCCGGCTCACGGCTCGCGAGTTGGAAGTCTTGGAGCTCCTGGCGAAAGGGATGACCAATAAAGAGATCGCGGCCGATCTTGTGATCACAGTGCGCACCGTGAAGTTCCACGTGAGCTCGATCCTGAAAAAGCTCGAGGCCGGCAACCGGACCGAAGCGGTGCGGATCGCCACCGAGCGCGGGATCATCGATCTGCAGCGGGACCGATAGGAGCTGCCTGATCCATTGCCCGAGGCGGCCTAGGACGGCCAGGCCGCTATTTCATTCTGAGACCTTTGAACCTCTCCCCCCGTACCTTGGACCAGAAGATGCCCCGTCCTTACGCCCGGCTCATGATCTGCACTATCGGCTGATGCGCAGCGGGCCTCAAGAGTGGATGATATGGAGGCCGAGAATGAAGGTGTAAGAATGACGAAGCTCGCGATGGTTACCGGCGCGAGCCGGGGGTTGGGCGAGACGATTTCAACCTTCCTTGCGGGAATGGGCTACGATCTGATCGTGACCGCGCGGGGAGAACGTGCACTCGAGGCACACGCCAGTTCCCTGCGCGCTCTTGGCGTCAGCGTGGATGCGATAGCCGGGGATGTGGCCGACGCGTACCATCGGATGAGCCTGGTTCAGGCCGCGTCCGAGCGGTCTGGGTTGAATCTATTGATCAACAACGCCTCGGATCTTGGGCCATCCCCATTGCCCAGGCTGGATGAAATCCCACTGCATGAACTGAAGCGAATCCATGAAGTAAATTTCGTCGCGCCACTGGCGTTGATCCAACTGACCCTTGATCTGCTCAAGGCGAGACACGGCTGGATCATCAATATCTCCAGCAACGCAGCGATCGGCGGCTATGAGGGATGGGGAGCATACGGCAGCTCAAAGGCCGCCCTGGATCTCGCCTCCCGTACCCTGGCGAGCGAGCTGAGGGAAGAGGGCATTGCGGTTGTGAGCGTGGATCCGGGTGATATGCGCACCGACATGCATCAGCTTGCATTTCCGGGACAGGACATCTCCGACCGACCTCTACCGGATGAGACTCTACCCTTCTGGGCCTGGCTACTGTCCCAGGAGCCTGAGGTCGTCACCGGCTCTCGCTTCGAAGCTCAGGCGGAAAGTTGGGAACTCGGAGTTAGGGTCTAGCCATGAAGCTGGCCGAGCTCGCTTTTGAGCGCCCAGAATTCCTCCAGGCGATAGAGCCGCCTGAAGTGCAGGGAGTGAGCCGGGATGCCGGACGTTTGCTTATCAGCTCACCACAAGGTCACTTCCATGCAGAGTTCACGGATCTTCCGCATTTCCTGGATCGCGGGGATCTGCTGGTGGTCAACGAGAGTGCAACGATTCCAGCGAGTTTGCCGGCCGCGGGACCCTCGGGTCCCTTCATCGTCAATTTGAGTACGCGCTACGGTGCAGACTTGTGGCTGGTGGAGCCCCGCCCGAGCTACGTCGAGCCCGGCCCGCTGGACCTGGAAGCCGGCGACAGAATTGTGGTAGCCGGAGTTCCCGGCCATCTGGTTCGCCCGTACCCTGGGATCGATCGGCTGTGGTTCGTGCGGTTTGACCGACCCCTGGAGCGTGCGTTAGATCAGAAAGGCTCGCCCATCCGATACGGCTACACAGACGAATCCTATCCGCTGAGCCAGTATCAAACGCTGTTCTCTCGCGTGCCTGGGAGTGCAGAGATGCCCTCAGCCGCGCGGCCGTTTACGGTGGCCGTGGTGAGCGAGCTGGCCGCGCAGGGAGTTGAGTTTGCCAGCATCGTACTGCACACCGGCGTCTCCAGCCTGGAAGTCAAGGCGGAGCAGGTCGAGGACCAACCGCTTTACCCAGAGCCGTTCGAGGTGTCAGCCGCGACCGCGCGACAGATCAATGCCACCCGAGAGCGGGGCGGCAGCGTTATTGCGGTCGGGACGACCGTAGCACGTGCGGTCGAGACCGCTTGGGATGACGGGCGAGTGCGGGAGGCCTCAGGCTTTACTCGGCTGTTCATCCATCCCGGGCGCGGGGTGCAAACCTTCGATGGGCTCCTCACTGGCTTTCACGACCCCAAGACGACCCATCTCGCCCTTTTGTATGCAGTGGCCGGCAGAGAGCGGATCCTGGAAGCCTACGCGGAAGCGGTTCGCGCCGGCTACCTCTGGCACGAATTTGGAGATAGCCACCTCATACTCCGATAGCTTCAGGCTCCAACATCAAGTGAGTGGCCGTCTTATTTAGATTCCGAGCCGCTGGATGCGCGGGCAAGCTCTATTTCGTGCCGTGACCGCCCCCGCCAGGAGTCTCGATACGAATACGGTCGCCGCTCTTCAGTTGACGGCTGACCTTGCCGGGGAGATCCTGACTTTGCTCGTCTCGCCGGATTTGATTTCGGCCAAGCTTACCCTCCTTCCCGCCCTCCAGTCCGTAGGGTGGGTAGCGGCGCCGGTCGGAGAGGATGGTCACCTCAGCATCCGCTAGCAGCTCGATCTCCC
>JAPUGV010000219.1 GCA_027298025.1 Chloroflexota bacterium | reverse complement strand
CGGCAAAGCCCACGACAAAGCCCACCGCTAGGCCCACGCTGCTTGCCCCCACCCACCAGCCGGCCCGTGAGACCTGCCGCCGCAGAACAAGCCACTGTGCTATCCCGAGCGAAGCTCCGGCCACCGCCATGCCCACGGCAGCGGCCACGGCAAAGCCCACGGCAGCGGCCACGGCCTCGAGCACGGCCCCGAGCACGGCCCCGGCCACGGCAAAGCTCACCGCCCAGCCCACGAAGCTTGCCAACACCCACCAGATCGCAAAGCCCCATCCAACCTGTGCACGTTCAGTGTTCATCGATCTCGTCCTCGCCCGGCGGCCTACCGAACAGCCGCCTATGCTACATTCATTATAGGGTGATGAGAAGGCCCATTCTCATAAGTAAACTGGCTACTCCAGCGAATTACCTCTAATTGTGCTTATAGGCAATCCGCTTCGACGGGTTGGTTTTCAGAACTCCCATTCCCATAATCGGGGGGAACCGGTCTTGACCTAGACAACACAAATTCACGGTTCGCCGAGGGCGGGTCCGCTTGTCCTTGCCGAGGCCAAGGGGCTCCACCCGCAGGGTGCTCCAGTGAGTGCTAAGCGATCGCCGCGTCACGATCCCATTTTCTGCATTGTCTCTCTCGGGCCAACTTGCGCCGGCGACAACTGCGATTGTTAGTCTTCGAGATTGCCCGTAGATGTTGACACGGCCTCAAGAGGCTTGAGATTGGTCGCTGCGGCTTTCACGCCTTCAGATAGGGTTGGATGGACGTAAATGCTGTCGGTCAGCGGAGCGATGGACCGATCCTCCGTTTGCAGCATGAGGATTCCTTGTGGAAGAAGCTCACCGGCGGCATGAGAGAGAATCTGCATCCCGAGCAGTTTCTCGGTGTCTTCATCGACGACGATCTTGACGAACCCAACGGTTTCCCCAATCGCCCGGGCCCTTCCCACTTTCCTCATCAGTTGCTTGCCCACCTTGACGCTTCTTCCTTGCGCGGATGCCTCCTTCTCGGTCAGCCCCACGCTCGCTACCTCCGGGTCTGTGAACACTGTCCCTGGCACCCGGGTTGTGTCGAAGGCCATCGCCTCGCCCTTGAGTGCGTTGGCGACGGCAATGCCCGCAGCGTAGACGGCAAAGTGGGTCATCTGCATTCGTCCTATGACATCCCCAACGGCCCAGGCATTGGGGGCGCTGGTCTGTAGGGCCTCACCGATGTGAATCCCTCGTTGGGGGTCGCCCTCGATGCCCGCAGCCTCGAGTTCCATATACGCCAGATTATGCGGGCGTCGGCCGGCCGCGACGAGGATGCGGTCGCATTCAAAGCGCTCACTTCGTCCGGCAATTTCTACTTCGAGCGCAAGCTTGCCGCCCGGCAGCCGCTCTACTTGCATCGTAGAGGCACTCGTTCGGATGTCGATTCCCTCTTCCTGCAGAATTTCTAATAGCGCTCGGGACATCTCCTCGTCCTCGCGCGGAAGGATTCGATCCTGTCGCTGAAGGACCGTGACCTTCACCCCGAAGCGGTGAAATAGCTGGCAGAATTCCATCCCCTCTGGGCCTCCACCGATGATGACCATCGAGCCTGGGAGTTCTTCCAGGTCCATCACGGTCTCATTCGTTTCAAATCCGACCTCGGTAAGGCCAGGAATGTCCGGCACGAATGGCGCCACACCGGATGCCACGATCACTTTGTCGGTCTCAATTTCTCGCCCGTCAATGGAGAGTCGATTTGGCCCCAGAAAACGCGCAGTCCCGCGTACAAGGTCGATCCGGGGATTCTTCTCGAGGAACTGCTCCTTCCTCAATAAGATGGAAGCAACGATGGCGTCCTTGCGTGCTCTGATCCGGGTCCAGTCGACCTCGGGACTCGGACTACGGAACCCAAACTCCTCGCCTCTTTGGGCTATTTGAATGGCCTTGGCTGACCCTACCAGGGTCTTCGTGGGGATACACCCCACGTTTATTCAAGTTCCGCCGACCTTACCGTGTTCAATGATAGCCACCCGAGCGTCCATCTGGGCAGCTCGACTCGCGACTTCTATTCCGCCCATTCCGGCGCCGATGACTGCCAGATCGTAGTGGTTTTCCATGTTGTCGCCTCCGGTTATTTCCATTGATGGTTGTCGAATTCAGCCTAAACAACCCCTAGATATTGGAACGCTCATTAATAGGAGTTCTTCTTCGCCAAGCTACCCCTTGCAATGAGCGACTGATGAGGAATCAGTGATCCTGATTTCAGACGGCGTGTTATCCGGCCAAAACGCCTCACAACGCACCGGAAATCCGCCACTTTTCTTCAAGCGCGCATACTTCTTTCCGTCCGCCGAAATGGATTGGCTTCTTGCTCTAGATACCCAACAGCTCCGAGAGTTTGCCTCGATCAAAACCGACAACAACCTCTCCATCAATTAACGTTACCGGCGTTGTGAATGCGGGGATTGCCTCGAGCTCCGCTAGAGCACTTGGGTCATCCATGATCTTTCGCTCCGTGAAGGCGATACTGTGTTGAGAAAGCCACGCTTTCTCCAGATTGCAGTAGTGTCAAGCAGACTGTGTGAAGAGGACTACTTCTTTCTCACTCACCATTTCCTCCTAATCTAAAATCATCAAGGCCCGGTCCGGCTCCACTTGAAGAGTGCTCCAACGCGGGCTTATGCTTCATAGCCTACGCTGGCTGAAAGAGCTCAACTACGTTACCAGAAGGGTCTTTGCAGAGAATCTGTTTGCCCCCCGGCCCCTACACAATATCGTTTCTGAATTTTACGACATCGTCCGTGAGCCTTGAGATGAGTGATTCTAAATCGTCGACAGTCAGGACGAACCTAGACCAGCCTCCCTGGCTCGGTATTGCGCCATCTAGCATTGGCCTGGCCGCCCAGCTGCAGGCCGGGATAATGACGTGGAGGCGCAGGAGTATTTTCTCTCAGAGGCTGGGTTGCTCTGTAGGACCTACCGATGGGTGACGACGAGGGGTGTTTCTTTCACAGATTTCAATGGCTCCACCTGGGAAGTCCGGGCTGTGGGTGAGTCGGTTGACCTTAACCGCAAAACGACTCCGGTCGGCAGCAGCGTCAACTTGACCCTCGATGGCGAGGGTTGGGTCTCGAGCGAGACCGTGCCGTACGGGTTACGGACGACGAATTGCGAGTAGGCGCGCTTCCAGATGCCTCCGGCCGTTCGTTCTACGCGAGGCTGGGCGGAGCCGAGAAACTGGCACCGAGGCCTATGAACTTTGCGGCAGCCCGTTCAGCCGAGCTGAATTATCCTTCGTTGACCCCGTGCAGCACGCGTAGGCACATAATCGTATGGGCCTCGTCGCCCTTCCAGATCCCTTCGTTCCCCAGGTTGATGTCCGCCAGGGCTGCGCGCCCCTTGACGCGCCGCACGAAGTTCACGATCGTGTCGCTCACGTATCGGGGCTGATCCGTCCCCGCGAAGTGGCCGGCCCGGGGCACCAGGGTCAGCTGCACGTCGTCCGTTCCCAGCACGTTGGCGAAGCGCTGTGTCTGTGCCGCCGGCATCATGTTGTCGTACTCCCCCCACATGATCAGACTCGGAACGGTGATGTTCTCGTACTTGACCCCTTCCGGGTTATGCTCCGGGTGGTGCGGTAGCAGCAAGGCCGGGCTCAAGATGGCCGCCCGGTCCGCCAGCACGCGGATGGCGTGCAGCTTCAACCCCATGGTCGCCGAGGTGGCCACGTCCGTGAGGCCATCTCCCTTCGGGTTTCGCTCATAGTCTACGTCCACGTACGGGAAGGTGATGGATTTCAGCATGTACTGGTTGTACTTGTTCGGGTCGTAGACCATCGTTTTGTATATCTGTACGAGGGTCTGGTCGAAGGCAGCGAAGCCCATCGCGAATACCTGGTCCCCTTCCGGGGTGTCCGGGATGAGTGAGCCGCGCCCGATGGCCTGGATCTCGTTCACCGGGTACCCGTCGAACGCGATGGGGTCCAGCAGAATGAACCCCTCCAGACGGTCGTTGTGCGCGGCGGCGTAGCTACTTGCGATGCCCCCGCCCCAGTCGTCGGCGATGAAGAAGAACTTGCGCCCGGGGTACTCGTGCTGCATGAGGGCGTCGATGTAGTCCACGTCGTGCTTCCAGAACCACAGGTCGTTGTCGCTCTGATCCGTCTTCTTGCCGTACTGGCGGGGTTGGGTGCTCTCCCCCATGCCCAGCATGTCGATGGCGATGGTCTCGCAGAAACGGCCCACGTGGCGCTGGATGTCCTCCCACTGCATTCGATTCGTCGGGACGCCATGGAGGAAGAGTAGGAGGGGTCCCTCCGACCCGACTTTCGTGTAAGCGATCTCGAACTCGTCCGTCCACTTCGTCTCCGTGCTATGAGGCCCGTCGACTAGGACCTGCCCCTCCGCGGGCGCCTTCCATTGAAAAGCCCCATAGGTGGCCTCGCCGGCGTCGCGGTAGATCGATAGATCCACTTTGTTCCCCGCCGCGCGCACCGGGGGACTGCTCAGCGCCCCATACCAAGTCGATTCTCCCATTTCCATCATATCCATTTCCTCTGCCTCCTTCTACCCCATGCGGGGTTACTAAAAATTATCGCGCCAACGAATTTGGCATGAAATTCATGTCCTTCGCCGCGTGCGCGACGCCGTCAAGTGTTTCTGGACTCGGCAGTTTGGGTCCGTTGAAGTCCCGCGAAACGGTAGCTATAGAAACGCCTGCCCGAGCGGCAACATCAAAGACAGTGATTTTGTATGGATTGGCCATCGCTCCGACAGATATCTCTAGGAGATAGGGTCAGTGGGGTTTTCGAATGGTGAAGAGGTAAGGATTCGCCGGTGATGAAGTCCTTTTCATATAGTACACAAAGCGGATCGTGAAAGTCAACATTGTGCGCTTATTCACGTAGGGATTACCAGCAGTCGACTGAGTCAATAGTTGGTCTGGCCGCGCTGCGGAACAGTCTTCACCCGGCCGAATTGCCCGGCCACGAAGTACCGTGAGATTTTCCGAGATCACGGACCTGAAGAGCTGCCCCTGTCACCGAAATCCTAAGTTATGTGCTCGACATCGGGAAGCTGGCCAGCTCCCGCATCCCTTACTTAGTCATCGACCTGCATATGATGGAGCCCTATAAGACTTGTTCCCAATAGCAATCGGAAGGGGGCAGCTATATAGGTTTTGAGAACGGGCATTCTCGCAACCAATCTTATGCTCGACAATGCTACACTGCTTCACCCCATGCGAATGCGGGAACTGACCAGGCGTTCCGTAGACTACTCAGGTAGTTTGGAGATTATTAAGATGTGGCAGGGGTAGCTTGTAATCCTGCCCCCATTCGGGTTAGCTAACCACTTGCCGGAGCGGACCAGGGAAGCTTCGCGAAAACCCAACTAAACCATTTGCTCGGATTTGGTCCTCTTGCCCCCTCTCGAATGAGAGGGGGTTGTTGGTTCTCGTAATATCCCCCGTCACAAACTGATTTTCATCTCCAAGTACCGCGACAATTCCATTCTCAGAGATGAAGCTGTTGTAAATTGATGCTCTACACAGAAAGAAACTTGGCTCTAAACGTTCGCGGAGCTGACCGCTGAAGAGCTCATAAGATCCACCTAGCCGCTTGCGTCCGCTCGCTCGGAACCCCAGGCTGGCGTTTTATGTTCACACACACATCACAGGCGGCAGTTTCCATCCATGCCGCCCGGCGAAGTAGGCGCCTTCTGCCATCCTATCTCCTAGGGATTCCACTCGTTGTGATTCCCTGCATCGAGCATTTCTCCGAGCAAAGACCACACTCTGAATGGTGCGGGGCTTGGTCTCTCTGTTAGGGCTCTGTAAAGTCAAGTCTCCAAGATGGTCCTTAGAATGGACTGGGAAACCGCCTGTATTCAGAGGGTACACAAAGTGCGCATGTTGGGCCGATATAAGCGGCTGCTCGCGGTCATCCTGTCTGTGGAACTTGCCGCTGGAACTATCGTATTTGTCTTCCTCTACTTCGGTTCCTTCCCCGGGAGGCTTCCCTTCCTTCGAGCAGAGCCGCCGCTTCTTGCCACCGAACCTCAAGAGGATTCGCAGACCCATGGCCCGGCCTCGCCACTGCCCTCGGATACTCCCGTCCCTACCTTTTCGCCCACGTCTCCGCCAACTGAGACGCCGCCCTCAACCCAGCCACCCACCGCGACACCGACGCCAACCTCAACACTCACCCCAGTCCCCGCGACGATTACGTCTCTCCCATCCTCAGCCACTCCTCTGCCGCCGACGCCAACCCCTACACTCACTCCAGTGCCTCCTACGCCCACCCTTACACTCACTCCAGTTCCTCCGACGGCTACCCTTATTCCGCCGACGCCCACCCCATCCCCACAGCCCTTCCAGGAGTTCAACCTCACGGCGCAATCCTTCTTTTTCACGACCAACTCAATAACTGTCAACCAAGGAGACTTGGTGCGGGTCACCGTGACCAACCTGGACAGCGAACACACCTTCACCATCGACGAGTTGAATGTGGACCTCACGATACCGGCTTTGGGGACGGCCACAATAGAATTTACTGCCCTGCCTGCTGGAACCTACTTGTTTTACTGTGGTGTTGGTGGACACAGGGGCGCTGGGATGGAGGGTGCTTTCATCGTCCTGGCTGGGCCTTAGGGAATGTCAGTTGAAAGTTGTACGGGTTGCGTGAGGCAGGTGGAGCGGACCAGGAATCCACTCACTAGATGACTTTTCTACCAACTTATCGATTGGGGACTGGCCTCTAAAAAGGTTCGATATTTCAAAGCGATGACCTCTGGAAAAGCCACCTCCCAGCGGTAGGCGTCATTGCCCCGGATTTGGTCCATGTGCCCCCTCTCGAGTGAAAGGGGGCGATTGATTTTCCGAATACCGACCTTCACAAACTGATTCTCATCTCCAAATACCGCGACAATTCCATTCTCAGAGATGAAGTTGCTGGCGATTGAGGCTCTGCATAGAAACAATAGCGGGCCTAACCCCTCGCTGGAGCGGACCCGGGCCGCTCAGCTCCCAGCCTTTACGTGGCCTCGCACCAAGTGGTCCACGATATTCTTTCTGACCCATCGCTAGGCTATCAGGGTGGGTCGTTCTGTAAACCCTTGGCGTTACATTTATCGATACAAGCTAGCCGGAGGACTAAAAAATGACTCTCACTAAGAAAGACTGGGAACTGGTGGCGGTGATGATCGCGCACGCCGTCATGACTACGGCCGCTGCTACGGTTACGGCCGATGCTGCGGCCGCTGCTGTCGATTCTGAGGCCGTCGAGACTGTAGCTCTGGAACCAGAGACGAAGGTCATGTCGGGCGTCAAAATGATATCAATTCACACAGAGCTTAAGGGTGTCGCTGGCGTTCTCCAACCCGGCGCCGGAATAAGCAACTTGGTGAAAATCAAAGGGAGGGTGAATGGACAGGTTACCCATAAATTTTTTGGGTTTCCGCCAGGCGACGAGGCACATCTCAGTGAGCTGAAGCGTATTCAGAATTATCCCCACCTATTTCAGAACGTCTACTTCACCTTCAGGGAACCTGCGTCTGGCGATCGGTACATCACCAGGCTGTTCGTATGGTTCGACGCCACACTTTGAGATTCGGGGGTTTTCACAGGCTGCATCCCCTCAGCGATGGCTGTTCATCCCTTGCTAGCGGACAATCTTTATAACGCATTCCGTCCGGCCGCTCACTAACTGCGCCGGACCCGGGCTTAGCTCATGCGAATGCGGGAACTGACCAGGCGTTCCCTCAACTACTCAGGTAGTTTGGAGATTATTAAGATGTGGCAGGGGTAGCTAGCGATCCTGCATGCCATCCCGGCAAATGGGACAAACACTACATGCGGTCGGGCTATTAGCGCCTCCAATATGACGAGCGTAACCATTGAATGGCAGATGGTGTTGTCAAGGTAAGCAAGATAAATTCCCGTGCCAACTTGTAGTGAGGCAGGAACTGGCAAGGAGGTTACTTTGTCAAATGCAACAATAACTGTATCCGCCGGT
>JAPUGV010000218.1 GCA_027298025.1 Chloroflexota bacterium | reverse complement strand
ACTTGGGGACCTTAGCTGGCGGTCTGGGCTCTTTCCCTCTCGACTACGAAACTCATCTCCCGTAGTCCGACTGCCGCGCTCATAAGTGATGGCATTCGGAGTTTGGTTGGGTAGGGTAACCGGTGAGGCCCCCTAGTCCATCCAGTGCTCTACCTCCATCACTCAACGCGCGACGCTAGCCCTAAAGCTATTTCGGGGAGAACAAGCTATCTCGGAGTTCGGTTGGCATATCACCTCTACCCACAGCTCATCCCAAGCATTTGCAACTGCTAAAGGTTCGGGCCTCCATCCCGTTTTACCGGGACTTCACCCTGGCCATGGGTAGCTCACCCCGTTTCGTGTCTAATCCCAGCGACTAATTCGCCCTATTCAGACTCGCTTTCGCTTCGGCTCCAGGTGTCACTCCCTTAACCTCGCCACAGAGATTAACTCGCCGGCTCATTCTCCAAAAGGCACGCCGTCAGGCATAGCGCCGCATTTCCCGGTTTCCCGGGCACACAGACGCGCCATTAGCCCTCCGACTGCTTGTAGGCATACGGTTTCAGGTTCTATTTCACTCCCCTAACAGGGGTCCTTTTCACCTTTCCCTCACGGTACTTGTTCACTATCGGTCGTCAAACGTATTTAGCCTTGGAGAGTGGGCTCCCCAGCTTCCTACCGGATTAGCGTGCCCGGCAGTACTCAGGAACTCGGCGGGAGTCCTCAGGTTTTCGCATACGGGACTTGCACCCTCTGCGGTAGGCTTTTCAACACCATTCTGCTAACCCTTGGATTTATCACTCCCATGTGCCGGTCCTACAACCCCGGTCCAGCAAGCCGGACCGGTTTGGGCTTTTCCGCGTTCGCTCGCCACTACTAGCGGAATGATCTCTTTTCCTCTGGGTACTAAGATGTTTCAGTTCCCCAGGTTCCCCTCCCCTGGCCTATGTGTTCAGCCAGGGGATGACGCCGGAGACTTGCGTCCCGACGCCGGGTTTCCCCATTCGGACATCCCCGGATCGAAGCCTGCACACGGCTCCCCGAGGCTTATCGCAGTGTTCCACGTCCTTCATCGGCATTTGACGCCAAGGCATCCACCGTACGCCCTTAGTAGCTTAACATTAGTGTGATACGGAGAAATTGACGTTCTTCGCGGTGAGAGCATCAACTCACGCGCTTTGCAGGCGTTCCGATCGATTCCTGGATCTTCCGGAACTACGCATTTGCTGAATACTCTCGATGCTATTCAGTTGTTAAGGTCCGATTGAGGGCGGCGGGTCTTCGGAACCCGCCTCCCCGGACGCCCCTTGCACCGTGATATTTCCGGTGGTTGGCCGCCCGGCTGTGGTTCCGATCCAAGCTTGGATCTGCCTCACAGCCCGGTTGCCAATTCCCCTAGACACACTGCGGCCCGGCATTCCGCCGGGCCGGATTTCGGAGGATTTCGGAAGCTCGAGATGGGCCCCCACCCGGCTCTCGCGCCTCAAACTCCGCGGCGAATATGCTAGTCAGTTCTATTCAGTTCTCTAAATCCGGTTCGTAACCGATTGTTTGTTGCTCCTCGTCCGGCTCAGTCCTATCCTGCAAGCCGGTTGGTGGAGATGAGGGGATTCGAACCCCTGGCCTCCGCCTTGCAAAGGCGGCGCTCTCCCAGCTGAGCTACATCCCCAAGGCTGAGTGCTTGAATGCCCTTATTCCCAGTGGGATGTCAAGGCCTCCGACAAGTCGCTTTTGGTGGGCCTTCCAGGATTCGAACCTGGGACCTTTCCCTTATCAGAGGAACGCTCTAACCAACTGAGCTAAAGGCCCGCATTTTAAACGTCCTGGCTTCGCCAGGACGCTCGCCCCTCTGGGCCTCGCCCTATTGAAAGCCAGCCCCCCTTGGCGGGATTTTGCACTTTAGCAGCTGAGTAGTGATAGGAAACCTGGGGTTCGGGACTTCGACGCCCATACACCACTGTAGGGCGGATTTCCGGTTTGGAGTGGAGCCGCAGCCCGCAGGCTTTGGCTCAGAACTCCCTGATAGAAAGGAGGTGATCCAGCCGCAGCTTCCGCTACAGCTACCTTGTTACGACTTCGTCCCAGTTACCAGCCCCACCTTAGGCGGTTCCCTCCTTACGGTTGGGTCACCGACTTCAGGTGTTGCCAGCTTCCATGACGTGACGGGCGGTGTGTACAAGGCCCGGGAACGTATTCACCGCAGTATAGCTGTCCTGCGGTTACTAGCAACTCCGACTTCACGTAGGCGAGTTGCAGCCTACGATCCGAACTGAGACCGGCTTTGGAGGATTGGCTCCGCCTCGCGGCTTCGCGACCCATTGTACCGGCCATTGTAGCGTGTGTGTAGCCCTGGACATAAAGGCCATGCGGACTTGACGTCATCCCCACCTTCCTCCCGCTTTATACGGGCAGTCCCCTGTGACACGTATAACACAGGGCAAGGGTTGCGCTCGTTACCGGACTTAACCGGACACCTCACGGCACGAGCTGACGACAGCCATGCAGCACCTGTGATCGCTCCCCGAAGGGTCGGTCACCTTTCGGATCCCTACTACGAACATGTCAAGCCCAGGTAAGGTTCTTCGCGTAGCCTCGAATTAAACCACACGCTCCGCTGCTTGTGCGGGCCCCCGTCAATTCCTTTGAGTTTTAGCCTTGCGACCGTAGTCCCCAGGCGGCACACTTATCGCGTTAGCTGCGGCACTGATGGGTTTTATGCCACCAACACCAAGTGTGCATCGTTTACGGCTAGGACTACCGGGGTTTCTAATCCCGTTTGCTACCCTAGCTTTCGCGTCTTAGCGTCAGGGACAGTCCAGGAGGCCGCCTTCGCCACTGGTGTTCCTCCGGATATCTACGCATTTCACCGCTACACCCGGAATTCCACCTCCCTCTGCTGCCCTCTAGACTGGCAGTTTCGTACGGCCTCTCCCAGTTGAGCCGGGAGCTTTCACGTCCGACTTACCAAACCGCCTGCACGCGCTTTACGCCCAGTAAATCCGGATAACGCTTGCCTCCTACGTTTTACCGCGGCTGCTGGCACGTAGTTAGCCGAGACTTATTCCTGGGGTACCGTCCTTTCTCTTCCCCCAGAAAAGCGCTTTACAACCCTAAGGCCTTCATCGCGCACGCGGCGTTGCTGCATCAGGCTTTCGCCTATTGTGCAATATTCCCTACTGCTGCCACCCGTAGGTGTCTGGTCCGTGTTTCAGTTCCAGTGTGGGGGGTCACCCTCTCAGGTCCCCTACCCGTCGTCGCCTTGGTGAGCCATTACCTCACCAACTAGCTGATAGGCCGCAGGCCCCTCCCGAAGCGAATGCGAAGCATCCATTTCATCCAAAGCCCTCTAACGCTCTGGAACACATGGGGTATTAGCCCCAGTTTCCCGGGGTTGTCCCCCTCTTCGGGGTAGGTCACCAACGTGTTACTCACCCGTTCGCCACTAGGACACCTCCTCCCGAAGGAAGAGGGCCTCGTTCGACTTGCATGTATTAGGCACGCCGCCAGCGTTCATCCTGAGCCAGGATCAAACTCTCCGTAGAAACTTCGCCACATCGAAGATGTGGTTCAGATCTCAAAGACAAAGCCCGAACTTTATTACTGGCTTCCTATCACTATTCAGTTGTTAAGGTGCGCCGCCCGCGACATAAAACGCCGATGTGTCCATTCTGCACATCGGCATCCCTGGCAGACCGAACAGATCAATCCCTGTGGGAAGATCCAGGTCTCTGACCGCTTTCAAATGTCTAGGTCTTTCCCCGTAGGGACGAGACCGCGGGTGTCTAGTACCGCAATTATATGAGCAGCTACTGGGAAGTCAAGGTCAAACCTCCCGCCGCCCCTGCAGCGCCTCAGAAAGAGTGCGAGCATCCGCATACTCCAGATCGCCGCCGGCAGGTAGACCGCGCGCAAGACGAGTCATTCGTACTTCCGGATTGTGCACCGCGTCCTTAAGATACATGGCGGTGGCCTCGCCTTCCAGCGTTGGATTGGTGGCCACGATAACCTCTGTGATTCCCTCTGCGTCCACTCGAGCGATCAACTCACGGATCCGAAGATCATCAGGACCGATCCCCTCTACCGGCGAAATTGCGCCATGCAGCACGTGGTAGCGACCCGCGTAGCTTCCCGTGCGCTCGATCGCCAGTACGTCCAAGGGTTCCTCCACCACACAAAGCACACCCGCCTCCCGACTGGGATCCCCGCAGATCTCGCACGGATCTGCCTCCTTCGAAGTTATATTGAAGCACCGCGAACAAAAAACGGTGCCCTCCCGAACGGCCACCAGTGCCTCCGCCAACTCTCGACTTTCGCCCTCCGAGGCACGAAGCAGGTGATAGGTGAGCCGGGAGGCGGTCTTGGGGCCTATCCCCGGAAGACGCGCGAAGGCCTCAATCAACCGCTCAACGGAGCGCGGCATGGCGCTGCTCATCGTTAGAGGTCGAGATCCCCGGAGAACGGACTCAGGCGCCGGGCCGCCATCAATTGAGAGTCTCGAATCGCCTGGTTCACCGCGAGCAGGACCAGGCCTTCCAATTGCCGAATATCACCGGACTCAAGGATGTCCTTCGCGATCTCCACGCTCAGGCACTCCTGGGTCCCTGACATGGTTACTTTCACCGCGCCACGTCCGGCCGTGGCTTCCACACTGGATTGGGCGAGCTCAGATTGTGCTTTGCGCAGCTCTTGGTCCAATCGGTTTCGCCGGGATCCTTCCTCTTCCTCGGTTTTCACCGCTCCTCCTCATCCTTATTGCCTTCGGTGCTTTTCTCCCGATCAGGACCTGTACCCTCGGCCTCGATCTCAGGCCCATAATCAATAACCTCCGCACCGAGATCGCGCAGCGCGGCCGCAACCATCCCTCCTTCCGGCAAAGGAGGCGAGGGAGCTGTGGATAGATCGCCTTCCCAATCCTTCAACAGCACGCAGCGAACGTTAAGCTCTGCGTCCAGCACCTCGCCGAGTGCCTCGCTGACAATTTGCTGGTTGTGGCCCTTCTCCATCTTTTCCCTGAGCAGGTCGCTCTGAAATCCCAGGACGAGCGAGCTGTCGTCCACTCCAAGCGGCTTGCAAGAATTTAGCAGGGCCTGCGTCTGAGGATCTCGTCCATAGGCCGCGATTAGTAATTCCGGCCATACATCAAGCACCCGCTGAAAGTCTGATCCTGGGGGAGATTCACGTCGGCCCTCATCCGGGTCCTTGGCGCTTCGAGGCCCCTCGTCTATGACTTTTGGCGCAGCTTCGGGATCCGATTCACGATTGGGCGGAGCTCCGATCTCTGGCTCGCTCTCGAGCTCATGTTCCGAATCCGGCGCACGCTCAGATCCGACACGGGATTCTGCTGATCGCTGAACGGTCTCCATGAAAGCCAGTTCAAGCGCTAAACCCGGCTGCCAGGCCGTGTGCTCCCCACGCGTCGCCCGGCTGAATGCGTGCATTGCCGGCAGGATCCCCTCGATTCCCATGGATCCAGCCTGTTCAACCATAGGCTGGCTCGACAAATTGACTTTCTCGCCAGCGGTGATCAACAGCAGCGTTCTCAGCCAGTCAACAATTTGTCGTGCGAACTGCCGCGGGTCAATGCCCCCATCGATGGCTTGATTGATAATTTCGAGCCCCGTTCCAATTTCCCCGTCAGCAATCGCCTGTACGAGGTCGCCTACCGCCTCTTCCACCACAGTTCCCAATACCTCCTGGGCCCGCTCTAGAGTTACGATTTCCCCCATTGACACCAACTGATCCAGCAGCGAAATCGCGTCACGCAGGCTGCCAGTGGCCTGACGGGCGATGAGCATCAAGGCTTCCGGCTCTACTTCGAAGCCACCTTCCTGGATCTTTTCTTCGAGGTAGCTCAGTATCTCGTCCACCGGAATTCGCCTGAATTCATGTCGCTGGCATCGGGAAAGCACGGTTGCAGGGATTTTGTGGACCTCCGTGGTGGCTAAGATAAAGATGGCATGCGGTGGAGGTTCTTCCAAGGTCTTGAGCAGTGCGTTGAAGGCGGCCGTCGACAGCATATGGACTTCATCGACAATATAGATTTTATAGCGTCCTTCGTTGGGGGCGAAGTTGATGCGATCTCGCAGGTCGCGGACATCATCCACACTCGTGTTGGATGCTGCGTCAATTTCAATGAGGTCCAGATAGCGCCCCTCATTGACCGCAACACAGGCCCGACATTCATTGCAGGGTCTGTCCGACAGGGACTCTGCGAGGCAATTAAACGCCTTGGCCAAGATCCTGGCCGTGCTCGTCTTGCCCGTCCCGCGCGGTCCAGCAAATATATAAGCGTGAGAGAGCCGCTCGGCCTTGACCGCATTCTGCAAGGTGCGCACGACATGCTCTTGGCCTACAACCTCAGACCATGTCAGGGGTCTCCACTGCCGATATAGCGCCTGTGCCATCTCCGCTCTTCTTTGCCTTAGGATCTGGTGAGCTATTGTAGTACGAGTGGGCTGTTGAGCAGGGGAGCCCCCGGCCCAAACCCCGCGCCGCCGGTGGAAGCGGGCTATAATCGTCAGGACTTTACGATCTGGAGTCGAGAATGCCAAACTTTGGGCCGACTGAGCTTGTCATCATCTTAATCATCGTCGTGCTGCTCTTTGGCGTTGGACGGCTGGGCCGGTTGGGCGGCGAACTGGGTAAGGGCATCCGGGAATTCCGGCGGGGGATCCAAGATGATGATACCGATGAGTCCGAAGAGGGAGAAGCCTCCGACAATTCAGAGGGCTGAGTCACACCCTTAAAATAGAAACCCCGGCGTAAGCGCGCCGGGGTTTTTCTTTTCAGATTACGGTTTCGCTAGCCACCTGGGACTCGAAAGGTAGAGTGAACTTGACCCTTATCATCTAGCATCGTAATCACTTTTCCTGGAATCCAAAGAGCTTCATCCATGCCCCAGTAGAGATTGATTACGGAATTGTTGCCGGCTCGCGTATAGACATTCACTCCCCCACCTCGATACAACGTGAACCCAGGAAACGTGAATGTATTTCCCTCCCCGTCGTAGAGCGACCACCCGGCCATGACCGCAACGCCTCCGATGTTTTCGAGGTAGATAAATTCCTGCTCAAGATTCTCGCGCTCGTACGCGCCGCGAATGACGACCTGAGGAAGCCCTTCGGGCGTAGCGGTGAGGACCACGCCTGGCGGTTCAGCCGTTGGAGGGAGGGGATCGTCCGACGAGGGAAGGGTCAGGACCTGGCCTGCCGACAGGGCATCTGGATTAGAGAGCCCGTTGGCGGCCATCAGGTTTTCAATCGGAATCTCAAGCTTGACGGAAATCGCACCGAGTGTGTCGCCCGGCTGGACGGTGTAGGTCACGGGGGTGGGAGAAGGCGGGACTGTGGGAGAGGGCGTCGGCATCGCACTCTCCAAACGGCTAGCTACATCGAACGTCGGCGTAGGAATTGGAGCTGGGAGCGAATCTCTCCGTCCAAAGAAGGTAATGACCAAGAGCACCGTTGCGGCGGAAACCGCAACATTGATGAGCAAGAATGGCAAGAACTGCCGCCACATCGGTCGACGCACACTTCCCACGGCGGCGGATCATAGCATAGGCGGGCCCTTAGCGGTATCGGGAATTGGCGCTTACACCCCCTTAATCCAAATCGTCCTGCGCGTGTGATAAGATCCTCGCAGGACGCCCCTGATCGAAAGGTTAGTGGCTTGTCTCAGGGGAACGAACCTACCGAAATCGTGTTCCCCCTGCACGGACGGTAGTACCCCGAAGCGTTTTGGACCGCCGGATGCACCCCCCACATTCGGCGGTTCGCCTGTTTAATATCCCTCCATAAAAGGGATGCCTCTCAAGCTCTTTGGACGAGACCTATGATGTTCCCGTCCGGCTCGTACACCGAAGCCGGGCGGTCTCCAAAGGGCTTCTCTTCCGGCGGATATCTACCTCTGCACCCATCGGAACCAATCTGCCGAAACTAGCATCTAGATCTGAGACACCAAACCATAGGGAGACGCCGCCTGTGCTCGGTTCACTCGAGCCCTCGACTTGGTCGAATCCCAGGTGCAGACCCTCAAGGTGACTGCCCAGGTGATCTTCTCCAATCGACTCTGATTCGGAAGATCGAGGCCTTTTCGATAATCGTCGGCCAGCATCAATTGCTGGCCGGTAAAGATGGTCACCGTGTCCAAGAACGCCAACTTTAGATCCCAGGGAAGGCTACTAGCAAGGCAGTGATGTTATCGGGCCCACCCGCGGCATTGGCCGCCCGCACGAGTTCCTCACATGCTTCATTCGGCTCTTCATATAACGTGACCACCGAACTCAGTTCGTTTTCGGGGACCTCTCCCCAAAGGCCATCCGAGCAAAGCAACAGATAGCCCCCGTGCGGCTGCGGGTAGGTATCGACTTCGATGACCAAATTATTTCCTTGCCCAACCGCGTTCCACAGCTGGTTGCGCTTGGGATGCTCCATCGCTTCTTCTGGGGTGATCTGCCCGATCTCGACCAGGCGCCATGAGTAAGAGTGGTCGCGGGTCAGCACACGCGGTTTGCCATTTTCAACCAGGTAGGCCCGGCTATCGCCGACGTGGCCAATTACCATTTGCCCGTTGAGGATCATCGCCACGGTCAGCGTCGTTACCCCGCCGTTGGCCGATTCAATAACCTCCTCATTGGCGTGCTCCATGGCCTGCCGCGCAATGTCCTCAATACTCGGTACTGTGTCTGCCTCATCGAGTTGCAGCGCTTTGAGCACCGCATTCTCCATCAGGCTGCTGACCACCGCTTTGAGCGCGATCGAGCTTGCCAGCTCTCCATGTCCCAAACCCCCCGCCCCATCGGCCACGCAGAACAGGCCAAATTCCGGGAGCGGCTCCTCGCCGTAGGAAGTCCCGTACATCACGAAGACCGAATCCTCGTTGTTTTCACGTTCCAGACCTACCGACTGTGCACTTCCCGCTTCCAGGCTCTCGCGGATCTTTGCACCGGGGATCTGATCGAGATTATCGGGACTGAGCGGCGCGGTATCGGCCAGGTCAGGTTCCGGGCCTTGGTCCTCGTCCCGGCCCCTAAACCATCCGATAATGCGCTTTAGCAACCCCACATCTTCCTTCCCTTCATCACGCAGGTCGATTTCACCTGTGTTCGACTATTTTCGCACACTTAAATCCGAACTCCAAACTCCCTTGATTCCTATTTCCGAGCAAACCTCTATCTGGACGATCGGGGAATAAAAGGCCCGCCAGGTGGCGGGGAATTGGTGGGCCCGGCAGGACTCGAACCTGCGACCAACCGGTTATGAGCCGGCCGCTCTAACCACTGAGCTACGGGCCCTTTCCCTTGAATGGAGCGGGCAACGGGATTCGAACCCGTGCATCGGGCTTGGAAGGCCCGCGCTCTACCACCTGAGCTATGCCCGCTTGGAGGGAGAGGAAGCGCGGGCATTCTACCACGCGGCCCAATCTACAAATCTGACTCGGCAATCCAGATCGATCCCTAAAGGATCGGAAGTTCCAGGTCGTCACTGGCGTGCTCGCTCCTCCCGCCGGCAAGGAGTTGCCCTTCGGAGCCCAAATGCACAGGAGAAAGGATTTCGAAATCGCCTACAACCGTTGAGCTCCGACCCGTCGCGATCTTCTGGCCCATCTTCAAGCCCTCAACGAGACTTGCGCGGTCAAAAAGCTTGATGTCCGTCCACACCTGTCCGCGCCGCGCGAAACCACGGGCGAAGATCAGTCTCTTTGTTTCCGGCTCGTAGCGCGCACTAACAAGCACTAGATCGATTTGAGTCCTCGAGATCGAAGTCCGCTTTCCGCGCACCGCACCTTCTCGATAAATCGGGGTTATATGAATGAGTTCCGCTTCTAAGGGGCACCAATATGGTCGGGGTGGGCGGACTTGAACCGCCGACCTCCGCGTCCCAAACGCGGCGCGCTTCCAACTGCGCTACACCCCGGCCGGCGACGAGTATACCAGAGCGGGTCCAGGAGAATTTTATGTTGACCACCAGCATTCTGTTTGAGAGGACTTCGCCCGACGTTGGCCTACTGACCATCAACCGGCCTCAGCTGCGTAATGCGCTCAATTGGGAGGCGATGGATAGCTTTTCTGCCGCTGTGAGCTCAGCGCACGAGGAGCCCAATTTGCGGGTCTTGATCGTGACCGGTTCTAACGGCACGTTTTGTACCGGCGGCGATCTGTACGAGCTTGATCAGTACCCTACTCGACTGGACGGCGCGCGGCTGGCGGGCACAATGGGGGACGCGCTAAAGGCACTGGAATCGCTTCCCTTCCCCACGATCGCCGCGATAGAGGGCCCAGCACTGGGTGGCGGCGCGGAGATCGCACTTGCATGCGACCTTCGAATCATGGCGGAGGGTGCCTCCCTCGGATGCATGCACATTCGACTTGGGATTACGCCCGCGTGGGGCGGGGGGCAGCGCCTGATGCGCATCGTGGGATATAGTCGTGCGCTGGAGTGGCTGGCTATCGGACGCGTGCTCTCTACGTCCGAGGCCCAAGAGTACGGACTCGTGAATCGGATCGTTACCAAGGGGCAGGCTCTGGAAGCCAGTTCCCTGATGGCCGAGGAGATTGCGCAGAGAGATCCTGATGCTGTTCGCAGCGCAAAACGGCTCCTGCAAGCCGGTACTGGGCTTTCCCCCAACGAGGCGCTTGCTCAAGAGCGGGCCTTTTTCCCCGATCTGTGGGAAGCACCCGCCCACCTAGAAGCTTCTGCTCGCTTCGTCTCACGCAAGAATCATCGCGTGCGATCCTAAGGCAGGGCCTCGTGTACAATCCAACGGATGTTTGGTCGCCGCAATCGATCCTCGCTTTCCAGTACGATCCGCGAAGCTACTGATCCCGAACTAAGATCCCTGCGGGCCAAAATCTCCGAGCAACAGGAAACCGTAGCCGAGCTCGAGCTCGAACTCTTCGATATGCGCGTAGCTCTAGCGGAATTCGAGAGACAGCTCGAAGGACGTATCCGGCCACTAGAACGCCAGCTTGCCGACCTTCAGGCCCAGCTCCGCAAATCGCGGCACGAGGCCGAACGGCGAGCTCAGTGGGGAAAGGACCTCGAGGAAGCGCCGGATGTGGTCCGGCAATTTGAGCGCGCCTGGACCCCCCGCAGGCCGCGGTCTGAACGGCCCCGTACCGCTACTCTGCCGGAACAATCGGAGCTAAAGGCTCTTTATCGGGAGCTTGCCAAGCGCTTTCATCCTGATTTGACCACAGATGCGGAGGAAAAGGAGTGGCGGGAGGAGATGATGGCTGCTGTCAATGCAGCGTACGAGGGACAGGATCTCAATGCCCTTCTCGAGCTGCAGCAGCGGCCCGATCGTCCGCCCCAGAAACTGCCCCGGTCTCGAGAAGAGATCCTGGCAGAAATGGCGGCGGAGGTTCTGAGACTTGACCAACTGATTGCGAAACTCAATCGGCAGCTGGATGAGCTTTCAAGTTCGGCGTTAGTCCAGATTCAGCTCGATGTGAGTATGGCTCGCCAATCCGGCCAGGACCTGCTGGGTCAGATCGCCAAGGATCTTGAGCTTGAGATCGCGCAAGCCAGGGCTGAACAAGCCTCCATCACCTAGTTCCCGAGCGACACCTCATCGTCAAAGCAAGGACTCGGATCCCAGGTTCCCTGGGTTCGCAAGGGTGCGACCGAATTAGCAAACCCGGCGACCTGAGATCGCCGGGCACCATCTGAATATCTCGGGCTACAACTTTACTCGAGCTGCCGCAGAACCAGCATCACCTTGCCCTGAACTTCCAAGTTCTCCGGGTCCTCAATAATGATCGGCTTCATGGTGGGATTGGCGGGCTGCAATCGCACGGTATCTCCCTCGAGGTAGATATGCTTTAGCGTGGTCTCTTCCTTATCTTTGAGCCAAACCGCGACCATGTCCCCATTCGACCATTCCGGCTTTCGCTGCATAACCACAATATCGCCATCGCCGATCATGGCGTCGATCATCGAGTCCCCCTTCACTTCAAGCGCGAAGAGGTCTGCCGTGGAGCTGAGCAAGTTCTGCGTGATCTCAATCGCCTCATCGGCCCCAAACATCGGAGAATCGGTGCTCGGAACCGGCACCGGCTCACTGGCAAAGATTCGGCCCACGAGCGGCACGCGGACGATGTCATTCACTTGGGATGTGAGTTTCTCCGTTAACCGAAGGCCACGTGAGACATTTTGGTCACGATCCAAGTATCCTTGCTCGACCAGGCGGTTCAGGTTGTAATTCACAACGGAGGTCGACGAGATATCTGCCCCCCGCCCAATCTCTCGAATGGAAGGCGGATACCCATTTTCTAGGCCGAACATCCGTATGAAATCGAGCATTTTGCGTTGGCGATCCGACAGCTTACCTCGAGCCATTTCAACCTCCTTGCGCGGCTTGCGCGGAAATCCGCACGCTTGTTCGTATTCTAGCGGAACATCCGTTCTACGTCAAGTGAGTGGTGCACCATCGGATTCTTGCGCTGAGCTTGGCCGCGCATTGCGCCGGATGTAAAATCGAGCAATCCCAATGCGATTCATAGTGTGAAACTCCTCAAACAGCGAATCCTTCAAGACGGGGCCAACCTCGGCGGAGGCATCCTAAAAGTCGACGGATTCATCAATCATCAGGTCGATCCCGACTTGATGGCTGAGTGCGGAAAAGAGCTCGCAAAACGCTTTCGCGGAGTCGCCGCCTCCAAAGTGCTGACGGCCGAGATTTCCGGCATCGCTCCTGCCTTGACCACGGCCGCCGAACTGGGCTTGCCCGTGGTTTACGCGCGGAAGTCCAAACCCATTACCATGCCGGATCAGATTTTTTTGACGTTGGCTCCTTCGCACACGAGGGGCCGAACAGTGGAGCTTATCGTCTCGCCCGAATATTTGGGCCTCGAGGAAAGCGTGTTGATCATTGATGATTTCCTTGCCTCCGGCCAGACCATCATGGGATTGGTGCGGTTGGCCAGCGCTGCAGGGGCTTCGGTAGTCGGCATCGGTACCTTGATCGAGAAGCGATTTGAGGGCGGCCGCGATCTGCTGGACCATCTAAAAGTACCTATTGAAGCCCTGGCGGTGATCACCGATATGAGCGATGGCAAGATCGTGTTCGAGGGTGAATAAATCCTCATGAGGGACACGATCGCCATCCTCGACTTCGGATCTCAAACCTCACATCTGATCGCGCGCCGAGTGCGCGAGGCACAGGTCTACTGTGAGCTCTTTCCGTATGACGCACCTGCCGAAGATATTTTGGCCGTAAACCCTTCCGGCTACATCCTGTCTGGCGGACCGGCCTCAATCTATGAAGAAAACGCACCTCGAATACCGGGTTTCATTCTTGAGTCTGGGCAACCGATCCTGGGAATCTGTTACGGAATGCAGGCTATCGCCGACGCGCTGGGAGGCGAAGTCGCTCCTGCCCAATCTCGAGAGTACGGAGCGGCAGAGATCCATGTCGATGATGGAGACGGCCTTCTTGAAGTTGGATCGCAACAGGTCTGGATGTCGCACGGCGACCGTGTGGAGGTTTTGCCCGGCGGATTTCAGGTCATCGCCAGCTCGAAGAATTCGCCCCACGCGGCAATAGGCGATCAAACCGCTCGGATTTATGGCTTGCAATTCCACCCTGAGGTCGAGCATACGCTGGGGGGCGGCGAAATCCTACGACGATTCGTAGTGGATATTTGCGGAGCAAGCGCCGATTGGTCCCCTTCATCCATTGTTCCTAAAGCCATTCGGAGCATACAGCAGCAGGTTGACGAGGGAAGCGCAATCGCGGCTGTGAGCGGTGGTGTCGATTCGGCTGTGGCATCCGTACTGGCTTATCGAGCCCTGGGAGAGCGACTCGAGTGTGTGTTTGTGGACACGGGCCTGCTACGCAGCGGCGAACAGGCCATGGTTGCCGCGAGCCTAAGTCCGCTGCTTGGCGGCCAGTTGCAGGTAATTGATGCTTCGGAAAGATTTCTGGGCAGCTTGATTGGGATTACCGATCCCGAGCAGAAGCGACGGGTTATCGGCGAGCAGTTCATCCGAGTATTTGAGGGGGCGGCTGAACATATCCGGCGTCCGCGGTTCCTGGTGCAGGGCACGATCTACCCGGATGTCGTTGAATCTAGCGGCAAAGATCGTGAAGTTGCAGCTCGGATCAAGACCCATCACAACGTGGGAGGGCTACCGGCGGATATGGACTTCGCGCTTGTCGAACCTCTGCGCTTCCTCTTTAAGGATGAGGTCCGCAGCGTGGGCCGTGAGCTCGACTTACCGGATGAGCTTTTGGAGCGCCATCCGTTCCCCGGCCCGGGTCTCGCGATTAGGTGCCTGGGCGAGGTCACTTTAACTCGACTTGAGCAACTGCGTAGGGCGGACCGAATCCTTACCGACGAATTGCATTCGCATAAAGTGGCTCAGGCGTTTGCCGTGCTGTTGCCCGTTCGATCGGTGGGCGTGATGGGAGATCAGCGCACTTATGGCGAGACGATTGCTTTGCGAGTCGTGGCAACAGAGGACTTCATGACGGCGGATTGGGCTCGCTTGCCGCACGATCTGCTTGCTCGGATCAGCAGTCGCATCGTCAACGAGGTCTCCGACATCAATCGCGTGGTTTATGACATCACGAGCAAGCCGCCCGCGACGATTGAATGGGAATAGCCTCATGCTAAGATCTGCACATGCACCGCTGGGGGTCATACTCCTGGCAATAGCGCTCCGCTCGACTGCCCAGCTTCAACCCTCTCTCAGCCTATCCGAGCCGGATACACAGGCCTTTCCGTCCATAAGCCTGCGGGTCAGCGTTTCGGATGAAGCAGATCGGCGCATTCCAGGCCTCACCGCTGACAACTTCCAAATTCTCGAGGATCAGCGACCGGTGGACGACCTGGTGGTCGAGGAGGTATTGGTCGGCACCCGGCAGGTTTTCGTCATCAATACTGCTCCCGGCCTGGGCGTGCGCGACTCTCATGGCCGAACGCGATTCGACCTTGCCAGGGAGGAACTACTCGATTATTGGCGCGACCCAGATGCCAGTTTGATCGGCATAGATGACCTGAGCCTCCTGACCTCGGACGGCTTGCTCATTCAGCACTCCAACTCGGCCGCCGAGCTTGCGTCCGCCCTGGACCAAATGGAGCCAACATTTGAAGGAAGCATATCCGGGTTCGATTTGCTTCTGCTAGCGCTAGATTTCGCGGCTGATCCTCTGGCGGAGGCGGCAATTCCAAGCTCGCTTGTCTTCATGACCCCACTCATTGAAACCCCGCGGGATCTCCCTATCGCGAACGCAATCTCCCGTGCGAGTGATTCTGGAACTGCCATCTTTCCAGTCCTCTTCTCCAACGAGGAGGATTTGGAGCTGCCCGAAGTTGAGCCTTTGATGGAGCTTGCGGAGTCCACCGGCGGCCAGTTTCTGGTCTTCGATCCGGAGGGCGGAATGGGAGCGGTCGTCGATCGCATCCTGGATCAGCGGTTCCAATACAAGATCACATTCTCCTCACGAGCAGATACGCCAGGGATCCATCTGCTGCAGGTCCAGGTCAGGGATGACGATTTTCAGACGAGCTCACAACCGATACCCTATGAGATCGATGTGCGGCCTCCCGAAGTGGCATTCATCCAGCCGCCAAACGAAATCGTGCGACAGACAGATGATCCAGAGCTGAGTGTCGAGGATATGGCTCCGACCTCCTTCGATCTCCAGATATTGACCACGTTCCCAGATGGGCATGCTCGAAGTATTGAGCGGAGCTCATTGCTGGTAGACGAAGAAGTCGTAGACGTGCGGCGCGAAGCGCCCTTTGATCGATTCGAGTGGGATCTGACGGGATATCGCCAGAGCGGCGCCCATACTCTCAGAGTCCTCGTAGAAGATTCTCTCGGCCTGGAGGCAGAAACGATCGAGCTTCCGATCCAAGTGGTGGTTTCCAGGCCGGAGGAAGGCCTCTCCTCCCTTCGCCCGGCGCTGGATTCGCTGGTGGCGGTGCTAGCCGTAATCGTGGCAGGTATGGTGCTCGTCATCGGTCTCACAACGCTTATTCGGCGGGCGCCGCTCCCGGAGCCAGCCGCCGGAATCCGGCTAAACCCGGTCAAGCGCATGAGGCTCCAAAGCACCGGCCCACCTGAAGCTCTGCTTATCCCACTGCGGCCATCGGGTGAGCCGGTTCCGCTGACCGGGGTAGATGTCGTACTTGGGAGAGACGCCTCACTAGCTGCTATCGTTCTGGACGATCCGTCAGTGGAGCGGATGCATGCGCGGCTGATCCGCCAGGCCGATGGCGATTACTTGCTACGGGACCAGGGCAGCGTCGCCGGGAGCTGGATCAATTACGAGCTTGTTCCAAAATCCGGACGGCGTCTACAGCACGGCGATCACATTCAGTTAGGCCGTGTAGAGTTCCGCTTTCAGCTACCCGGAGATCATCCGCCGCGAAAGATTCGAATTTCACCGGACGAGGGATCACCCGCTGCATGATCACCACCGACAAATCACATCTGACGGTTGCCGCGTTGTCTCACCCGGGCGAGGAACGGGAGATCAACGAGGACCGCTATTCCGTCACCTACTACAAGCGAGAATCGGACCAAATGCAGGTTACGCTGGCCATCGTCGCAGATGGGATCGGCGGCCATCAAGCGGGCGAAGTGGCGGCGCAACTCGCAGTGGACGAAGTCTCCGGTGCCATGGCTGACGCCAGCGGCGATGACCCTGTGGCGGAGCTCTCGGAAGCCATCATCGGCGCGAGTCGGTCCATCTCCGAATCTTCGATGCAGGACGAAGCACTGCAGGGCATGGGCTCCACGATCGCCACAGCGATGGTGGTCGGGCACCGTTTATATGCGGTCTCAGTCGGCGATAGCAGGACCTATCTCGTACGGTCAGGTGAGATCCAACAGATTTCTATCGATCACACCTGGGTCCAGGAAGCCATCACTCACGGTATTTTGACTCCGGAGGAGGCTCGAAACCATCCAAATGCACACGTGCTTCATCGGCATCTGGGCGGCGATCAAGACCCGATGCCTGACGCACGGTTGCGGCTATCTAGCGGTGAAAGCGATGAAGCCTCCGAAGCCAATCAAGGCCTGATGCTGACCACCCATGACCGAATGTTACTTTGCTCCGACGGACTGACTGATCTCGTGGAAGATCAGGAAATATTGGAGGCGTTGTCCGAGCATTCTCCGGAAGAGGCCGCGAACGCCTTGGTCGATATGGCCAGGGCCCGGGGCGGTCACGACAATATCACTGTGGTTATTGTCGAAGTGCCGGCGAAGGACGCTGCGCGCGCGCGCGGCTGCCTACGGTCAGGCATGCTGCTGGCAGCCGCAGGCATCGTACTTCTGCTGCTCGTAGCAATCGGCCTGGGCCTCAGTTTCTATTTAGGTTTCTGGCCCTAGTAGCCCACTCTCAACATAGCTTCCCCAATTGACGAATCCGCGGGCCTGCTTCTTGCAACCCGATTGCTGACCGCAGGTCGTAGCTGTAAAATAGCTGGCCGTGACTAAGCCTTTAAAGACGAACATCAGCCTTTTGCACATTGCAGGCGGAGAGGGACGGAGTTCCCCGCCGCCCGGCACGCTTGCTCTTTCGCCCCCGCGCAAAGCTGCGCGAGGGCGCAGCCACGATTTTCTCTTTGTCAGCCTCAAGCTACTCGGTAATGCGGGCGAAGGTCGTGCTTCGAGGCTGGCGCAGGTCGCCGCGCAAGCCTTCTTCAGGACTCCCGGATCCGTTACCGCGGCTCTCCGTCAGGCAGCCATGGCTGTGAATCAAGAGCTGGTTGATGCCGCTCTCGAAGCAGGCATGGTGGTGGCTGCGCTCCGCAGCCAGGACCTATATTTCTCCGAGTGCGGAGCAGGGGAGACCATTTTGGTTCGATCGGGAACCGTGAGTCGCATGAACGGCTCTAAGCCTCCACTCGGCAGCTCGCTGGCCCCGATGATTCAGTTCCAGCATCTCGAGGTGCAGCCATCCGATCTCATCATTCTTACCGCGGCAGACGACGTACCGTGGTCCGACCTTTCCCTCACGGGGCTCGCCGACCTGTCACTAGATCATGTATCCGATCGTTTGGTGGCTGGAGCCGATCGAGACATCACGGGCTTGGTGATCCAGGTCCAGGGGAAGCCCTCCCCGCAATCCGCTTCGGGAGGATCCCTGCCAGGCGCGAAGCTTTCAGCGAAGGCTGAGGTTTACAAGCAACCTGTGGAGCCTTCGTTTCCTGACGACCCCGCTCCCGCTGTCCAACCCAGGCTTGCGAGCGTAGGCACCCCTAATTCCCAAGCAGCTGCGCATGAATACGCGGATAAACATCCACCTCACCAACCTTCCGCGTTCGGGGCTGAAGACCCCGGTCCACAATCCGAGGTACAAGATACTGAAACCCCCAAGGACGATCCCTCTGACTTCGAGAACTACACCCCCCGGATCTGGCCCCGCCAGCTGGCCTTCCGGCTGAGAGTCATCACAAAACGGGCCTCGCGCCTCATGACCGAGGTCTTCGTCCGCTTGATTCCCGGTACGCTGGACCCTCAGCAGTTTGATGAATTCTCGCCGAACTTGCTGGCTTTCACTGCCGCGGCAGTGCCGATCCTCGTAGTCGGCATTTCCAGCCTGATTTACTTCAAGCAGGGTCGTGTGGAGCAATTTGATAGTTACCTAGCTCAGGCGCAATCAGCCGTAATTGCCGCTCAACTCAAGCCGCCCGGCGAGGAATCGCGGCCGGATTGGGTTGCGGCCTCTCAGTGGCTCGACCTGGCTGAGAGCTATCAGATCACGGAAGGATCGCTCTCCATTGGCAGCGAAGTGCAAGCGGCATTGGACGGGTTGGATCGGGTTATCCGACTGGATTTTGTGCCCGCAGTGAGCGGGGGCTTCGGACCGAAGGCCAAGTTGGCCTCCGTTGCGGCCACGGCAACCGATCTCTACGCCTATGACCAAGGAACGATGACCATCTGGCACGCGTGGGCCACAGGGCGTGGATATGAGATCGATAGCGAGTTTAGGTGCCTGGCTGGCGCTGACAGTATTCCTGACTTTAGCCAACCGGTTGGCATGGTGATCCAGCCCGAGCCCGGCGCCCTGGGTACGGAGGGAGTGGTGACAATCGATGCAAACTCCTCCCTTCTGTACTGTGCCCCCGGCGCTGAGCCGCTCACCGGCCATCTAGCTGCACCCGATGTGGGATGGGGAAAGATTCAGGCCATCGAAGTATTCGGTGACGACCTTTACGTTCTGGATCCGGTGAAGAATGCAGTTTGGATTTACGACGCAGCCGACGGACTTTTTAGTGGTTCCCCCGCCCTTTACTTCGTCGAAGATGTCCGAGAACTAGGAACGGCGATTGACTTGGCACTTGCCCAAGACGAGCTTATTATCTTATATGCAGATGGCGGAATTGATCGGTGTCGCAGGAACGTAGAGCGTACAGCACAAGGCGACGTTCGCATTCGAGTCGAATGCGAAACGGAGCCACAGTTTCAGGACGAACGAGTCGGATTCGGCCCACAGGCCACGATTCTGGGCGCCGAACCCATAAGCTCCGTATACTCCCCGCCTCCGGAACCTTCGTTGTTCTTCCTGGACGGGGTGGAGGGGACGGTGTTCCACTACAGCATGCGCCTCGTATATCAGGCGCAATACCCCACGACCTTCGAAGCCCAGGTGAGCGCCATTACTGGGGCGCCTCCCAACGATCTATTTGTGGCGGCCGGGGATCAGATTTACTACGCTCAACTCGGCCGCTGAGCCGATCTTTGACAACCCCAATTCTGAAAGCTACAATCCATTTGCCCTTCAAGGAGTTATGATTTGAGTCGCTGGCCCGGCAAGTACGTAATTGGTCTCACCGGCAATATTGCCACGGGTAAGAGTGTCGTGCGTAAGATGCTGGAGCATCTTGGGGCCTACGGCATTGATGCCGATGCTCTGGCACATCGCGCGATGGCCAAGGGTGCGCCCGGTTTTCCGCTGGTTCTGAAGGCATTTGGCGAGTGGATCGTCGACGACGAGGGCCAGATCGACCGCACCCGACTGGCGAAGATCGTATTCTCGGATCCAGGGGCGCTCGAAAACCTCGAAGGCATCGTCCATCCGCTGGTAACTCACGCCATCGATCTGTTGATCCGACGCGCGAAGCACAGTGTGGTAGTGATCGAAGCCATCAAATTGCTGGAGACCGATTTGGCGGCGGGTAGTGACAGCGTATGGGTGGTATCTGCAGAGGAAAAGCTTCAGGTTTCGCGCCTGATGCACAAGCGCAAGCTTTCCGAAGCCGCTTCCAAGCAGCGCATCGCGGCCCAATCACCGCAATCGGGCAAGGAACGCGCGGCTTCGGTCGTAATTCGCAATGAGGGTTCCTTCGAAAACACCTGGGAACAGGTTCAGGCTGCCTGGGCGGAGCTACCCAAACCTAAGGAACCCCTTCTGGAGCAACCGCCCGAAGCGCAACCGGGGCAGCTCGTGGTCCGGCGTGGCCGCCCGCAGGATGCCGACGATATCGCGCGGTTCATCACTCAAGTTACCCATGGCAAGAAGAAGATGAACCGAGAAGATGTCATGGCGGCTTTCGGCGAGAAGGCCTTTCTCATGATTGAGCGCGACAATCACACTGCCGGCATTGCGGGCTGGCAGGTCGAGAATCTTGTAACTCGAATCGATGAGCTGTACTTCGCGCCCAACCTTCCGCTGGAAGAAGCTATTCCGGCATTGATGAACCAAGTGGAATCGGCCTCCAACGAACTGCAGAGTGAGGCCTCGTTGCTGTTCCTCCCGCCGTACCTGGCGCAGCACGCCGCCGCCTGGCGGGGAGTCGGCTACCGGCCTCAAACCGTACAGGGCCTAGGCGTCCGTGCCTGGCAGGAAGCTGCCATGGAGTCGATGCCGCGCGGTTCGTCACTCTGGTTCAAGCGCTTAAAGGAGAACCGGGTCCTGCGGCCGCTCTAGAAATCCCCCTCGCGCATTCTCAAATATGAGTAGTACCGCTCCGGACTGATCTGGCCGTCTTCCACGGCGGCTATGACGGCACATTCCGGCTCATGAATGTGTGTGCAGTCGCTGAATTCACACTGACCAACGAGCGCCGCCAGATCTGGCATGTACCCGTCCAATTCCTCTGGCTCGATGTCCCAGAGCGCGAAGGCTCGCAGTCCGGGCGAGTCGGCCACATAGCCCCCGCTCTCTAAAGGCAGCAGTTCCCGAACCACCGTAGTGTGTGCGCCCAGCCCAATGTCGCTGACCTGCTCGGTCGGCAGCCCCAAACCGGGCTGAACCGCGTTTAGCAGCGTGGACTTGCCTACCCCGGATGGGCCGGCGAACACGGAGATCTTATCCTTCAGGCGTTTGCGCAGCGCCTTGACTCCTGTGCCTTTCGTGGCCGACGTGTAAAGCACGGGATACCCTATATCGCTGTACTCGCCGAATTCCTCTTTGGCGCTCTTAGATTTCACCAGATCGACCTTATTGGCACAGATGAGCGCGGGGATCGCAACACTCTCTGCCATCACCAGCAGCCGATCCAGCAATCGAAAGTTTGGATCCGGGTCGGCGCAAGCGAAAACAAAAACAGCTTGATCCGGATTGGCGATCAGCACCTGCTGCGCCTCCCGGCCCGGATTGCGCCGAGAGAGCACTCGTTCTCGCGGCTGCACGGCTTCAATCATCACCTTGCCGCCTTCTGTGCCGCGAACCAGCACTCGGTCACCGATCGCGATCTCGTCGATCTCCTGTTTCAGGCGTCCTCTGAGCTGCGCTTGAACCACACCCTCCTCGGTTTCCACATCGTAGAAGCCCGATCGGGCGCGCAGGACGAGGCCAGGTGTAGGTTCATTCATGGCCAGGTAACTATGCAGTTGGCGGAGTTGCGATGGAGTTCTTGGTAGCGGGCGATCCGCCGGCCCACTCAGCCCTCTTGCTCGCCTTCGCCCTCTTCGGATTCCGGCTCGGGAGTTGCTGGGATTCGAATGCGAGCTTCCCAGGGATACAACTTTATCGGTCGTCCCAGAAAGTGGGATTCAATGATTCGTCTAGCAACCGGCGCGGCCCATTCTGATCCTTCGCCCTGGAACTCCAGGACCACAACCACCGCTATATCGGGAATGTCCTCACGCTCTTCGAAAGTGTAGGCTGCAAACAAGGCATGCGGGTCCGTAAGATCCCCCGTCTCAGCCGTGCCCGTTTTGCCGGCTATATCGAGGCCGAGGCCGAGAAATACGCTTCGAGCGGTACCCCGCGAATCACGAATGACCCCGACCATGGCCTCTTGGATGACTTCCAAGTTTTCGGAGCTGACCGGCAGCGTTCCCTGCACGATGGGCTCGAAATTCGATAAGACCTCACCCTCCGCGCTCTGAACTCGGCCAACAACCTGCGGCTGATAGAGCGTGCCGCCATTTCCGATGGCGGCGACCATGCGGGCCACCTGGATTGGAGTAACTTGCAGGAAGCTTTGTCCAATCGCCAGCTGCACCGAATCCCCCTGAGCCCATTCGTCGTCGAACAATGACAGCTTGGTCTCGGGATCCGGGACCAAGCCTACTTGCTCGCCTATCTCAATTCCGGTTGGCGCGCCGAACCCGAAGCCCTTGGCCATATCGGAGATGGCCGTCTCTAGCCCCCGATTGTGCAGGTCGAGGCCAATGTGGAAGAAATAGGGATTGCACGAGCGCTCCAGCCCCTCGACCAGAGTGATCTCTCCTGAGGCGGGCAACTCCTTGTCATAGCGCCAGTCGTAGAGTGTTATCCCGGGTAGCTCCGTAAACTCAAGCCCACAATTGTAGATCGTGTCGGCCTCGTAAAAGCCTGATTCGAGGGCGGCCGCCATGGTGACCGTCTTGAAGACCGAGCCGGGCGGGTAGGCGCCAACCGTGGCTCGGTTGATCAGGGGGTTATTCGGCACCTGAAATAGTTCCGTGAGGCCCGAGGCACTGTTGGGATTGTTCGTGTCGAAGAGATTGGGGTCAAAATCTGGCGTTGATGCGATCGCCAACACCGCGCCGGTATCTCGCTCCAGAACGACGACTGCTCCCGTGAGGTCGCTGTCCTCAAGCGCCTGCTGAGCGTGGCGCTGCAATTCGCGATCGAGTGTCGTGTACACCGCAAAAGGGGGTTCCGATTCTTGTGAGGCGATGACGGTGTCCGCCCGCCCCGCAGCGTCGGTCGTATACAGAGTACCGCCGGGCCGACCGCGAAGCGCCTCCTCGTACCAGTATTCCAATCCGATCTGTCCGACGAATTCGTCCCCCTGATATCCGCTCAGTAAGTAATCTTGCAGATCCTCTTCTTGGATCCAGCTTATGTAGCCCATCGCGTGCGGCGCCAGGCCACCATCGAAGTAGAGTCGCGTGTCGTAGGCGCCCCACTGTACTCCACCCACGCCCGATAGTATCCCTTGGACTTGTTGGAAGGCTTCCAGCGGTACCTCCCCTAGATTTACCCGGAAGTTGGTGTCCCGGATCTGATCGTAGAGAAACCGAATGGAATCGTTCGAGGGGTAACCCATCAGGCCCCGGATCGTGCTGAGCATGACAAGTTCCGCATCCTCGTCGCCGATCTGATTGGGCACAATCCAAAGCGCAACTGCCTCCAAATCCGCGGCCAGAGCCAGTCCGTTCCGGTCATAAATGTTGGCCCGGGTGGGCGTAACGACATCCAGGAATAAGTTCCTTCCGTTTTCTAATTCCGGAAGAATCAAACCATCGCTCCAGGCTACAGTCCAGGCGTCATCGACCAGGGTCAGATCCATCTGCAAGTCTCGATTGATATCGCCGGCCGCGAGGCTGTGGAGCGTGGTCTGCAGGCGAACCTGAGACTGTCGGGGATTCAGGATGAAGGAGGACACGATCTTGTAGTCAAGGCCGGTCAGACCGGCGCCGCGCCATATGTCATCGTATCTCTGTGCGAATGCTTCCGGGATGATGCTGTCTTGCGTCAGCGGGCTAAGCAATTCGTACATCGTGGCATAGTCGCGAACCTTCCAGGCCTCCAGGTATTTGCGAGCGGCGGCCTCAGGATCGGGGGCTGAGTCGGTGAGCACCAATGGGTCGGGGAGTTCACTCCGGGGGGTCGGCGAGGAAGCTGTTGGCGTCCCACAGGCCGCCAAAACGAGTGCAAGGAGTGCAAGTCCGATCCGCTTCACAGGTTTCCCTTGAGAACCTCAGAATAGATTGGGCACTGGTATCCAGTGTGTGACTGGCACGCGGCCGGGACGTCGACTGGCGGCTCCTGGGGGAGGTTTCGCACGACATGGCAGAGCGGCAACCCCATTACGTTCGCGAAGCAATCTTCCATTCGTGCCGCATCGACCGGCATGAAATCCTTATCCTGGATTGCATAGGATCCGGCCTTGTCGAGCGGATCACCGCCGGCCAGATAGCTATCGAGATCGGCGCCACTGAATCGTCTCATCGGGACTCGGCTTTCACAGGTATCTACGACTTGCATGCCGGAATCCAAATCGAGCAGCGCGATGCTGGTGACCACCCGATGGCTGCGACCACTCAGAGCCTCCAGCATTTTTCTGGCCTCCTCAAGGTCCGTCGGCTTCCCGAGCAGCCGCTCTCCGTCGACCACGACGGTGTCTGCTCCGAGAATTAGGCCGGTTTTGCCGCCCGCGGCCACCGCCTTTGCTAAGGCCAACCGCCGCGTCATAGCCCGCGGGCCCTCATCCTGCTGCCTGCGCTCGTCTACCTCCGCCTCTGCTATTCTCACGTCCAAGCCCGTCAGTGCGATTAATTCCTGCCTGCGTGGCGAGGCGGAGGCCAGCACGATCTCCGCTTCCTGCAAAACGCCGCGATCTTATCATAGCGGCTGGTACAATGCGCGACATGCGCTCCCAAGATCTCTTTGACCACGCCTTGAACGAGCGTTTTGTCGTGGAGGCACCGCTCGCCGCTCGAATGCGGCCTAAGAAGATTAGCGAGTTCGAAGGCCAAGAGCACATTGTTGGCGAAGGCCGCTTGCTCCGCAGAGCGATCGAGAGCGATCGATTGTTCTCCTCCATCATTTTGTGGGGACCTCCCGGTACGGGTAAGACAACATTGGCAATGATCATTGCCAACACGACCGCTTCAGCATTTGAGAACTTGTCCGCCGTCTTGGCCGGCAAGGCCGAGCTCCGTAGAATCCTTGACGCCGCAGAGGAGAGACGCAAGTACCAGGGCCAAAGAACCATACTTTTCGTGGACGAAGTTCACCGCTGGAACAAGGCACAGCAAGATGCCCTTCTCCCCCACGTCGAGCAGGGGATGATCACCCTCATCGGAGCAACGACTGAAAATCCTTATTTCGAGGTCATCGGCGCGCTGGTCTCCCGTTCCCGCGTATTTCAGCTGCGACCTCTGCAAGACGATGAGGTCGAACGCATAATTCGAGTGGCCCTGACGGATGAACAGCGAGGGTACGGCATGAGGAGCGTGACTATTGCTTCGGATGCCATGGCCCACTTGGTGCGCGTGGCCGGCGGAGACGCCCGCAACGCGCTCAATGCGCTGGAGCTGGCGGTTGACTCCACACCTGGGGACACCATTCACATCACGCTCGAAATCGCTCAGGAATCGATACAGCGCAGGGCTGTGCTGTATGACAAGGACGGCGACGCGCACTACGACACGATCTCGGCCTATATCAAGTCGGTACGGGGTTCCGATCCCGATGCCGCTCTATTTTGGCTGGCGAAGATGTTGTATGCGGGCGATGATCCGCGCTTCATTCTCAGAAGGCTGTTGATCCTGGCTTCCGAGGACATTGGACTTGCGGATCCAATGGGCTTGGTGGTGGCCTCCGCCGCCACGCAGGCATTCCAATTCATAGGTCTGCCCGAAGGGATATATCCACTCGTGGAGGCCACGCTGTACTTGTCGACTGCGCCGAAGTCCAACTCCGCCGGGGCCTACTTCAAAGCCTTCAAATCGATCGAAGAACAGGGGGCCGTTGATGTTCCGGATCATCTCAAGGACCCCAATCGCGATGCGGCCGCCCTGGGCCATGGGGCCGAGTATGACTATCCTCATGAGCACGCCGCACACTTTGTTGGCCAAGGCTACCTGCCGGATTCGATGCTCGGCACTTACTTCTACCACCCCTCGAAACTAGGGTATGAGCAGGAGGTCGCCGATCGGCTCGACCGGTGGAGGCGTGCGCAGCGTCAGGCGCTCGAGCTGGAAGATTTTATTGAAGTCCCCGATCTCCCGGAATCCGAGATTCAGAGCCTCAAGCGGCACCACACCCGTGACCGTAATTCTGCATGACGAGGATTTACCTCGTCAGGCACGGCCAGAACGATTATATAGATAAGGGAAAGCTGGCCGGATGGCTTCCTGGGGTGCACCTCAATGCCGCTGGCAAGGAGCAGGCAGCAGAGGCAGCCGAAATGCTTCGTTCGGTACGGCTGCAGGCCATCTACTCAAGTCCCTTGGAGCGAGCGACGGAAACTGCCGATGAGATTGCGGCCATCCAGGGATTGAAGGTCATCGTCCGGCAGGGACTGGGCGAGTTGAAGATCGGCAGCTGGGAGGGGCTGAGTTTGCGAGCTGCGCGCCGACGGAAGCTGTGGCCAATCATCCAACACGTGCCATCCCTGGCACGATTTCCGCAAGGTGAATCGTTTCTTGAGGCGCAGTTACGAATCGTCGAGACGTTGGAAGGGCTACGCTCTAAACACTCTGGCGTCATCGCGTGCGTTTCTCACGCCGATCCGATCAAGCTAGCTATTGCTCACTACATCGGCTTGCCCATCGATTCGTTCCAGCGGCTTGATGTTCAACCGGCCTCGATTTCTGAATTGTCTATTGAAGATAAGTCCGCAAGGCTCATTCAGCTCAATGTTATACTTCGATCATCGCCCCCGTAGCTCGTCTCAAACCTCACCATGGAAGTTGAGCTAAACCCAGTTAGCCGGATCACCACTGGGGCCGTCGGTCCTCCCGGAAAGCGCGTCTTCTACCTTCAGGCTCGAAAGGGGAGCGAACTCGTGACGCTCATAATCGAAAAGTATCACGTGCAGTCCCTTGCAATTGGCTTGGAGGAATTCCTCGACGAACTGGGTCATCGATTGCCGGATCTATCGGAAGCCTCTACCGATTACAACAGCGATGAGATGGGGCTGGAGCAGCCTCTGGATCCGAGGTTTCGGGTCGGCAACATCGGTTTGGGTTACGACGAGGAGAGCGACCGGCTGGTGCTCGTAGCCCGTCAGCTCGATTCCGAAGGTGAGGGATCGGAAGTCGTCCGCTTCTGGTGTACCCGGTCACAGCTCCGCGCGATGTGTAACTGGGGACTCGAAGTCGCAGGTCAAGGTCGACCCATATGTGGCAATTGCGGCGAGCCGAAGGATGCCGAAGGGCACTTCTGTCCCAAGAGCAACGGGCACAAAATATAGTTCCCCCTCCAGGATGAGACCCAACGCTTCCGTTCTGCATTCCCTGCGCACGGGTGAGATTAGCTTCCAGGGACAGTTTGTCATCGGATCCAACCACACATTCCTGGTGGAGGTAAACACCGTGAATGGACCCCTATCGGCCGTTTACAAGCCCTCGGATGGAGAGCAGCCACTTTGGGATTTTCCAGGCAACACACTGGCGCTTCGGGAAGTAGCTGCCTTCAAGACCAGCGAGGCTCTCGGATGGGACCTGGTTCCACCCACAATCCTTCGCAAGGACGGTCCTGCAGGCGGCGGATCGCTCCAGCTATATCTTAATGTGGAGCCAATCCGTAACTACTTCACCTTTTCGGAAGGTGAGAAACAGTTGCTAAGGCCGGCGGCGATCTTCGATGTGCTGATAAATAATGCCGATCGCAAGGCTGGGCACGTGATCCATTTGCCGGAGGGCCGCATTCAGTTGATCGATCATGGCGTTTGCTTTCATGAGGAGCACAAGCTTCGAACAGTAATCTGGGATTTTGCGGGTGAGGCCATTCCATCCGCCTTGCTCGAGGATCTAGAAGCTCTGACCTCGAAACTCAAAGATCAAGGATCACTCAGCAAGGAGCTCGCGGGGTTTCTCTCCCCCACCGAAATTCGGGCCATCAGGGACCGGAATTCTTTGCTACTTCAAGATTCGCGCTTTCCCGGGCCCGGGCCGCGGCGTAACTACCCTTGGCCGCTGGTCTGACCTCCATCAAGGCTGAAATCGATCGCGCGGACCACCCTCTAGCTCATGATGGAATCATAGGTAGCGGGGCAGTCATTGAGAGGGGATCTAAAGCCCTTCTCAAGCCTGCGCTTGCGGGACTGCTATTCTAGGATGACGGTACGGCTGGTTCTACTCGGGTTTGGAAATGTGGGCAGCGCGCTGGCGCGTCTAATCCTCGCCAAGCACTCAGAAGTTCGACAGCGCTACGGGCTGGACCTGCGCGTAGTCGCAATAGCTACTGGACGGCATGGAGCGGCCTACGATGAAGCAGGATTGGATCTGGCGCGTGCGCTCGAAATACGAGGGAGTACGGCGAGCCTCTCTGAACTCGCGCAGTCCCAAGCCTCTAGCGACATAACCGGGCTGCTGGAGGAGATCGAGGCCGAGGCGATCCTTGAAAGCATACCGGTCAACTACCAATCCGGGCAGCCGGCGATTGGCTACCTTGAGACCGCACTGCGGCGCGGTATGCACGCTATCACGGCCAATAAAGGTCCCGTTGTGCATGGATATCAGGCTCTGTCTGAGCTCGCAGGAGCCAAGGGCCGGCAATTTCTATTTGAGGCTACGGTGATGGATGGAACGCCATTATTTTCGACCTGGCGCGAGTGTATGCCGGGTGCTCAACTGACTTCATTTCGGGGTGTGCTAAATTCGACGACAAACTTCCTGCTGTCTGAAATGGAGTCCGGGAAGTCGTTTGATACCGCTTTGGAGGAAGCTCAAGCCCTTGGCGTCGCGGAGACCGATCCTTCAGGGGATATCGATGGCTGGGACGCGGCGATCAAAGTTGCTTTGGTGGTCACCGTGCTAATGGACTCTCCGCTCGGCATCCAGGATGTGGAGCGTGGTGGAATTGGCGAACTGGAGGCGAATCAGATCCGCGCTGCCACCCAGGACGGGCTGCGTTGGAGGCTGGTTTGCAGCGGCTGGCGCGAAAACGACAAGGTGCGAGGCAGAGTGCGTCCGGAACGGGTCGGTCCTGAAGACCCGCTCTATCACGTGCGTGGGACCTCATCCCTGATCACGTTCGCCAGCGATGTTCTCGGCGATCTCACAATCATGGGCGCGGATCCAGGCCCAAATACGACCGCATACGGGATGTTCGCAGACTTGCTCAACGCCGTGAGGGCCTCGTGATCCTTTGATGCTTCGCTCGAACTTGCACGTTCCCTTCTTACGGCGGCCTGGGTCACCAAAAAGTGAAGCGCTGGACGGATTATCGGAAGCCACTCGAGGAGTAATCGTGGACCCTTTGCCAAAAGGATATTCTTCCCGGCCAGCCACCATGGCCGATCTGGAGCAGGTAGTCGATTTCATCAATGCCTTTGCCCGCACGGTGACTGGCACCGATGTGACGAGCGTCGATCGGCTCCGCTCAGAATGGGAGAGTCCGGGTTTTGATCCGCAGACAAACATTCTCCTGGTTGAAACCGCTCAGGGAGATCTAGTCGGCGAGGTCGAGCTCTCGGATACCTCTGAGGTTCCGGTGCATCCGTGGGTGTTCGGCAACGTAGGTCTTGACCACGAAGGGCTTGGTATCGGCAGCCATTTGATCGGGTGGGCCGAGCAGCGCGCTACCCAAGTTATCGACCGGGTTCCCGATGACGCACGTGTTGTATTGCGAGTCGGGGTTTATCACGGCCACGCCCCCTCCGCCCAATTGCTTGAAGATCGAGACTATCAGGTCGATCGATATTTCTGGCGCATGACGATCGATCTTCAAGAGCCCCCTGAGTCGCCCAAATGGCCGAACGGCATCCAGCTGAGACCCTTTGATCGCGAAAGGGATGCGGAGGCAGTGTACCGTGCCGAAGATGAAGCGTTTGAGGACCACTGGGGACATGTGCCGGAGTCCTTCGAAGTGGGTTTTGAACGATGGTCGCACGCGAGTTTCCACGAAACCGCCTTCGATCCCGGGTTATGGTTCATCGCCTGGGACGGCGATCAGATCGCTGGCCTGGCGCGCGCTCGGCCGCAAGCCGACCATGATCCCGATATGGGTTGGATCCGCACCCTTAGCGTTAGGCGCCCGTGGCGTCGGAAGGGGCTCGGACTCGCGCTCCTGCAGCATTCGTTTGGAGAGTTCTGGCGACGCGGAACCTCCAAAGTTGGCCTTGGAGTCGATGGGCTGAATCCCATGGGCGCCAATCGGCTCTATGAGAAGGCCGGTATGGTGGTTGCCCTTCAATACGACGCTCATGCTAAGGAGCTTCGGCCGGGCAAGGAATTGATGAACCTTGGCCTACCCGAGTGAAACACTCCCTTACTGAAGTTTGAGTCCCTTCGGATACACTTCAACCAAGAATGCGCGAAGCCATGATTGAAGCCGTTTTCTGGGATCTAGGCGGCGTCATCGTGCGTACGGAAGATCGAACCAAGCGCGAGCGTTGGGAGCAGCGTTTGGGGATGGAGCCACGCCAGCTGGATCGGTTTATCTTTGGCGGAGAAATGGGCCACCAGGCTGCCCTGGGTGAAATCCACGCGGAAGAGGTTTGGGAATGGGCCCGCCAGGAATTGGGTCTGAGCCGAGATGAAGGGTCACAGTTGACTCGGGACTTCTGGCAGGGTGATGACCTCGACCAGGAATTGGTAGGCTACATCCGAGGATTGAGGGCGCAACTCCAGACCGGACTCATTTCGAACGCTTGGCTCGAGCTTCGAGAGCTGCTTGTGCGTCACTGGCGCATCGACGACGCATTTAATGACCTGGTCATCTCGGCCGAGGTCGGTTTGGCGAAACCAGATCCTGCAATATACCAACTTGCCCTCGATAGGCTGGAGGTCCGAGCAGACCGCGCTGTGTTCGTCGACGACTTTGAGAACAATATCTCCGCAGCCGCTGAGATCGGAATGCACGCAGTCTTATTCCGCAGCCGGATTCAGGCCATAGCGGAGGTGGACCGCCTAATAGGGAACTGAACCCTTGCACTTGGAAGAACAACACGGGATTCCCAAGATCTAAGGACCCCGTCGACTGGATGCCAGGGGTGAGGACATAGCTGACAAGCTGGTAATCAACCGACGCACCCTCATTTTTCTCTTCGGCATGGCATTGACGAATTTCGCCGTCACCATGCCTTTTGTATTGATTCCGGTCTACATCCGGGAGCTAGGCGCTAGCATCGCTCAATTGGGATTGTTCTTTACCATCTCCATGATCTTCGCCATCCCGGGGAAGGTTTTGGGCGGCTGGCTTTCGGATGTTGTGGGTCGCCTGCAGGTAATTCTTATCGGGAGTGTGACGGGTGTGCTGACTTTCACCGCATACGCCCTCGCCCCAACCTGGGAAGCCGCGCTACCAGCTGCGGCGTTGATGGCCATCACTTCCTCGCTCACGATCCCGGCTTTCGCCGCTTACATCGCCGATATCACTCCGGAGCCGTCCCGAGGACGGATGTTCGGGGTTTCGCAATCTGTCTATCTAGCACCGGGCGTCGTTGCCCCGGTAGTCGGCGGCCTTCTAGCAGCCACCATAAGCTTTCAATTCATGTTCGGGGTGGCCGCGGCGGCCTTTGCTCTCGCAGCCGTCATCTTCTTCTTCCTCTTGCGCATGGCCCCCTCTCTGAAACTCTCAAGCCAGCAGGTTTCTTGGGAATCGCTTAAGAGCTCGTTCGCTCAAATGTGGGCCTTGTTCGTCGCAGGCGGCGTAATCGCCTGGGCTTTGATCATCGATGGAGTCCGCGATATCGCCATGACACTCTCGTTTAATCTGATCCCCGTGTACCTGACCGAGATCCAGGGGGTTCGCCTGGAGAGCATTGGTTTCATGGAGACGGTTTACGGGCTAGCTCTCCTGCTCACGCTCTATCCGGCGGGATGGCTGGTCGACCGGACCAGCGAACGAACCGTCATCGCGTTGGCCTTACTCGCCGGCGTTGGCTCGCGATTAGTCCTTGTGCTCTCGGCCGATACGTTGGGATTCACTCTCTCCTTCGCCCTACAGGGAATCGGCTTCGGGCTGTTTGCCCCTTCAGGAAGCTCGCTGATCTCAAAAGCGGTCCCTCAACACCTGAGGGGGGTCGCATATGGCTTGTTTGCGACTTCAATCAGTATCTTCTCTCTCCCGTCCCCATGGATCGGAAGCCAGATTTGGGAGTTCTTTGGGCCGCGCTTTCCATTTTTGATCTCGGTCGCGATTGGATCGCTGCTTATCCTGCCGGCCTGGTTGAAACTGCGTTTGCCGCCAACCTCCCAACGACAGCCGGCGGCCGGCGAGGCGGTTACCCTTCCGACCATCGGGTACGCTGAGAAAGTCTCAGTACTGTATGCGAGGTTTTCGGCCTCGGTTGATGAAACCCTTCTCGCGGAAAGTGCGGAGATTGTTCAACAACATGGCGGAACCGTAGGTCTCGCAGGGCAGGCAGCATTGACCGCCACCTTCGGGGTTTCGCCAAACCGCGCGCCTCCTCAAGTGAGCGCACTGCTCGCGACCCACGCCGCTCTATCGCTTCTTGAGCATGTTGAATCGGCCTACCGGGATCCTGGACTCCTTGCGCTAAGCATCGGCATTGGGATCGATACTGGGGAGGTTACGGCGGGACCCTATCTCCCGGATCGAGCGCTGGATCAAGGGTTCAAGTTCAGGCAAGAACTCACCCTCACCGGAGATTTGCTGAGGACCGCGCGCAAGCTGCAAAGTCGTGCTGCAGATGGGGAATTATGGATCAGCGACCGCACCCACGGATACCTGGAGCCGGCCCATCACCAATTTACCTTTGAACCCGACGGAACAGGTGAAGGTTCGACCGCATACCGGGTTTTAGGCCGAACTACCGATATGGGTCCGTCCGCCTTGCGACCCGACAGCCGCTCCTAAGATTCCTACCTGCTCGAATCTCGCCTATGTTTTGGGGGTTTTAAAGTAGCAGAGCCCCCTGCCAATCCGCTGGACGGCCGGCACTGCCGCTCTTACCGGAAGGCCCCACATCTGTTCGCCGCAGGGAAGGGCGGAACTCCGACCGACCGGCGTACTACTTTCCCTTCGCCACCCACTGAATGGCTCGGGCTGTTTGGTCAGAGTAGCGCCACGGCCGACGGGGGTTAGCTGTCCTTGGTGGCCTGAGGCTTCTACTGCCCTGACTCTACGCAGACTCGGCTCAAGAGTCAATCCACTTTACGCTTAAAAAAGGTACTACTGAAGCGCCAGCATTGGGCACACCGCTCAGTTCCCTGAGTAAGCCGATGCGCGAAATGGAGTGGATCGCGCATCGGCTATAATCGCTCCTATCGTCCCGATTCCAACCGCCAAAGGAAAGTTGAACGAGTGGATCGCCGCGTTAAGCTAATCTTTAACCCTCACGCCGACAACGGCCATGGATGGCGGATCGCCTCCTCGCTACAGGCCACGATTGAACATTTGGGAGGCGCGGAATGGGCCGGCACCAAGTACCCCACCCACGCGACCGAGTTGGCCCAGGAAGCAGCCCAAGACGGCTTTGAAATCGTGGTAGCCATTGGTGGCGATGGCACGGTGCACGAGGTCATCAACGGGTTGATGCAGGTCAGTTCCGAGGTACGGCCCATGCTGGCCGCGGTACCCATAGGAAATGGGAATGATTTCTGTGCCAATGTCGGGCTTGAATCGGATCCTGCAGTGGCAATCCTGAGAGCCTTTTCCGGGGAACCGAGAGGCCTGGACATAGGAATGGTGCGGGACGGGTCAGGTCGCACCGAGTACTGGGACAACTCGCTCGGTATTGGCTTTGACGCGGCCACGGTCATCCACTCTCATACCATCACTCGCCTCCAAGGCACTCCCATGTATTTCGTGGCCGCGGTGAAGACCATTCTTCGAGATCAGCATGCTCCCCATTTCAAGATCCGCACGGACACGGAAGAGATCGATAACAAATTTCTTTGGGTTGCTTTCCTGAATGGCCGGCGAGAGGGGGGCGGTTTCATCCTTGCACCGGAGGCCCGGCCGGATGACGGCGTGCTCGACTATACGATGGTCGAACGGGTATCTCGCCCCATGATGTTTCGTTTGATCCCCGAATTCATGCGCGGCACGCACGGGCGCTTCAAGGAAGTCCACATTGGGCGATTCCGCGAGCTTGAGCTCGAAGCAGATCATGCGCTGCTCATTCACACGGACGGGGAGATCTTCGCCAACGCCACGGACAACGTGCGTGAGCTCACCGTGCAAGTGCTTCCCGAAGCTATTCGTCTCATCGCCTGAGCATACCCCGCGGTGAAGACGCTCGCCCAGACCCTCCAGGATCACGACCGGGGCCACCTGAAGGTCATTGCCCATCTCTGGGGGCTGGAACTCCCAAATGATCCTCACTCCGCAACGGTTCAGGGCCTGTCCAGCGCCATGCTGGATCGGACCCCAGAGATCTTAGAGACCCTGCCTGGGGACGCAAGGCGTGCCTTGGAACGTTTACAGAAGAGTGGGGGACGGGTTCCGATGGAGGCGCTCGTCCGCCAATTTGGCCCGGTCAGGGAGATGGGGCCAGGCAAGAGAGACCGCCTGGAGCCGTGGAAGGAGCCGGCGTCTCCCTTGGAAATGCTCTGGTATCGGGGGCTTATGGCAAAGGCCTTCGCCGACTCCGCCGGCGGACCCCAAGAATACGGGTTCCTCCCCGACGATCTATTGGACAAGTTGCCCGAGGTGAGCCGCCCCGAGCGTCGCCCGCTAGGGGAGCCCGCCCCAGCTCCGAAACGAATCAACCCATCGAATGCCTACGCAGTGGACGATGCAACCACAGTTTTGGCCGCCCACCGGCGAGCAGGAGAGTTGGATCGCAGATGGTTATCGGACTTTCTCCGACAACCCGATTCGCTGGCTTTGATAGAGGGTCTGTTGCAAGAAGCGCATGTCTTCGGATCCCCAGATGGGATACGCGACTTCCTACAAATGCCTCGCGATCAAGTATTAAAACTTCTCCGGGAAACGTGGAAAAGCTCGACCGAATGGAACGATCTCTCGCAGGCTGGCGGCGTAATCAGCCCAACCGGCGATTGGCCCAACGACCCGCTGGTGGGCAGGCGTGCGGCGCTTGACCTGCTTGACACGGTCCCGGTCGATGCCTGGTGGTCGCTATCCAGCTTTGTCGACGCGGTGCATGGCACGGATCCGGGATTCATGCGCCCAGCAGGAGGATTTAATAGCTGGTACCTGCAACACGCCGAAGATGGCAGCAGTTTGCATGGCTTCGAGGCCTGGGACCAGGTCGAGGGGCGATACTTAAGACACCTAGTCGCGGGCCCGATGCTTTGGCTGGGGCTTGCCGATATTGGCCACGATACGTCCGCTTTTCGCCTGATAGACGCCACGGGGTCAAGTGGGCGCATGACCCCGTC
>JAPUGV010000217.1 GCA_027298025.1 Chloroflexota bacterium | reverse complement strand
CCTGATTTCTTCTGCCGTGAAGGCACTGGGGTTTGACAGGACCGCTTCTGCGTCATATAAGGCCTCGGCAATGCAGACTTGGAGTTCGGGGATTTTGTTGTAGTCGTCTTGCTTGGGGTTGTGATAGAAGGGCATGGTTGGGTTCCCGTTACGGTGTTCTCTAGGGAAAGCAGAATCATAGCCCAAATGTTGATCAGTCTTCTAAGCCCTTGATCGCAATGGTCACCAGGGAAAGTGGCACGGTTGGGGCTGAGCGCGCGCGCCTATCATCGGGTGCTGAAGGTCGCGCGCACGATCGCCGACCTGGGGGGCGCGGCGGACATCGCGCAGGCGTACCTGGCCGAGGCGATCCAGTACCGCTGCCTGGATCGTGACAAGCTCATCGGCTTTTAGCAGGGATCGTTCCAAAAGGAAAAGCGGCCCCGGGTGGCCGCTTTTCTTATAAAACCGGTCGCTAAATAAATCGATGGCTCCAGCCGCTATAAATCTTCAGGAGACAGTCCCGTCCGTTTAGCGATGCGCGCCAGCATGCGCGGCGCTCGCGCAGTATGAGCGGAAGATGATCTCGGAGCGGACGCGGGCCGCACTGGCGAGGGCAAAGGCAAACGGCAAGAAGCTGGGCAATCCCAACCTCAAGGCCGACAATGATAGCCGCCGAAGGCAAGCGCGCGCGTTCGCAGAGCGATTGCACCCCACCTTGCAGGCGTTCGAGAAGCAGGGAATGTCCCAACGAGCGATAGTGGCAGAACTCAACACGCTGGGAGTGCAGGCTCCAAGAGGCGGCGAGTGGTCACTCGTACAGCTTCAGCGCGTACTGGGTAGACTTGCCGATGCAGGCTGATCATAACCAAACCGTCATTGGCGACCTCTCGATGTTGGCTCGTCCACACGTGTGGACGGTTGACACAACACTCTACGTCGACTTGGACGTCTTCACGATGGCCGGCATGCCCGTCCCTGCCGAGTCGTTCGACGACGATCCCACGTGGGCGGCGCTGGAAGAGGTAGCTCGGATGCCCGAGGAGGAGATCGATCGTATGATTGACGAACTCGGACTCGGGCAGTTCCGTACGCGTTCTTAGCCGTTCAGGGCAATTTGCTGCCCCCTCCCCCTTTCCGTCGAACGTCCGCTTTCGGCCAGGAGCGGATGCTGGAACACCTAGATAGTGCTCTCACGCGATCCGTTCAGGCTGAGAGACAGATGGAACGCGTCCTTGAGGGTTCAGGTTCCCCCACCCGAGGGCTCGAAACGCTTGAGGGCGGTTAATCAACCAAATGAAATTTGATGGTGCCGGGTATCGTGTGTAATGCTAGTCACACGAGTGAGCAGGTGGCAGCCGGGGCCGGCCCCGTTCTACCCCACTAGGCCGTTGTCGCAGGAGGCGTTTTTATACACCGAAGACAATAATCAAGGGTCGGAGGGACTTACAATGAGCGAAGGCGAGGCTTCAGGCGAAGGCGTCGAACGTTTTCAATCCATTATCATACTGGTGACCGCTGCCCGTAAGGTGGTCGATAGCGCGACCGTCCAGGGTGAGCAGGCCGCGGTCCCCACGCCAGCGATGGCGGTGCTGGAGGCTACGCTCACTGACCTGGAGGAGAGGATCGACGTAGGGCCCTAGCACGAGCCGAGGACGAATGGATACCTCTGGAAAGCGGGTGCGAACTGGCTCAAATGATCCCGGGCTGCGCCTTCATTGGCCGAGAAGGTCGTAAGCAAACACCAGCGGAATACACCTTTACAAAGATTGCTGATAATAGCGGCCCAGTGGACAGAAAGCTCGTGAGGGGCCAGCTGGCCATTTTGACTATATTTTGTACACGAAACGTTTGATCCGAAGAGCCGGTAGCTCAGATGTTTTCATTATTTAAGATCTTTACTCTAGCGACGGCTGTAGTAGTGATCGTGGATTTGCTGCTTGTAAGCCGTGGTGAGTTCAGTGATCAGCTAGCGCCACAAGAAAATACTGTAGTATCTCTGTTTTCACCGAGTGACGACACGACAACAGAACCGTCCGGCTTTGCCGACGCTGCAACGCGAAGGGGTTATGCAACTAAAGTAAACACTGCATACGCCCCACCGCGTGATAACACGGCAGTAGAACCATCCGGCTTTGCCGACGCTGCAACGCGAAGGGGTTATGCATCTAAAGTAAACACTGCGTACGCCCCACCGCGTGATAACACGGCAGTAGAACCATCCGGCTTTGCCGACGCTGCAACGCCATCGGGTCATGCATTTAACGTAAATATCCCGTCCGCCCCACCAACAGTCCCCCCGCCTAACTTCACCGTCGCCTTCATCGGCGATCAAGGCTCTACGAGTGATGCGCTAGCTGTCCTCGCGCTTATCAAAAGCGAAGGTGCCGACATGGTGCTTCATCAGGGCGATCTTGACTACAACCACGACCCAGATGCGTGGGATCAACGCATCAACGATGTATTAGGTCCCGACTTTCCGTATTTCGCCTCCATTGGCAATCACGATAGGCGCGCTTGGATTGGGTATCAGCGAAAGCTCACCGATCGATTGGCGAGAATCCCAGAGGCGGACTGCACCGGCGACCTAGGCGTCAAATCAAGCTGCCGCTACCGGGGCCTGTTCTTTATCCTCTCCGGTGTCGGCACTAGGGGCCTGGGCCATGAGAGCTATATCAGAGAGGAGTTGGCCCAGAGCAACGCCATCTGGCGTATTTGCTCATGGCATAAGAATCACCAGAACATGCAGATCGG
>JAPUGV010000216.1 GCA_027298025.1 Chloroflexota bacterium | reverse complement strand
CAGGAAAGCGAGCAGCCACAGCCAAGCGTCCCAGGAATCGATGAACGCGCTGTACACCGTCCAGTAGATCGCACAGCCCAGCAGCGCGAGGTAGGCGATGCCCTTCGCTGCCTTCGTGGCGATGAGTCGGCGTTTCGTGAGTTTTTTCGAGAGTTGGAGCGAAACTTCGATCTGGAACAGCAGGACCACGATGAGCCATGCATTCGCGTTGATCACATCGATCCAAGCGAGTTTTCGCAGCGCCAGTAAATTGAAATGCGTGGCGATCAGATTGTCCTTTGGGCTCTTGAAAATCTCGCTCTTCTCGAACACAGCGCAGTTGTGCTTGGTCAGCTCGATAGGCCGAGCCTCTGTATTCAGATACGCGAAATGACCGTCTGCGAGATCGCAGACCGTCTCCGAAGCGATCGGCTCGAAGTTGTAGGCATCCCTGAGACCCGCCGCGTAGCCATAGGCTGCATAGACCAGAACCACGTAACAGCCTACGGTCAGGCCGGCAATGACCCACTTGCGCGTTCCCTTGAGCTGGTCTCTGGCATGCGCGCTCGTTTCCATCTCGAACAAGACGATCAGAACCATCCACGCCACGTAGTCGATCGTGACGGCAAAACTCTCCAGTGCATCGAAAAACGTAGATCCCGGCGCGAGGTACAGGTACGCGGTCACGTCTTCTAACAGGTAGTAGAAGAGATTGACCATCAGGATCAGAAAAATCAACGCTTTGAAGATCCGGAAGGCCGATTCCTTCGTGAGGACCGATCTGTTCGATTCAATCGACGTCATGGCCGGAGCATAGAAAAACAACAGACCACCTGCCGCTCGACGACATGTCCAAGCATCAAGATCGCCAGTGGCGATGTTGCTCGTATGCAGCCGGTCGCCCGTAGCGCGCGTGCTGCTCTGCGAGGCGCTCCGCGAGCCATTGAAACCACTCGCTCATGGTGTTGCGATCGCTCTCAGCGCGGGAATCCTGCGTGTATTGATTGAGCCGTCCCCAGGATTCGACACACACTCCGCCCAGCAGTTCGTCCACCATCTCGAGGGGCACGATGCCCCGGAACACCATGACGCCGATGGATTCGAAGGTCAGGACGACCACCATGATGGCATTTTGCTCCTCAGTGCTACACTCTCCCATGTCACGTTTGCGCACGCCATTGGGTAGCGCGAGAACCCCACGCAAGGAGCGCGAGAATTCGGGATTGTGAAATGAACGCAGTAGCTCAATGGCGGCAGTCTCGCGACGTTGCTGGCGATAATGCTGCAGCTGGACCACGCCGAAGCCCAGCCCGCCGACAACAATGAAGGCACCAAAAATCTCCGCCAAGTTGGCGAGCGTGTTGAGATCGGTCACGGTTTACCCCGAACCCGCTCCCTGGCGCCCCCGGGAGGACTCGAACCTCCGGCCTACGGTTTAGGGAAACAGCGGAAGCACGAGAAGTGGCGCCTACTATACGTCTCCTGCCTTGCAGGTGCCTGCACACCGCGGCAGTTGGCTGCATCCAGCACGGCCCGCATATCCGCGACGCTGCAGCCCTTCCGGCATTGGGTGTTCTCCGCCTACTCGGCTTGCTGCGCTCGGGGGTTGCAGAGTTGCCGGTGTAAACCAGGGGAAAGAGGCTTTGGGCAGGTCTGGGCGCGCTGTGGGAGCCCGTCGGGTAACGGAGCGACCCCGCCAACCTGAACACAATCTTGCCACTTCCTGCTGGAATCCGGGTAGAATAGGCTTCTCCGCGATGATTTCGCACCGGGTGTCCCAGACGCAGACCTGGATCACGGTACCGTGCGGAGCGCTGCCGATGAAGGACGATCGTTTCACGAGGGCGCTGGGCTGTGGCTCCTAGGTAGGGGCCGGCATTCCCGATACCGAGAGAGATGGAGATCCAAGATGCGTCGAGACACCGCGATTCTTGTTGTCACGCTGCTCGCCGGCCTGCTCCCGAGCCCGACCCGGGCTGGGGATGCCGTCGTGGAACTCGGCGCCGGTGACGGCTTCGTCGTGAAAGATAGCGGGGGGGCGGAACGCTTCCGGGTCAAGGACTCCGGACAAGTCGGGATTGGCACGGCCAATCCGAGCAACCCCCTCACCGTCGTCGGCACGATCGAATCGACGCTTGGAGGGTTCGAATTTCCCGACGGCTCGGTTCAAACTTCTGCGGCAAGCGTCGCGACGACCGTATTCACGAACAACTGCAAAATTCTTGCGAGTTTCGACGAAAGCTGGGCGAAGATCACCGACTTCGGAACCTTCACCAAGCTGAAAGCCGGTTCCGCGATCGAGGTCACCTACAATGGAAGAATCGCCGTGATCGACCCGCTCAACGCCAACGGCGCCAGATTCGAGCTCAGAGTCAGCAACGCCCCCACATCCAATGGTTGGGCGAGAGCGGCTTTCAAGGCGGCGGAAGTAGGTAGCGACGGCATACCGGTCAGCATCACGGGGATCTTCACGGGGCTGGGGAGTGGCGCCCACACGATCAGCATGTGGGTGCAAGCGTTTCCCATTGGCTCGGGCACGCGCGCGTTTCTCGACGCCGGCTGCTGGTCGAGCGATCACATCATCGTCAAGGAATATTGATCCACGGTTGGTGTGGGGCCGAGGAGATTTCGGCATGCAACGGAAGGCGGTGCGATGAGACGGGGGGTGCGCTCGCAGGTCGGAGCGACCGCGGCGTGCTGGCTGCTGGCTTCGGCGGCTGGGGCGGCGGATCTCAGCATCGGTGCGGGGGTGACCCTGACGCTCGGAGGCGCGAACCTGCGGCTCGGTGAGGGCAATCTGGTCG
>JAPUGV010000215.1 GCA_027298025.1 Chloroflexota bacterium | reverse complement strand
CTTCCGGGTCCGAAGAGGAAACTTCCGATGAACCCGAGCGGGACGAGGACGAAGCTTCCGGGTCCGAAGAGGAAACTTCCGATGAGCTCGAGCAGGACGAGGACCAAGCTCCTGAGTTCGAAGCAGAGACCTCCGATGAACCCGAGCAGGACGAGGACGATGCTTCCGGGTTCGAAGAAGAGGAAACTTCCGATGAACTCGAGCAGGAAGAGGCTGGAGACGAGCCTCCAGATTTAGTGGCCTAGTACCAGAAATTGCGATGTTATTTGAAATAACAGCCTGGCCGTTGGCTGGGCTGTTTGATTCCGCGCTCACTTTGCGCTGAACGGATCAATGGGAGTCCCTTTACAACGACCCGGCTCGTCAAAGCAACCCACGTCTCTGCTCTGCTAAAATACGCGCATGGGAACGCTCTACCTGGTATCTACCCCCATCGGCAACCTGGAGGATGTCACGCTTCGGGCACTGCGCGTGCTGCGCGAGGTGGACATCATAGCCGCAGAAGACACGCGGCATACTCGAAAACTACTCGACCGTTATGAGATTGAGACGCCCCTGCTCAGTTACCACGACCACAACGAAGCGATTCGTCTACAGACAATGCTAGATCACCTCTCAAGAGGCTCGGTGGCGCTGGTCTCGGATGCGGGAACTCCGTTGGTATCGGATCCCGGCTTCAAATTGGTGCGTGCAGCCGCGGCCGCGGGTCACGAAGTGAGTCCCATTCCGGGACCCTCCGCGCCCATGGCGGCAATTGTCGCTTCCGGGCTTCCCACCGATTCCTTTGTATTCCTGGGCTGGCTACCTCGTAAGGCGGGTCGAAGGCAGGTGGCGATCCAGAAGCTGGCTTCAGAACCTCGAACGATGTTAGCAATGGAAGCTCCCCACCGCCTGCGCGAAACACTCCGGGACCTCGAGGCGGTGTTTGGTCCAGAGCGGCAAATCGCGATCTGCCGAGAGTTGACCAAGCGATACGAAGAAATTATCCGAGGCTCCTTGTCAGAAGTGCGCGAGCAGTTTGAGCGAGAGGAGCCGCGCGGTGAGATCACTCTGGTGATCGGGGGCGCGGATTGGATGTCTGAATGGGACGAAGCTAGCGTCCGAGAGGTCGTTTCGCGTCGCATCTCCGAAGGAATGCGGCGATCCGAGGCGGCACGCCAAGTGGCAGCCGAAACTGGTTGGCCGCGGCGCGAGGTCTATCGGCTCGCGGAGGAGGCGGAATGATCCTGGACGAACCAGAGCGCTTCAAGGAGCTCGATCCGCTAGATATGCTTGGGTACATCAACAAACTGCCCGAGCAACTCCAGGCTGCATGGGAGCTCGGGCAAGAATATCCGCTTCCAGATGCGGAGCAGGTGATCCAGGTAGTCATCGCCGGCATGGGGGGCTCAGCCATCGGAGGCGATTTGTTGGCATCGTATGCGGCGCCGGTGACGAAGGTCCCGATCATCATTTGGCGAAACTACGACCTCCCCGGCTTTGTATCCGATGAGCGGACGCTGCTGATCGCTTCCTCTCACTCCGGAAATACAGAAGAAACGCTATCCGCCTTCGATCGGGCGGTAGAGCAGGGAGCCAAAGTGATGGCTGTGACTACGGGCGGCATACTGGCAAAGAACGCGGCCAACGTAAGCGCACCTGTGTGGCGCTTTGAGCACGATGGCCGACCTCGCTCGGCGGTGGGTTTCTCGTTCGGGTTGCTGCTTTCCGCCCTCGTCAGACTGGGTTTCATCGAGTTTCATCCCGAGGATCTCAATGAGACCGTGGGCGCGATGCATGCCCAAATGAGCGAGATTGGCGCCGAGGTGCCGGTCGCCAGTAACCTGGCAAAGCGCATGGCAGGCCAATTCATGAATCGTTGGCCAACCGTCATCGGTTCGGAATTCTTGGCTCCGGTGGCGCGCAGATGGCGTACACAGCTGGCCGAAATGCCGAAGGCGGTTGCGCAGTTCGAGGAATTGCCCGAGGCAGATCACAACATGATCGAGGGCGTGCAGCATCCCGAGTCCCTCTTTGGCCCCATGATGGTCGTGTTTCTGCGCTCAACGCTGAATCATCCACGCAATCTGAAGCGTCTCGAAGCCACGCGCAACATCCTCATGGTAGAGGGCTTCAACACGGACATCCTGGAAGCCCAGGGCCAGTCGCGACTGGCCCACCAATGGACGAATCTGCATCTCGGTGACTATGTCGCCTACTACCTTGCAATGGCCTACGGCACAGATCCCACACCTGTGCCCATCATGCAAGACCTCAAGCAGCGGCTGACGGAAACCTGAGAGTTTGATGACTAGAGATGTTTAGTGGCCAACGAGCGGCACTGCTCGGCGCTTTAGGGGTCTTAGTCGGCCTGGTCTTGTTAGGCGGATTGGCAGCGCCGGAAGTTACAGCCTTTGGCCCGCAAAGCGGCTCCCCACACATTCCCGCCCGCGCGCCTATCCGCATCGAGTTTGATCGGCCGATGGACCGTATTTCGGTCGAATCGCGGCTCTCCGTGAGACCCGCCATTCCAGGTGAGATCACTTGGGAGGGAAACACGCTGCTTTATCGGCCGATCGAGAGCTGGCCTACGGGGCAGAATATCTTGGTCGGCCTTGAACTGGGCGCGCGATCCACTCGATTTCTGCCGGTGTTTCGCTCTTTGGATTGGTCGTTTCGAGTTGGCGAGCCCAGACTGGCATATCTCTGGCCTTCGGGAGGACCCTCCGATCTGTACTTGCTGGATCTGACAAGTCAAAAACGCAGCCGGCTGACCGAAACCGAGGCCGGAATTATCGATTATTCCATTGGGCTCGACGGGGCTTCCATTGTTTACACCGCGCTGCATGAAGGCGGTAGCTCCGAAATCCGGCTAATGGATCTCGAAACCGGATCGGACGAACTGCTGCACGCATGCGATGAAATCAGCCGCTGCCAGGCCGCGGCGCTCTCGCCTGATGGGACGTTTCTTGCCTTCGAGCAGTTTGAGTGGAAGACAAGCGCCGCCGGCAGGCGGGTTCCGGGGACCCGACAGGTGTGGCTGTTGCCGATCGGTCTCGGGGGAAAACCGACGCGTGTACAGCCAGAAGAGCAGGTCACCATCTCACCGGATTGGTCCCCCGACGGGATTCTCACTTTCTATAACGACTCACTTGGTGCGGTGGTCTTTCTTGATCCAGCGGGCCTCCTGCCCCTGAACATGGTTCCGAATGGATTGGGATTGCTGGGGTCTTGGTCGCCGGACGGCGAATATCTGATCCTGCCGGAAATCGTATTTCCGCTAGAGGCAGGGCCAGAGGGGGGAGGTCAGGCCGATTTCTTCAGCCATCTCTATCGTATCGAAGCGGCTACCTTAGTTATTAAAGACCTGAGTCTCGGCACGGTCGAAGATGCCTCCCCGGTATATTCCCCGGACGGCGAGTGGATCGCGTTTGGACGCAAGTTCTTGGACGAGCGCTGGACGCCAGGACGTCAAGTGTGGATTATGAAGGCCGATGGATCGCAACCGCGCCCGATTACAGATGACCCGGATTTCAGCCACGCTTCGCTAGCTTGGAACCCAGACTCGACCCGGATAGCATACATGCGACTGAATCAAGCCGATCTGAACGATATGCCTGAGATCTGGATGACGAATCGGGAAGGCAAGGTGCACGAATTCTTGGTGGAAGGAGGATATCTCCCGCAATGGATTCCGTAGCCCAGACCGGCGATCCCGCACCCCAATTTGAATTGATGGGTCTCGATGGTCAGGCGCACTCCCTGCGCGATTGGCGAGGATCGATCGTGGTCCTGAACTTCTGGTCGGCAGAGTGTGTCCATTCGAGGCGAGCCGATACCGTGCTTGAGGAGCTTATTCCGGAGTGGGGGGATTCAGTTTCTCTCTGGTGTATTGTTTCGAATGAGAACGAGGATGATGAGCTTGTCAAGAGTGCCGCGCGGAACGACAAGATCGATCGTTTGCTGCGAGACCGAAATCACGAAGTGGCGGATTCCTACGGCGCGGTCACCACTCCCCACATATTTGTGATCGACGGGGAAGGCGTGCTCCGTTATGCCGGTGGACTGGACGACGTGAGCCTGCGTCAGCGGGCGCCAACCAGGAACTACTTGAGCGAAGCTGTCGGGGCGGTTCGAAAAGGGCTAAGCCCGGAACCGTCCGAGACGCCATCCTTCGGGTGCGCCATCATTCGGCACGCGATCTAATTCACTAGGCACCAGAGAATTAACTGTGTCCGAATTGATAAAGCTGGATTTGGAGACGGCCGACGGCCGGCCCTTGATCCACAAGTTCTATCGACAGTCCGAGACCGCAGAAGGGTTGCTGGTGGTGTATCCCGGCAATCACTATGGTGTGGACGGGCCGCTGCTCTACTACCCATGCGAACTACTTAGAGATCGGGGTTGGGATACGCTTGCCGTCAGCTACGGGTTCCAGACCGCAGGCAAGGAACCGTTTGAGGACGGTCTAGATGGTTTGCTGGCGGAGTGCCGATCCGCCGCTTCAGTGGCGTTTGGCGCTCGGGATTATCCGCGCTTGGGCCTGGTGGGAAAGTCTTTGGGGGCGGCCGTGGTTGCGCAGCTGTGTGCCAATGTACCGGAGTTTAGGCAAGCGCGGGCCGGCTACCTCACGCCCGCCCTAGGGACGCCTTTCTTTGATCCGCTTTTCCTGGAAACCAAGCAACCGGCCTATGTAGCGGTCGGCACGGCCGATCGATTCTATTCACCCGAGGCGCTTGAAAGCCTCCGCGACAGGAAGGCATTTGAGCTGTCGCTAGTCGAAGGGGCTGACCACAGCATGAACGTGTCTGGTGACCTGGGGGCGTCGACAGAAAGCGTGCGTCAGGTAGTCGATAGCCTGATGGCCTTCCTGCAGGACGGGAGGGAGAGTGTTCTCAATCGGTTGGATTAGTGTCTGAGCGGCGAATTGAAGGACACTCGAGAAATGAGGAGTTTCAGAGAGCGAAGGGTGACGTGAACAAAATTTTTGAAGCGGCGAGGTCGTTCAAAAATATCCTATAAGAAGGGAGAAGGAGTATTCTCTACACCTATCTAGCGGCCCCCGTCTGGTTGCTATTGGGAACAGGTCCTAGAGGGCTCCATCAGGTGCAGAACG
>JAPUGV010000214.1 GCA_027298025.1 Chloroflexota bacterium | reverse complement strand
ATAGGCACATTAGGTGTGGCCAGTCGTCGGATGGGTGCATCCATATCCATGAAGGCCTCAGAGGCAATGGTAGCCAGAATCTCGCTTGCGAATCCTGCGGTCCAGGTGTCCTCCTGAACTACCAGGCAGCGTCCGGTATTGCGCACTGATTCGAGCACGCCCTCCTGATCCCAGGGGCTTATGGTCCGCAGATCAAGCACCTCCGCGCGCCCCTTAAACCCAGTCGCCGCTTCGAGCGATGGATAGACCATGGCTCCCCAAGTCACAAGCGTGAGCTCGTCTCCCTCCAAGAGGTGGGCCAGCTTTCCAAACGGCACAATATAATCCGGCCCCGGATCGGGTCGGCGTGCTTCGGCCGCGTCGAGCAGCGCCCGATGTTCAAAAAAGAAGGTGGGGTCTTCACCCCGCAGCGCAGTCCTCAGAAGTCCTGCCGCGTCGGCCGCATTCGAGGGAAACGCCAGGCGCCAGCCGGGCGCGTGCGCGTACACGGACTCGCCCGTTACCGAGTGCCAGGGGTCGCCAGTCTTCTTGCTGTGGCCTACCGGTATGCGGACCACCATCGGAGCCGCGAATTTGCCCGCCGTGCGCCAGCGGATCGTCCCCAGGTCGTTGAGCTGCTCGGTGGCCGGGTCGGCGTACTTGCGGTACTGGATTTCCGGTATCGGCAGCAGTCCGGCGAGTGCCATGCCGACCGCACGTCCGATGATCCCCTCCTCGGAAAGAGAGGTGTCGAAGACTCGCTCTTCACCGTACTTTGTCTGCAGATCCATCGTGACGCGGTGCACGCCTCCCCTAGCGCCCACGTCCTGCCCGAAAACCAGCGCGCGGGGATTGAATTGCAGCTCATTTTCTATTACGGACCGGACGGAATCGATGAAATTCATTCTGGGTCCCGAGGTGATCGGGTCCTTTGGCCTAGGTTCTGTACGCGGGCCCAGTTCTGGGGTCAGGCCTCCGACCTTCTGGGTTTGCCCTTCGTAAAACAGAAATTGCGTTGCGGTCCCCGGGTCCGCGATTGGAAGTGCTCGAGCCTTCATAAGCGCCTCTTCCAGCTCGCGGTCAGCAGACTCTCGCAGCGAATTGATGACGGCTTCACCAAGTATCTCCTCCAGGGCATGCACCGGGTCGCGCCGCTGTTCGGCGGCCAGTTCCTGCTCGGTGCGATACGCCTGGTTGTCGGCGAAGGTATGGCCCATCAGGCGCGGTACCCGCAAGTGCAGTAGACAGGGGCCCGCGCCGCTCCTGACGTAATAAACCGCCTCCTGAATGAGCTCGGAAGTCCGGCTCGGATCAAATCCGCTTCCGCTGAGTGCCAGCAGGTTTCGGAAGGCGCCTAGGTTCTCGGCGATGTTTCCTCCAGGGGTCTGCAGATCGCCACGAACTGAGATCGCGTAAGCGTTATCTTCAATGAAAAAGAGCATCGGGAGTTGCAAGGTCGAGGAAATGGTCAGCGCCGACCAGAATCCGTTTGTTGCGACCGAACCCTCCCCTCCCAGGGCCACAGCCAGCGCTCCCCCCCAGTCCTTCTCACCCAGGGTCTCGGCTCGGTACCGTATCGCCTGCGCCCACCCTGCTACCGGTGTGTATTGCGTTCCAACACCGCCAGAAGCGGGCAGTACAGTCGGCCCCTCGCGAGGGGGCAAAGAAAAGACGACACCCACGTCGCGGCCCTCCGAGGGGCTTTGGGTCTTCCCCATTCCGGCGGCCAGCGCTTCCTCGAGTCGCAGGCCGACGCTGAGCATGAAGGGCCGTGAGCGGTAGTAGACGCCGGCCGCATCGTGCGGATGGTCCAGGCCGAGCGCTAATAGGACCTGCGCCAGCTCGTGGCCCTTGGCGGAGAATTGATAGGGAACCTCTCCGGACGGGGCCAGTTCTGACTCTTCTAGCTCATCGAGCGCCCGGGAAAGCAAAACCAGGCGGCTGACTCGATCCCAATCGAGAGTGGTAGCCTCGGTCGCTGCCTGTGCTTTAAGATCGTCGGGGGAGCCGATGTGTTCGGAGCTGGGGGTCTCCTGGTTCTCGGCCATACCAACGGAATTATAACTGTCGTGTCTGCGCCAGATTTCAACCCCCTTTCGGAAGCTAGACAACCTTGAAAAGGACGGTTATAAACTTCATATATCCAATCTGGTGTTTACAAGGTTGCCAGCAACAATGATGCTTGGGGCCCAAGCATCATTTTCTACTCGCAAGCACACATGACTGAACAGGCCTCCGAGCCCAATACCGGTCGTCTCCAGTTGGTTTACCAGCTCTCCAAGACCTTTAATTCATCGCTTGACCTGGATGATGTTTTGAACACGGTCATGGACGAGGTGATTTCTGCGGTCAACGCCGAACGTGGCTTCGTGGTGCTGAAAGATCCGGATGATAGCCTGGTGTTCCGCGCCGCGCGCGGCATGGAGCAAGAGACACTCGAAGCTCCCGAATTTGAGATCTCTCGCGGCGTGGTTGGGGAAGTGATCCGTGAGGGTCAGGGTGTGATAACCAGCGACGCCCAGCATGATGAACGATTCATGGGCCGGCAGAGCGTCATGAGCCTGGGTCTGCGGTCCATTCTTTGTTCGCCCCTGCAGGTCAAGGATCAAATCCTTGGCGCGATCTATGTGGACAACCGCCTGCATGCCGGCATCTTCAATAATGAAGATCTCGAGTTGCTGAATGCCATCGCCTCGAGCGCCGCTACAGCCATTGAAAACGCACGCTTGTATCTGGTGGCAGTCGACAAAGGCCGCATGGAACGGGAGCTCTCGATGGCACGCACGGTTCAGACCGGACTGATTCCGGAGGAAATACCCGAGCTGAAAGGCTGGCAGTTTGCCGCCAGCTGGTTGCCGGCGCGTGAAGTGGCAGGCGACTTTTACGATTTCATCGCCACGGATGACGAGGGCATGGGCCTGGTGATCGCCGATGTCACCGACAAGGGCATGGGAGCCGCGCTCTTCATGGCGTTGACCCGCAGCATGGTTCGGGCCAGCCTGGAGGAGGCCGCTTCTCCTGCAGAAGCCATCACGAAGGCCAATCGCCTTATATGCGCCAATTCAAGCTCCGCCATGCCAGTGACGTTTTTCTACGGACGGGTGGGCCCCGAGGATGGTGAAATGGTCTATGTTAATGCCGGGCACAACCCTCCGCTGATCTACCGCGCCGACTCGGGCACATTCGAAGAGCTCGGTCGAACCGGTATTCTGCTGGGCGTGGACGAATCCCTCGTACTGGAGCAAGGGACCGCGGAGCTCGAACCCGGTGACACCCTGATCATGTATACGGACGGCGTGCCGGACGCGTTGAATTCAGCGGAGGAAGCCTACGGCGAGGATCGCATGCGGGAGTCGATTAAATCCGCCGGATCGCGTTCTGCTCAGGAAATATCCCTCAATTTGCTTCAGGCATTGCAACAGTTCATCGGCGACGCTCAGCCCTTCGACGACATCACCCTCCTCTTAGCCAAACGCGAATGACCGAATTCGCCACCGGCGCCGTACTCAACGACCGCTATCGACTCGAAGCTGTGCTGGGTAGGGGCGGCGCCGGGACGGTCTTCCAAGCCCACGATCTCGAGCTAGATCGAGATGTGGCCGTAAAGATTCTCACCAGTCTTGGATTCGGCACGGACGGTCGGGCCCGCCTTCAGCAGGAAGCGCAAGCGATTGCCAAATTAAATCACCCCAACATCGTCGCCGTGTACGACGTCGGCGAGGTCGATAATATCCCCTTCATTGTGATGGAGTATGTGAATGGGCAGGACCTGCACCGGCGAGCGCCGGACGGTTTTTCCGAGATTGTGAGCGTGGCACGGCAGGTGTCATTGGCCCTCCAGCATGCGCACGAATCGGGCGTGATTCACCGCGATCTCAAGCCCGAGAACGTATTGGTCCAATCCGATGGCACGGCCAAGCTGGTGGATTTCGGGATCGCGCGGTCGGTTGCCTCGCGGATGACTTCGGAGGGGCAGATTTCTGGCACCGTCTTCTACCTTGCGCCCGAGCTGGCGCTCGGCCAAGACTATGACGGTCGCGCCGATCTGTACGCGTTGGGCGTGATGCTGTATGAGCTCTCCGTTGGATCGCTCCCGTTCGATCACAGGGATCCGCTATGGTAGCCAACGAGATTCAGCGAATCGATTCGAAGGCCGCGCGTTGGATCGCCTCCGACACCCTACGGGAACTCGAAAGCGAGAAGATTC
>JAPUGV010000213.1 GCA_027298025.1 Chloroflexota bacterium | reverse complement strand
GATGCCTGCCAGAGAGGCCACGAAGGAGCGGCTGGGTTTGCTGATGGCGGGCGTACGGGAGGCGCCCAACTCGATCGCTGCCGACTGATCGTGGTGGGATCGTCTAAGTGATCGTCAGTCCGCGCTGAGTTGAAGCGCGTTTCTTCTCCAGTGTATCTTGTGCCTTGTGCCAACAAACGCTTCATAGCCAGAGGAGCATCCCCCATGAGTTTCAAGCCACATGTGATCATGGCCATCGGTATTGCCCTGGCAGCCTGCGGCGGCGAGGAACCACCCGCCGCCGGCGGGGAGGAAGGCCCCGCAGTGGGTCAACCTACTGTCGGAGACCCGGAGGTCGGCGAAGACATCTTCGGAACGCGTCTCGAGGATGAGCCGGGAAGACACGCGTGCGCTGAATGCCACACGCTCGGAGAGAGAAGCCCGTCCGGCTTTCCTTCGCTTCTAGGCCTCTCGGAAGATGCCGGTGGGCGAATTGAGGGAATGAGCGCCGAGGAGTTTCTGCGGGAGTCGATCGTCGATCCGTCAGCGTTCGTAGACGAGGAGTACTTTGACAACGTAATGCCGAAGGTCTACGGGGAAATTCTGACCGAGGAAGAGATCGACAATCTGATTGCGTTCCTGCTCGCCCAGTAGTGATCCGGTTCAAAGCCCAGATCCGCGTGGCTCGCTGTAGATAGCGGAGCGCAGATTCCCTGATTAGCGCGTGAGCTGCCGGATGAGCGTCGCCCGATCCGGATACAAGAGCTCCAATTCCACCGTGTCGCCCCCCTGATAGTCCAGGTGGTCAAACCCGGGCGCCATCGTGGTCCCCATCAGGCTGTACAGCCCACCTTCCATCAGCCGCGAGCCCATCCAGACTCCGGCCGGTACGACATATTGCACATGCTGACCGGCCAGCAGATCATGCCCAAGGACGATCCATTCACCGCGCCCTTCGGGATGAAGCAGCAGCATCTCCACCGGATCTCCAAGGTAGAAGTGGTAGACCTCATCCGTCGGGAGGCGGTGGAGCGCGGAGAACGATTCCGGCCGGTCTGTTAGCAGGTAATAGATGGCTGTGCAGATGGACTTCGTTCGCCCGTATCGTTTGGGGAGTGCCTCAGCCGCGATCTCTTCGCTTGCCACGTAGCTCTGGCGATACAAGCCACCCTCGATGGGAAGCGGCTCCAGAGCTAAAATCTCAATGATTTCTTCTGCGGAAAGCATATATCCTCCAATCGGTGGAGTGGAACGATGGGTGTACCCGGCGCAGGCTCGTCTGCGCGCAGCGTATCAATATGCGGTACTGGTCAACACGCCGCCATCCACGACCAGGTTGGCGCCCGTGATCCAACGCGCGGCGGGGGAGGCGAGGAACAGGCAGGCGTCGGCGACATCGTCGGGCTGACCCAGCCGGCCAAGGGGCGCGGCAGCCAGATAGCGCGACACGCCGTCGGGCCAATCCTGATCCAGGCCTTCGGCCCATATCAGGCCGGGCGAGACCCCATTCACGCGGATACCGTGCTCCCCGAGCTCTCGGGCCGCGGCCTTGGTGTGCATAACCACTCCCGCCTTCGCGGCGTGGTAGTGGCTGTGCATGACGGTCGCATTCTCGGCCTCGATGCTTGCGATATTGACGATCGCTCCGCCGGAACCCTGCCGGATCATCTGGGTGGCCCCCAGCTGCGTGCATAGGAAGACGCTGCGCAAGTTCGTGTCCACCACTTCATCCCACTGCTCGTCGGTCATCTCCAGCAGCGGAGCGCGCGGATAGACGCCCGCGTTGTTGATCAGCACATTCAGCGATCCGAGCTCCTCTATCGTCTTCTCCATGACCCGCTCGACATCCGCTCGGGACCGGAGGTCGGCCTGCACCGCGATGGCGTTGCGATCCTGCGCCTGGATGGCATCGACGACCTGGTGCGCACCCGCCTCGCTGGAGAAGTAGCTGAGGGCCACATCCGCTCCGGCACCTGCAAAGCGTAAGGCGATGCCGGCGCCGATTCCGCTGCCGCCGCCAGTGATCAGCACGACTTGGCCTGAAAAATCAAGCAATCGATCTGTAGAGGGAACCGACATGCGCGGACTCCTGAAGGGATCTCTGACCGTGGACCAATGAGTCACGACCTCAAACATGCATTATCATCGATCCATGCCCTGGATCGAACAAGTCTCCATCTCCGAGGCCACCGGCGTACTCAAGCGGCAGTTTGAAGCGGCCATCCGGCGCGCAGGGCGAGTGTGGCACATCGTGCACATCATGAGCATCAACCCGCCTGCTATGCGCGCCAGCATGCGGTTCTATCGAACGATCATGATGGGCGTATCCCCGCTCAGCCGCGCTCAGCGCGAAATGTTGGCCACCGTCACCTCGGCAGAACTGGGTTGCACCTATTGAATCCAGGCCCATGCGCATGACCTCCGTGAAGAGGTCGAGAAGGTGATGGATGACCCGCAGGAAGCCGATGCCTACGTCGAGGCAGTGGCGCGTGACTGGCGCTCGGCGCCACTCTCCGATTCCGATCGAGCGCTCTGTGAGTTCGCCGCCAAGCTGACCCACGACCAGCACCACCTGACCCCCGCGGACCTGGATGCGCTGCGCACGCAGGGTTTTGACGACCGAGCCATCCGCGACGCGGTCCAAGTGGTCGGTTACTTCAACTACATCACGCGCATCGCGGATGGGCTGGGGGTCGAACCGGAGGACTTTATCCGGCCGTGGGGGCAGCAGTTGTCAGGCCCGAGGTAGAGCGACATCATTCGACCCGCGCGAAATCTGATGTCAGACACGTTGAGCCCGGAAGGGGAAAACGGGAAGTTTGAGCGTGCTCATCGAGAGCCTTCCGGGATATCTGCGCGACCTTCCGATTAGAATAGTATTTACGAGGTCTTCAGGTGAGGGAGAAATGCTAAACATCGCAAGACTCAAGTCAGACACACGGCTGCAAGTGCCGGCTGCAATCGTGACGGTAGCCGCCATGATCGCGTTGCCGGCGCTGGTGCACCTACTGCCGCCGGTCAACGAAATTTCTTGGGGGCTCAGATTGCTCCCGCTCTTCTATGCCCCGTTCCTGGCGGCATTGCTATTCCATCCTGCGGTCAGCTTGATCGCCGGCTTGGTTACGCCGCTCCTCAACTGGGGGCTCACGGGATCGCCGCCGTATGAAATAGCGGTGGTATTGAGCTTCGAGCTTGTTGTGTTCAGCGCCATCGTGTTGATCGTCGAACGTCGCCGTCCCAAATTCGCGCTGCTTGCACCCATTGCCCTGATCCTGACCAAGGCCATCTCTGCAATCGCCTTGTTAGTCACGCCCATTTCCTTCAGCAATCCGCTGCAGACCTACTGGCCGGCGCTGATTGTCTTGGCGGTGCTGAATCTCCTGACGGTGCGATATCTTTATGGATCCGACTAAGCCGATCACCTTTGTGGATCTCAGCTTGACGGAAATTGCTCAGCGCCTCAAGGCGATGGAGCTTCCAGAGGTAGACGGGATTGTGGGGATCGCCGCTGGCGGAACGGTCCCTGCCAGCCTGGTGGCCTATCAGTTGGATCGCCCGCTATCCATGATCCAACTCAATTATCGCGGCGAGGACAACCTGCCTCTTTATGATTCCCCTCAGGTGATCGAGGCCCAGCCGATTGATGACGCGCAGCGACGCGTGCTGCTGGTCGATGACGTGAGCGTGTCGGGCAAGACACTCTCCGCAGCCAAGGATCTACTTGGCGATCGCGCAGTGACCACGCTGGTGATTACTGGAGAAGCTGATTACGTGGTCTTTCCGGAGGTCGGCGACTGCGTCAACTGGCCCTGGAATCCGAATACCTGATCCCCGCTTGCTGATATTCTCCTAGACCGCGACAATTAACTCCTTGGATGGGTAACCAAGGGGAGGAACAATCATGGAAAGCATGAGATGGAAGTTGCTTGTGCTCCTGGGATTCGCCCTGCTCCTGGCGGCCGCCTGCACTCCGGCCGCCACGCCCACTGCCACACCTGCACCGACGAACACTCCACCCCCACCGCCCCCGACCGATACGCCGGCGCCACCTCCCACTCCGATCCCGCCCACGCCGACACCGATCATGCGCGTCGAGGTGGAGGATCCGCCAGAAGACGGTTTTCAGTGTGTCACGGGGGAGCTGGGAGCCGCCGGCACGCCGCTGCCGGCGGTGGGGGACGTGACGCGTGCCTGGGCCGAGGTCGACGGTGAGAACCAAGCCTACTTGTTCAGCATCGAATTCGGCCGCGCAGAAACGGTGGATCAGCGGTTCATTGGAGGGTTCCACATCTACGATGCGGAGAAGGGACTGCTCGACCCGTTTAGCCCGGATTGGTATTTCGATAACACGACCAACTGGACGCTGAATTTCGGCTTCACTCCACCCGATACAGTCAACATATCCCTGAAAGTGATCCGGGAGGGAGTCTGGGATGCCGGCGAGACGGAGGCCACGGCCAAAGTCGAAAGAAACGTTTTTACGTTGTCGGTTCCTATTGAGGAAGTCGTCCCGAACGGAACATGGGGCTGGGGGTTGACCACCTCGTCGTATTCGGTGTGTGAACGGGTCGGCTATGACGACAACGACCGCCCGTCGCTCTCGCTGCCGCCCCGACCTTAGCGGTGGAGGATTCTCTCGAGCGCGGACATCGAATCCAAGTGCTGCTCCCACAGGTTGAAGTGTTTTAGAGAGCTCTGAATGTCCTCCTCCCGCATCCCGCGCGGGTGGACCCCGGCAGAGCGCAAGATCCAGTAGATCTCCGCCATCTTGTCGATATATTCGAGGGAGTCGAGCGCACGCGAGAGCGACTCGCCGGTTGCCACCGCCCCATGCATATGCCAGAGCAAGACCCGCACGTGCTCCACCTCTTCGGCGGACCGCGCGCCAAGCTCAACGGAGCCCGGCGTCGAGTACTGCACGTACCGGAGTCCGTCCGGGAAGAGCACATGTGCCTCGCTCTGCATTCGCAGCAGCGCCTCGCTAATCGCACGACTGTCCTGCAACCTTGGCAGATGAGTCAGGGCGATCAGGTTGGGGGGGTGGGTATGCAAGACCACCCGGTCGCCCGGCCGAATTTCGATCAGTTTTTCCTGGATCGCGACGTGCGCGGCCAACTCGGACGTGGCACTTGGATTGCCCCAGACACAAACCATGTCCAGGCCGCCTTGCATGATATTGAACAACCCCACGCCGCGCTCAAGCTCGGATACCATCTCACGCGCACGAGCGCCGGCCGCGGTGACCAATAGGTAGCGCCCGCCTAACTTGGGCGCCGCCAACGGCAGGCGTTCGGGCTGTCCGGAGCCGAGGTTTTCCAGTCCGGAGGGCAGCTGATCGAAGCGGATCGAGATGTTGCCAGAGCCGGCCTCCGACCAGCCTTTTTGGGCCAGCCAGGTGGATACCTTCACAAGTTCTCGTATTTCGGGGACCCTCTCTATTTGACCGCTTGCCATGGCGGGGGAGTATACAACGCGGGTGCGCCGGTCGCCCAACCCACGATGCGCAAGAACACGAGTCCGCAGTCCGCCCGTTCCATGATGCGCAGCGAGGGAGGCGCACCGCCCGCAGCCACCTTGATGCGCAACCATCCGGGTGCTAGACTGAACCGGAGAGTCGCGATGCGCACGGTGATGTGGGAGGCGGAAGGTCCAGCGGTTCGAATGATCGATCAACGTCTGCTGCCGGGCGAGGTGGTGCGGATTGACCTTCGGACGGTGGAAGAAGTGTCGGAAGCGATCCGCGACATGGCGGTGCGTGGCGCGCCGGCCATCGGTGCCACGGCCGCCTTCGGACTGGCACTGGCCGCGGCAGTATCCGAGGCGACCGATTCGGACTCGATGTGGAATGACCTCGATTCGGCCTCCGCGACCCTGTCTGCCTCGCGCCCTACAGCCTCCAACTTAGTCTGGGCACTCCAGCGGCTGAGGTCCCGCGCGGTGGCCGCAGTCGATCAGAGCCCGCAGGCCATCCGCCAGCTCCTGCTGGAGGAGGCGCAACGCATCGCGGATGAAGATGTCGAAACCAACAAGGCCATGGGACGATTCGGCGCCGAGCTCATCGGAGACTCGGACACGGTCATCCACCACTGCAACACCGGCGCGCTGGCGACCGTCGATTATGGGACTGCGCTTGGGGTGATCCGCACGGCGCACGAGCAGGGCAAGCGGGTGCATGTGCTGGTTGATGAGACTCGCCCCCGCCTGCAGGGCGCCAAGCTCACGGCCTGGGAATTGGACCGATATGGGGTTCCGCACGAGATCATTTCTGACAATGCGGCGGGATATTTCCTGAGCCGCGGTCAGGTTGCAGCCTGTTTTGTCGGCGCGGATCGCGTGGCGGCCAATGGAGACGTGGCCAATAAGATTGGAACCTACATGCTGGCACTGGCAGCCTGGGACAACGAGGTTCCCTTCTATGTGGTCCTGCCGACTTCCACTGTGGATTTGAGCCTATCATCGGGAGCCGAGATCCCAATCGAGGAGCGCGATCCACGCGAAGTGCTCGATCTGGAGCACGAGGGAAGGCCAGTGGCTCCGGCAGACAGCAAGGCGCTTAATCCGGCTTTCGATATCACGCCCCACCGCCTGATCTCGGCGTTCGTGACCGAGGTCGGCGTCCTGAGGTCCCCATATGCCGATGCGCTGGCGGGTGCGGTACGTCGGGCGCAGGAAAAGATCGAAGCCGCCCACTAGTTCTGGCCCACCCCTGCCTGGGGATTCAAGGGAGCCCGGATCCCCGCTCTCTCCATAAATTTGGAGGACTCAGTCACCGGCGGCGCGGGGCCCCAGCGGTTGGACAAAGCTCACCGTCCCGAGATCTCTTGAAATTCGGAAACCTCAGGCTTCCGCGCCACTTGGCCCTCGCCGCGGGGGTGGGCTCGGCGCCCCGAGACACCTAGAGATCTTTAACCTCAGGCTTGTGCTGCCCCAGGGCGAGCAATCCCCTGCAGCAGCGCTCTCGGAAGCGAGACGATCTCTTGAATCCCCAGCGCATAAGCCACGAGAACGTAGGTGAGCCCGCCCAGACCGCCTGCGATGATCAGCTGAACCCATGGAATGGCAGGCAGCAAGGAGAGGGCGATCCAGATTACCAGCGCCATGGCAAATGTCGAGGCTGCTGCGCGACCCAGATCGAGCAGCACCTGCCGCACGCGCACGATGCCCCATCGTCGCTGAATGATCGTCAAACCGATCAGCGCCTCTATGCCCACCGCCACCCCGTTGGCGAGCGCCAGCCCACCAATAGAAAGCCGCTCGGGTCTGGAAAGCCAGATCGCCAGGCCAATATTTAGCGCAGTCGTCAAGAAGGAGATCAGCAGCGGAGTCAGCGTATCCTGCCGCGAGGCAAAGGCGCGCACCACGACCTCCAGCACCGACTGGCTGATCAGCGCCAGCACGTAGAACCGCAACGCAAAGAAGACCAGATCGGTGCTCTCGGAGGTGAACTCCCCGCCTTCAAATAGCACTTGAATGATCGGTCGGCCGAGCAGCAGCAGGCCCACTGCGGCCGGCAATGTCAGGGTTAGGATCGCGCGCAGTGATCCGCTGAGTGCATTGCGTTGAGCTTTGATGTCATTCTGCGCGGCGAGCGTGGCCAGCGTGGGAAAAACGGCGATCCCGATGGCGGTTCCGATCAGGGTCCAGGGCATGTTCATGAGCTGGAAGGCGTATCTCAGCGAGGAGAGGCGCCCCTCTCCCAGCCCCGAGGCGATGTTGGCATTTAGCCAATCGATGCTGGCGCGGGCCATCATGAGGTCGATCACCCGCGGGGCCATCAGTATGGCCACGCGATGAAGGGCCGGATTCCTCCAACCCAGCATTGGGAACCAGTGCACCTTGAAACGAAACAGGCCCGGGATCTGAACCGCCAGGTGCAGCAGCGCGCCAAAGATGGCGCCCCATGCCAGCCCATGGATCCCCATTGTGGGGGTAAGCACCAGAGCCCCGAAGATGACGCCAAAGTTGTAGACGATCGGCGAGAGGGCCGGCAATACGAAGTACTGGTGCGAATGCAGCACTCCGGTGATGATGCTGCTGATGGCGAAAATGATGGTCGAGAATAACAGCAGGCGTATGAGTTCCACCGTGAGCGCTTGAACCGGTTCCGGGAAGTGCGGTGCCAGTCCCCATGGAGCGGTCACGAGCGTCGGGGCGAGCAGGGCGGCTAACGCGGAGACGAACAGCGCCAGGATGAAGATGGAGTTGATGATCTGGCTGGCCAGTCGATCTGCGCCGGCTCGGTCTTCTGAAGTCAGGAATCTGGTATAGATCGGAATGAAGGCGAAGCCGAGCGCGCCGCCGGCCAGCATGATGAACAGCAGCTCCGGCAGCCCATTGGCGGCGATGAAGGCGTCCATCGGGGCGGAGGTGCCGAACCGCGCGGCGATGATGCGTTGCCGGATCAGCCCGGTGAGCAAGGCTGCCAGCAAGCCGCCCATGACGATCAGCGTCGACCGGGCGACCCTGGCGCTGCTGGTCGGCGGGGATTGAACTTGGCTACTCATACTGAAATGGGACTGTTCGGTTGGTAACCCGGTGCGGTCGGAATGTCAGCCTCGACTCATCGATAAGTTCCTAAGGGTGAACTCCCACGCTCGCCAGCTCCCGCGCTCACTGTGGCGAGATTCCCAGTCGATCGAGCTGGGTCAGCGCCGGCCCGAAACCAGGGTGGACCTCTACGCTGGTCTGAAAGTCCTCAATTGCGCCCGCCACATCCCCCAGGGCTTCTTTGGCCAGCCCGCGCCAGTAGTAGCTCTCTTCTAAGACCGGTTCGCTCATGTTGTAGAGCGTTTGAGTGGTCAGGTTGAGCACATCCCAGTAACGGCCGGCGTAAAAGTAAGCCCAGTAGGGCCCAGTTTGATACCAAAGCAGGCGCCACGGACGCGTCTCGGGGTCCAGGCCGGCATAGAGATTGAAGGCCTCGTCGTAGGCAGCCGCCGCCCCACTGTAGTCTTGCAGCTGCATCAGATTCGTGCCCCGATTGAACCAGGCAAAGAACTGATCGCGGCCGGAGGTGGAAAAGATATCGTCGGATGCCTGCTGCGCCGTGTCGCGGAAATTGGTTTCCTCATCGGCAGCGGAGCCGAGCATCCCCAACACCTCCGCCTCGCGTGCTTCCGGATAGACCACCAAGTACTGGTGGTTGAAGTGCCGCCAATACTCCTCCATGGCCTCGTAGCTGATGGGGAGTGTGTTGCCGTAGCTGAAGTCGCCCTGGTAGGAATCGTAGGCGTCGAAGCGGCCCAGGGCGTCGTCATAGCCGGCCAGCACCTGATAGTGGCCCATCCAGCCATCGAACCCCGCACCCTCCAGGCCCTTCTCCACGATCACGGGAAAACCGGCCGCGATCAACCGCTTGAGCAATGCTTGATCGCCGCCGACGCGCGAGATCACTTTGAATCCCGTTTCGCGGCTGACATAATCCGCCAGTTCGTAGGGCATGACGTTTTTGTCACGTGAGTTGGGCTTGGTGAAGCTGGCAATCGGGCGCTGATCGCCTTCCCAGCCCCAGTAGGAGAGCGCCATGGCTAGATTGGCAGGCCCGCAGTTGTTCCATTTTTGATATTCGTGTCGGATGCCGGTGAGGAAGACGTGGTCCGGGATTGATGTGGGCACGGGCGAGGGCGTCAGGGTGGGGCCGGGGTCGGTGGGCTCAGCGGGTACTTCTGTTGGCGGTGCATCCGGAGTGGGGGTCATGAGGGCCGCCAGCGTGGCATCCACCATGGCGGAAAGCGTCGAGTTGGGGGTGAAGACCGCCTCTTCCGGCGGCGAGATCGCGTACTTGATCTGTGCTCGCAGCTCCGAGACCCGCCATGCCACCCGATCCTGCACGAAGGGCAGATCGTACACCCAGGGCGCAAGGAGGAGGGCAAGTAATACGGCTCCGAGCAGGTAGATCTTGCGGCTCAAGTTTTATGCTCCGGCGGTGAGCAGAGTGGGAATTCGCACGCGTCCTCTCCCCTGGAGGATGCGCCTCTCCGCCCCGACCAAGTGCGCGATTATACCCAAGCTGCCCCAGTAGGGAATGAGCCCAAAACAACACCAGGCCCGCATCCATACTCTTACGAATGCCACACAAGATGCCTTTGAGCTGCGGCGGGGGGATGCTGATACACTGAGTTCTTGTGGGATTTTTCACAACATGAAGGAGAACCGAATGGGAAAGAGGAAGAAGCTATGGATTGGCTTGACTCTCGGGATCGCGGTGTTATTGGCATCGTGTGGCGGTTCATCTGGAGGCAGCGAGTCCGAAGCCGAGGAGCCGACCTACTCGCCCGAGATGATCGCTGAAGGGGACTCCCTCTTTCAGCAGACCTGCTTCGCTTGCCATGGATCGGACGGCAAGGGGTTACCCAATCTGGGTAAGGACCTGACCACCAGCGAGTTCGTCCGGTCTTTGACAGACGCCGAGCTGCAGGCCTATGTGCTCGAGGGCCGCGCGGCGGATGATCCGCTCAATACCACCGGAGTGGCCATGCCGCCCAAGGGTGGCTTTAGCTTTCTGACTGAGGACAATATCAGCTCCATCATCGCCTTCGTGCGTTCGATCCAGGAATAGCTAGAACTCCGCAGGTAGGGGCGCAAACGCCAGAAACTCACTCGACATTGAACAGCAGATCCAAAAGGGGCTGTCC
>JAPUGV010000212.1 GCA_027298025.1 Chloroflexota bacterium | reverse complement strand
TTATCAGCTGTTGGGTGGCGCGTACCGAGATGACCGAGGACTTTATACTGCTGAACGGGGATACCTTGTTTGAAACAGCCGTTTTGCAGCGTCTGCTTTCCGCGCCGGCCCGACCCGTGACCCTCGTCACCGATTACAAGCTGGCCTACGATGCAGACGATATGAAAGTGACAGTGGACGGAGCCAGGCTGGTAAGAGTCGGGAAGGATCTCCCGCCCGAGCAGACCGACGGCGAATCAATCGGGATGTTGCTCTTCCGCGGGGAAGGGCCGGCGTTGTTCTCCGCCGCCCTGGAGCGAGCCGTCCGGAGGCCGCAGGCCCTCAAACAATGGTACTTGTCGGTGATCCAGGAGATGGCCCGATCAGACCTTGTCGCAACCCTGTCCATAGAGGGGCTTCAATGGACCGAAGTTGACTGCGCGGCTGATCTCGAGCAGGCCGAGAAGCTCGTCGCCAGGTGGGACGCGGAAGCGGAACCTGTCGTGGGCGCAGGCCCGATCTGAACGCGGGGGAGCGGCGCCTGCGCTGCCGCGAAAGTTGCGCGCGGTTCAGCGACCGCGTTCGCCGGCAATGGTTTGCACCAAGGTCCAATCGCTGGCTGTGTCCACGTCCAGAGCGGCTTCGGGAAAAGGCAGCATGACAACCTCTACGCTGAGGCCCATGCGGCGCGAGAGCCGCGCGAGGCCCTCCCCGAGGGAGAGCTGACCTGTCAGATAGCGGAACACCGCAATCCAGCCCAACGTGGTGATGAGACGCAGCGGCTGCTTGCGTTGGTGTTCGACGCGGCGCCAGAAGGCCGCCGCGGCGCGCGCAGGCGGAGTCAAAAACGCAAACAGATTACACCCGCAGTACCCCCCATCCCGCAATCGGAGCGCCGTCCTTCGGACTCCCGGGTACGCCGACGCCACCAGCTCATAGCGTGCCAGAGCGACCACCAGGTCGCAGCCTTTGGCTCGCGCCTCGGAGCAGAAGTAGTCTATGACCGGCGCAGTCAGCAGCGCATGGTCCGCCGTGGTCAGGAGAACGGGGCCAGGCTCCGAGAGCGAGTCCATCGCTGTGGAGGCGCTGGTACTCGGCGTAGCCTGAGGCTCCATCCACTGCACAGCCCCCGACTCGATGAGGGCCTTGAGGTCGGCGTGCTCGTCCACGGCAGTCCGGCTAGGGCCGCACAACATGCGGGCTCCTACATCACGAGCCAGATCCAACGCCCCGAGCACCCTCATCACCATGGGTGTGCCGGCTACCGGCACCAACGCTTTGCAGGATACGCCTGCTGCCCGCGCGACTGGATCGTCAGGTGTGCGATCACCTGCTAACACCACCGCCGTAAATCGGTCTGCCCTTCCCTTCACCTCGTACCTATTCTTTCAGTGGCTGGAAAATCGGCACGCATCCGGCGTGAGCGTGACCCTACCTGGCCGCTGCGGCGCTTCCTGTCATTCATCCTATGAGCTTCTCGTAGATCCGATACCGTTTGCACGGGATCCCGCCGATCGTCTCAAAGATGTTCCGCATCCCCATGTTATCCTCGAGGATCCAGGAGAGATCCACTTCCTGCACACCACGCTTGGTAACCGGCGCACGCACCGCGTCGATGACCAGAAACGCCAGGGCGCCACCGAGGAGGGTTCTCTGATACCTCTTGCGCACCCCCATCAGCGGAACCCGTGCGGTGCTGGGAAAGCCGACCTTCAGGCGCCACAGGAGCTTGAGCCAGCCGAAGGGGAACAGCCGGCCATTGAGGTCGTGAACGGCTTCATTCACGTTCGGGAAGACAACGATCATGGCTGCGGGGCTTCCCTCCACCTCCGCAATCTGCACGAAGTCCTCATCCACCAACATGCGCAAGGTTCGGCCCAGATGGGCGAACTCAGCTTCGGTAAACGGGATGAACCCCCAGTTGTCCGACCAGGCATCTTCGAAAATGTCGCGGAGAATCTTGAGGTCTTCGCCGAAACACGACCGGCGCAACGGCCTGACGCGTACACGGCCTGCAGCTTTTGCCAGGGCGGCGCGCATGACGTCGGGGGTTTTGAACTGGGAGGGAACCCGATACGCAAGCAGGTCCTTCGCTTTCCTATAGCCTGCCTCCTCAATCCTGACGGCGTAATACGGGCGTGCATGACCCATCATGATCATGGGCGGCGTCTGAAATCCTTCCACCAGAAGACCGCATTCTTGGTTGATCGAAAGATTGAAGGGCCCTCGGATACGGCGCATGCCCTGCCCCTGCAGCCATGTTTCAGCCGCACCCAGCAGCGCATGAAACGTCTCTGCATCATCTTCTGCCTCCAACATGCCGAAGAATCCCGTTGCGTCACGATACCGGTCGATATGAAGCTGGTCGATCTGTGCGCTGATCCGGCCGACCGGCTTGCCATTGCGATAGGCGAGCCAGAATCGGCACTGCGCATGCGCAAAATACGGGTTGCGTCGGGAGAGGTGCTGACGCCGCTCCACAAGCAGGGGTGGAACCCACATCGGATCGTCGGCATACAGGGACCAAGGTACATCGATAAATCGGCGTAGGGCTCGTCGCCCTTCCACGGGTACAATCCGCAATGATCCCGAACGGCGTTCTCCCCGATGCAACATCGAATTCAGTCCCAGGCCAGAGCCACGAGCGCCTTATATACTGCCCTGTGAATCGCGAATCATCAGGCAATCCAGCGACAAAACAGCCAATCCAACAGCAACTCACATTTCGTGTGATTGAAGGGTGCAGCCACGCGTCGCCTCCGCATCACCATCCTTGACCTTGTCACGAAGGGCCCAACACGCAGGCTTTACGCCCGCGTGATGAACCCGAACCTCGCCAGCATCATGCCCCAGGCTGTGGGCGTGTGGTGCGAGGAGGCGGGCCACCATGTCCGTTTCATCTGCTACACCGGTTTCGAGGACTTCAACCAGGAGCTGCTGGACGATACCGACATTCTTTTCGTCGGGGCCTTTACCCGGGCAGCCCTGAGCGCCTACGCCATCAGCAACCTGTACCGCCACCGAGGAGCCGTGACCGTGTTGGGGGCCCCCATGCACGCTGCTACCCCCAAGACGCGGCGCGGTATTTCGACTATGCCCTCGGCTTTTCTGGCAAACAAATCATCGAGGAGGTGCTGCGCGATTGCGCCCCGCACAGGCCTGTCGAGCGGCAGCTCAGCGCGCCCATGCAGCCTGTGCAGCTCCCGGGAGTCAAAGAGCGCTGGAAGTTCATCGAGCCAACCATCGCCAAGGCCCCGACCATCAAGATCGTGCCCATGATCGGCAGTCTGGGCTGCCCATAAACCTGTGGCTTCTGTATCGACTCGGCCGTCGATTATCAGCCGTTGGCCTTTGACCAAATCAGGGAAGACCTCCGTTTCCTGGTCGCGAAGATGCCCCGGCCTCTCGTTAGGACGGACGTGCGTGGTCACTTCTCTGCTACACCCGTGCGTCCCCTCGCTCGACAAGCGCCCGGTTCGTCCAGGATCCTTCGAAGAACCGGGAGGTGGAGGCACTCAGCCAGTGGGCCCGCCCCAATCACGCGGCGAGCGGCTTGGTGTCCTTCCACGGGCACATTTCGGAATGATCCCGAGGGCTGTTGTTCTGGAAGAGCACGCTGGGGACGCGGAGGTCAAGGTCCGGGGGACCTGGTCTCTAAGAAGCCGACGGCCATTCTGTCGCAGCAAATAATGGCGACCCTACTGCTTGTTCTCAGAAATACGAGCGACCCAAGGGTAGCGGGCGCATTCTTCTTCGGCGTACCCAAGGTTGAACACGGTCGCGCTGCACGGCACCTTGCCCGCATGACCGTAATAGGTGCCGATCATGCGATCCCAGAAGAAGTTGGTGATGCCGTAGTTGCCGTGTTCGTTGTGAAAATGGTGGAGCAGGTGCAGTTGCTTGATCCGGCGTAGAAACCGGCTGCGGGGCGTATAGCGCAGATGCTCGACGCAGTGACGGAATTCATAAAACAGGGTGCTGCCCAGCGCTGCCGCCATGGCCGCCGCAGCACCCAAACTTCCTCCGATCAGACCGCCGACAGGCAAAGTGACGACGGCGATAGTAGGCAGCGTGGTGTACAAGGCACCGAACAGAACCCGTAGATCATTGGGATCCTGGTGGTGGTCATAATGGATACGCTTTCATAGCGAGGCCGTGCGTGCCGACCGGTACAGCAGGCGCCCGTGTAGCACGAACCGGTGGAGCAGATACTACACCAGCGGGTACACCATGACGCCGGCCAGCACCGCACAACCTAGAGACAGTGCCGGCTCCCCCGACGATACATCCCCCACCCGGACCGTGATCACCGTGCCGATCCCCATGAGCACGAGATAGACATGGATCGCGGGATACTGAAAGTAGGCGTCCGTGAGTGCACCGAGGCTCATGCGGTCCAAGCAGTGTTTGTGCCCGCTCCAGATTGCGCGCAGCGCGCCCATTCTCCTCCTCATCGACGAGAACTTGTTGTTACGGCGACCGCGTGGCATTATAGGGGCCTGGCGCCACCGGATCAAGCGGGGCAATAGTTTTTCAGCGCAAGCAGCTCATCCGGCAGCACCGGGTCTGCTTCACCAGGGGATCCGAGTCCATCCAGCCAAGGGAGCGCATCCAGATGAACCCGACGATGAAGAAGTTCGGATATCCGGAGTCCAGGGTCAAGGAATTCGAGACGTGGGTGGTCCTCCTCCGCCCGCAGCAGATCACCTTAGGGGCCTTGGTGCTGGCATGCGCCGAACCGGCAACCGCGTTCTCCGGGCTCAGCTCCAAGGCCTTCACGGAGCTGCACGAAATAATTGGGTGCATCGAGCGGGGTCTCGCACGCGCGTTCGCCTATGACAAGATCAACTACCTGATGCTCATGATGGTAGATCTGGATGTGCATTTCCACGTCGTGCCACGGTATGCCCAGAACCGGAGTTTCGCCGGCCGTGAATTCCGCGACTCTGGCTGGCCTGGCCCACCTGATTTTACCCAGGTCAACGCAACCGGCGCAGAAATAAACGAGTCGATCCTGGCACACCTGAAGTCGGTCTTCTGACTATTCTCATCGGGTCATGTGCCCGCCCGTGATGAGGAATCCCGAGAGGGGGATTCCAATGTGCTTCTTGGGTACCACCGGGCCGGCTGGCTGGTCGGAGGATTCCGCCTAGGCATAGCCTCTCGCTCGGCGCTCCATTGACCGGCACCACCCAGCCTTCCGGTCTCCTGCAAGCGTTCGAGACTGTGAGTCCCTCCAACCCTCGCGCCTGTTGCGAAAGCGACGCAGGGTAT
>JAPUGV010000211.1 GCA_027298025.1 Chloroflexota bacterium | reverse complement strand
CACCGCCCGTCGGACGTGTTGCCCGTCACGCGCCCGTTATCTACTATTACTTTCCCTCGCAGAATGGTCATCGCCTGGTAGCCGCGGCCATTCCGGCGTCAAATGCGGCGCACATGGCAGCGGTGCTCCCTTTGCCCTTGGTGCCCGCCATATGCCGCCCTGTCATGTCACAGACCGCCAGAAAAGCCACGTACGGGAATGCCGTCCTCCACGCCTGGGGTAGTCTTATATCCTACTCTTCCCCCGACATACTCCACCGACTGGGCCTAATATCCATGTGAGTGAGCGTAAGTTAAGGACCCCTTTTTCCTGTTCGAGAGGAGTGAGCTACTATCTGGAAAGATGCAATTGCATCCTTCCAGATAGGCGGGCTTAATTCAATCAAACCACTATAGAAGCCTTATGCGAGCCTTTCCCTCCAGTCCCCTCCACAGGGCAAATCATGGCGTGTACCAAATCGGCGACGTGTAGCCCCGCTCCTGGGTGGTCATCTCCACATGGTCGGGCATTTGGACACCAAAGCGTTTCGCGTCGTAAGCCGTCCAGCGCGGGGTTGGGATCTCTATCACGCGGGCATAGTAGAAAGCCTTTTGACCGGGGTCGAAATCCGGATCTTCCCAGACCGTAATCAACTCTGCCGCCCCGATGGTATTTGTCCAGGTAGCGTTCGCCACATCGACGGTGTTGCCGACCGGCGGCAGCTTGCCACCTGCGTCCGGCTGGCGGTCACCACCCCAGGCGACATCGTAGACCATTTCGTGGGTCTCGCCCTCATCGTCGAGCCAGCCCTTCACAATCTGGACTCGGTCCAGATTACCGCTGAAGGGATCTTTCAGCGCGGCGACGAGGAAGGTCGGGGCCTTGCCGGCCGGCGCTGCGTGGAGATCGCCTCCCATGGGCACGCCCTTGGTGTATCCTACCGCACCCGGCAGACGGCTGTTTGCGTCGCTGGCCGCGAAGTCCCAGCCGCCGAAGAAGCGAACCAGCATACGCGGACCGGTGGTGGCGTAGACCTCCTTGCGCATCATGGCGTCGAACAGGGCCTCGCGGGTGTTCTCCGTCGCCCAGACTCCCGCGTAGCCTGAGGAAACCAAGTCCCAGCCGACGTACTTCTTGTCACCGAACTGGCCGATTATGTGCTCGGCCCGCTGCGCGTTGGGCTCATTTCCCGAATGCTTGCCGAAGAAGTTCTCCTCTGCCGCGGTGGCGAGAGCGGTGTGTGCGTCGGTGGATCCGATCATGCCAAACTTGTATGGATTCGTGCCGAGCTGCTGTTCCAGCTTGAGGCCATTCTTGAGCGCCTCGCGGGCGTACTCGCCCTGCAGCATGTCGTTAGTCTTGACCACGCTGAGATTTAGGTTACCTTGGTCCCAGGTACCGTAGTCGGCGAATTCATCATTCGGGGAGAGGAAGGCGTGGGTCTCGCCGTCGCCCTTGATCTGGGTCACCTCATAGAGCGGCTCCCAGCGGATACGGCTCTTAGCATAGTCGCCGGTGAGCGGCCGTCCCGTCTCTGGGTTGACCTCAACCGGGAACATGATGCCGTTCGACAGGTTGCCGTTGTGGGCCAGCGCCAGCACCCGGCCACTGGTCTTGTCCTCGTAGCGCTGCATCCAGGCCCAGAGGTCCTCGGGGTTGAAGCTCTCGTCCGAGGTGTACGGCAGCATCTGTCGAGCCAGGCCGGCACCGTCGCGATAGAGCACATTGCGGTGCAGGTTGTTGCCGGCCTCTGTGGACGTCCACTCGTAGCCAATGATGGTGGTGAAGCGCCCAGGCTCGTTGTACTGATCGGCGATCTTCAGGTACCGTTCCCAGATCGTCGCCGTGAAGTCCTCGTTCTTCACAACCTCCGGAAGATTTCCGTCGACGAGGGCTTGGATCACCTCTAGGGTCGCAAAGAGCGCCACGTCGCCGCCCTGGACAATACGGTTGTGCCAGTCTCGTACCGTCGGATCGGCGAGCAGGCTCGGATTGCCGGCTATGATCTCGTTCATAGCGCCGAGCGCATCCGAGTGGTCGGCTACGACCAGCCAGTCGAGCGGCCGTGAGAGCTGCACCCGTTCACCATGGGTCGAGGTGACCTCTTCGCCGCGGGCGAAGCGGTAGGCCTTCTCCGGGCCGAGCGTTACGCCGAAGGCGCGGGCGTCGAGGGAGTTACTGGTGTGCAGGTGGGTGTCGCCCCAGTAGACTCGGGTCGGGAACTTGCGCCCGGCGTAGGGTGAGTACCCGGGTGCCTTGAAGAGCCCGGCATCCCCGGATGTGAGCGTCATCTCGCCAACCTGGTAGATCCTTTCCTCTTGTGGTTGTCCAGTTGAGGATTCTTGTGTGGGTGCTGCTTCCTTGGCCTGGAGCGCCGCCACTGGCACTGATTCTTCATTCCTGGTCGATGCTTCTGCCATTCCCTCCGCTGGTGTTTCTACCGGAGTGGCCGCAGGCACCTCGGCAGGCTGGGGTCCCGAGTCCTCAGAACACGCCACCATTAGCGACAACGCTGCCACCATTAGCAGGGTGATAAACAAGGTCCGATATCTTGACATTATCATTCGCCTCTTTTTAAATCAGAATCCGTACAGACACACCCCTACAGACTATCGGGATCGACCGTCATCTAACAAAGGCGGCAGCCTTTCTCAGGGCGTGTACCAGATAGGTGACGTATAGGCCCGATCCTGGACAGTCATGGGGACATCGTTCGGCATCTGGATGCCGAAGCGTTTCTGGTCGTAGGCGCTCCAGCGTGGTTTGGGGATCTCAAGAACCCGAATGTAGTAGGAAGCCAGCTGCTCCGGATCGAAATCCGGGTCCACCCAAAAAGCGGTAAGCAGGGGATCGCCGATAGTGTTGGTGTAGGATGCATCTACCACACTGACCGTGTTGCCCACCGGACGGTCACAACGGCGTGCCTCGATGGCCCGGCCGTCCGCACAGGCCACGTCGTAAATCCGTTCCTGAGTATTCCCATCCTCATCCAACCAGCCCTTGATGACCTGGATCCGGTCAAGATTGGCATTATCGGGATCCCGCAGGGCACGGATCATGAAGGTTGGTGCCTTGCCGGCGGGTGCCGTGTTGAGATCGCCACCCATGGGGACACCGTCTCGGTAGCCGCGTTCGGCGAAATCAGGACGTTCCACTTCGTCTTCTCTGAAATCCCAGCCGGCGAAAACGCGCACGAGGATTCGTGAGCCGCTGGTGGCGTACACCTCCTTGCGTTTCATCGCATCGAAGAGAGCCTCGCGGGTATTCTCCCGCGCCCACACCGCGGCGAGGCCGGAGGCGACCTCTTCGGAGGAAAATGTAGAAAGTTTGTCGTCGACGAGGGACTGGATCACGTAGTGCTTGTAGCGCTCAGGCGAGGGCTCAGTTGCCGTGAACTTGCCGAAGTAGTTGTCCTCACGCGTGGTTGCCAGGGAGGTGTGGGCGTCCGTTGAACCGATCATCCCGAACTTGAAGGGGTTGACTCCGACACTGTCTGCAATCTTCAAGCCCAGCTTGAGCGCCGAGCGGGCGTATTCGTGCTTCAGCATCCACTCTTCCTTCGCAGACGAGCCGTCGAGGGCGCCCTTGTCCCAGGTCTCGAAGTCCGCGAACTCGTCGTCGGGAGAGAGAGTGGGGTGAGCTTCTCCATCGCCCTTGATCTGGGTGACTTCGTAGATCGGCTCCCACCGGCTCCGGGTCGCCGCGTAGTCAGCGCTGATAGGTTGTCCGGTGAAGGTCTTATCGGAGAACATCAGGCCCTGGCTGACGTTCCCATTGTGCGGAATTGCCAACACCTGTCCACCGGTACTGGACTCATAGCCGGCCAGGAAATTCCACAGATCCTCCGAATCCGGGCTGTCGATGCTGGAAAAAGGGACGACCTGGTCGGCACGATCGGCGCCATCTCTAAAGACCACGACGCGATGCAAGTTCCTGCCCGCCGGCATCGAGCTCCACTCATACCCGATAAATGCGGTGAACTTTCCGGGTTCGTTGAACTCGTCGGCCGTGGCGTTATTGCGCTCCCAGATCGTGCGCATCACGGCAGGGTTCTCGATCAGTAGCTTACCCTCCGTAACGCTTTGGACCGCTTCCCGAAAGGCGTTGTAGGCTTCTTCCGGTCCCGCATTGAACATGTCGTACCACCGTTTGCCAATCGGGTCGTCAAGTAGGGCCTGGTCGCCCGTCCGAAGCATGGGCGCCAGACCCATGTACTCGGAGTGATCCGACACCACAAGGAAATCTAGCGGCCGTTTCAGCTTGACTTGCCAACTGGAGGATGCTGTCACCTCCTCGCCACGCGCGAAGCGGTACGCCATATCCGGTGCCAAGGTATTGCCCACGAAGCCGGCGTCCGGCGAGTTGGATGTATGCAGGTGCGTGTCTCCCCAGAACACTTGGGTCGGGAAGTGCTGATTGACAAAGGGGGAATATTCGAGTTTTCTGCCAACCGTGTCACCGGCTTGGACGGTGAAGTCTTGCCCGGACGCTGCTCCCGGGGCGGCCGGCGTCGCTGTTTGTGCCGGCGGGGTTTCTACCGGCGCGGCGGGTGGCGCGGCTTCAGCCACGTTGTCCGGTGGTGCTTCTGTCGTTGCGTCCGCCGGGGCTGCTGGGGGCTTGGTCGCTGCCTCCTGTGAGCAAGCCATCACCAAGGTCAATGCTACTAATGCAAACAAACTGCTCATCGTTCGAGTTTTTCTCATGAACTTTCTCCTTCGGTTGAATCTGTTCCTTACCAATAGTCCTTACCAGAATGCCGCTACCCGCTGGAAACACCAGAAGGCCGCCAGCGATCCAATGGCATACGCAGGCGCCTGCCACGTCCACATCGGCCAGCGAATCCGCAGCCGAGACACTCCCCACAACAGCAACAGCACCACCGCGTCGAAGGCCACCTGGCCCAGTTCCACGCCCACGTTGAACGAGAACAGGGCCATCGGAATGGCGCTTTCGGGCAGTCCTATTTCGCTCAATGCACCGGCAAAGCCCAGGCCGTGCAGCAGCCCAAAGATGAAAGCCACCAGCCACGGCTGGCGTTCTATCAGACTGGGCCGGCCCTGACGACTGTAAATGATCTCGGCACCGACAAACACGATGCTGAGTGCAATGATCGCCTCTATCGGCGCCGAAGGCACGTCGACATACCCAAGCACGGACAGCGCCAGCGTGATGCTGTGGGCGATGGTAAAGGCCGTCAGGGTAATGAGTAGCCGCCAGATGCGGCGCCTCTGCAATGCCTTTGAGGAGCCCGATTCACCTTTGGTGCCTATAACTTCCGCCTCTCGACCGGCGGTTGGTCCCACCCCGAGCCGAATAATCAATAGGGTCAAAATAAACAGCAGATGGTCAAAGCCGGATAGGATGTGCTCGACTCCAAGCTGTAGGTAGGTCTTTGCCACAGCGAAGCGAGAGAGGGTCTCGGGCACCACAAAAGATGTTTCGTTGGGGCTCAGTCGCGTGGTGGTCGTGCGGCCATCGGCAAATAGAAGACGCACCAACACGTCGGTCTGGGTTGTCTCCAGGCCGTCAATAGTGATAGTCTCTCCGGCCAGGCCCGTAGTGCCACAATCGACGGTCCAGCGTTCAAGCACAGCGTTGGAGAGCGCATAGGTTGCCGGCGGAGTTAGGGCCTGGCAGCTTTCTGGCAGAGCTGGCGTGATGTTCATCCGGCGACCTTTGACCAGAGGCACCTTCCATACGATCTCGGCTGTCCCGCCTGCCTGTATGTTGATCTCAAGGTAGCCCGGTGTGAACTGATGGGCGTGGACTGCGGGCACCCCTACAAAAAGAAGCAACAGAACGGTCACCCAGGTTTGTACTGCGCGGCGCGATCGTAGCTGAATCAACCCAGCTGAAAGAGATGAGCAGAGGGAAGTCCTGTTACTTCGTTGTGCGGTCATCCACCGCCCATTTCCGATAAAATCTCTATTCCCGCCAGTGCCACGTCGTCCGTAATGCTTATCTCGTATCGGTTCCTGAGTACTTCGTAGGCCTGGACCTGGGCTTTCTCTCGCCGTTCCCTCAGGAGATTCTGCAGCACCTGATCATGGACCAACGACATATCGGGCAGTTGTCCTTCAACCTTCTCTGAAACTTGAATCAGGTGATGCCCATAGCTGGATTCCACCGGCCCCTGCCACGCGCCCGGAGTCAGTTCGAACAGCGCGTCGGCAAAGCTCTGCCCAAACACATGCGACACTTCCTGGGGCGATTGCAGGGAGTGGGCGTACTGCAACATGAACGGGTCACCCAGCTCGGATGCCCACCGCGGAGGCTGTTCCGGTGCGGCCAGCTGGTTCAGTGCGCGCTCGGCATCCGCCTTTACGGTCTCGCCCCGTCGATCTGGGCTGAAATAAATGTGGGTGAACCTTATGCTCGGGGGCACACGGTAAAGCTCCGGTCGCCGCTCAAAGT
>JAPUGV010000210.1 GCA_027298025.1 Chloroflexota bacterium | reverse complement strand
GTCGTGTCCTCCTCCGAACCTCCAGTAACCATGACTTCTGTGGTCTGCCATGCTCCTTCTAATGAGTCTTGGGCCAGGGCCAACGTGGTCAGAAATAGACTCGCGATAAAGGCCGTTATTGTCACAAGATTTTTCTTCATTGATTTTCCCCAGATTTCTCAGCACCCCGCATCGAGTCAGGGAGCCGTGTTATCCCGTCTCTTGGCGGGCTTGACGTTGTCGATTCAGAGCCTACGCCTAATATGCTAGGTACGCCACCAGAGTTCGGGCTCTGAACGTCTGCTTTCGGCCATAAGCAGCCATTCGGATGAGTCACTGTCGTCTGTATTTCTCGACCAGCGCCTGAATGCGAGGGTCGTCGCGTATCGTGGCGAAGTACGGACGCTCTTCGATTGCATCGATATTACTAAAGCCAAGTTCGAGGCCCAGCTCTACCGCCGCGAGAGCTTCGTCGACCTCGTCGAGGCCAGCATGAGCAGCACCGATGGTGACGAGCACCGTGGCGAGTTCCTCATCGGTTTCGCTAAGCCTTCGTACCGTTTCCAGCGCGGATAGCGCATCGCCGTAGTTGCCGAGTACGATATGAATTCGGCCGAGGCCGAAGTGGTTGCTCAGATAGTCGGCGTTCAGCTCCGCTCCGGTCTCATATGCTTCCAGCGCCTCCTCGAAGCGGCCTTGGAGACTGAGCGCCGTACCGAGCAAACTGTAGGAATAAGGCCACGTCGGGTCGCCTCGAATTGCTTCTCGTGCCGCCTCCTCCGCCGTCTCCGGGTCCGGGGGACGCTGCAGAATGCACGAGAAGGCGAGATGGCACCACGCTAAGGAGCTTTCGGGACCACGCCGTAGCGCGTCCCTGAACTCCTCAGCGGCCGCGACGTAATCTCCCGCATTGCCGTGCATATAGCCTAGCGCCACGTGCACTTCCGGCGGGTCGGGATCGATCGCAACGGCACTGCGGGCGAGCTCCGCCCCTCGCTCCCGTCGCTCGTCGCTCGAGTCGACGTAAGCATGGTAGTAGCTATTGGCCAGCGAAAGACCGGCCACAGCCAGCGGGTACTGCGGATCTAGCCGGAACGCGCGCTGAAAGTGCCCTTCTGCAGCTTTGAGCTTCTCCTCGGGAAAGCTCACGTCGGAGTGAAAGGACTCCAGGAGTACCCATCCGCGCCAGAAGGCGTCGTATGCCTCCTGGATCTCAGTGTAGTGGGCTCGGATCGCTTCGGCCTCGTTCGGACTGAGGTGAAGATCCAAACCATCGGCAATACGGACCGCCATCTCTTCATATAGCGCGAACCAGTCATCGGATTCGTCGTTAAAGACGTCCGACCATTCCTCAAACCCCGACGATGCGTCGGTGAGTTGCACGGAAACGCGGACCCGATCCTCAGCCTTCCGCACGCTGCCCTCCAGGATGTGGGTCACTTCGAGCTGGGCAGCGATTTCCTTAATATCCTGATTCGTCCCCTTGAACCGACGCACCGACTGCCTGGACTTGATCTGAAGGCCTTCAATGCGCCCTAGCCTCCCGATCAGTTCGTCCGTCATCGCCTCGGCGAAGTACTCACTCTCCAGGTCGGGGCCAAGGCTGGCGAACGGCAGCACCGCTACAAAGTTTACCGCTTCCGCATTGTCGCGCTCCTCCAGCACGTATTGATCCACCGCCACGAATCCCAACGCAAGAACCAGCGCGCCGATAATGAGAATATTAAGCTTCTGCCCGGCGGGCTCACCAATGCGCTCGTCATGCCGAACATCCGAGTCAACCTTGATGCCCTCCGGTGTCAGCTCGAACACCCATGCAAGGATCGCGACCACGGGAAGGCCAAAGACGATCACTAACGTTATTGTCTGAAGAACCCACAGCGGAGCCTCGAAGGTAGGCAATACGGTGGAAGCCATTTCGACCAAAAGCCAGCCGACGGCAGCATAGGCCGCTGCGACCTTGACGACGTTGCGTCGTTTCAACTCATCCCAGACCGAGGCCATATGTCCCCCTTGGATCGGGCATCGTTCTCACGGTCGATTCTACCCGGATCAAGCCGCCTGATGGCCCAAAATCAGGTGAAATCTCCCTCGATCACACCAAGCCAAAGAGGCTAATGTCCGCTTTTCCCCCCAAAGCAGCCGTTAATAAACACCGATTTAGACTCAGTCTTAATGTCTGCTTTCGGCCATAAGCAGACGTCGCATAGATAGGCTGGAAAGTTAAAGTAACTTCTAGAACGAGCCTCATACAGCACTAAAAATGTACGGTAGGCTATAGCTTCTACCAGGACTAGGGTCGCCCCCGAAAGGCCGGTCACCTTCCCCGGCTTGTCCTGGTTCTCAAGAAGGGTGCTGGAAGGAGCGCAGCTAGTGGCGAAGAGCCAAGAACTAGAACGAAAGCTCACTGAGCGCTCCACGTTGGAACAAGCCGCTCGAGTGCTTGAACGCGAGGCAGGCGAGAGATTTGAGACGGTACTCGACAGCCTGATTTCAGCGGCGAAATCAGGGGAGCTGCCGATGTACAACCCTGGAGAGAACTTTCGCCGCGACTACACAGCCGAGAAAACGAAGCGGGTGCGTGATTTCTACGAAGAAGCGCACTCCGTTGATCTGAACGCGTGGCTAGAAGCGAACCAGCCTCACGTTAAGTACCGATTCCCTGCACCTCCGATGACGGCTAAAGGCTCGACTGATCTGCCCGAGGTCGATCGCCCTGTTCCAAGGCAGCGATGGCAAGAAGACAAAATTAAAGCGGCCCTTCGATCGCTCGGGATCGACATTCAGGCCATGCCGCCAAACGTTCCTGGGAAACGAGGTTCAAAGTCGCTGGTAAAGGCTGAGTGCAAGAAGAACGAACCCAGTGCCTGGAAGGGTGGTACGGTATTCGACAAAGCATGGCAGCGTTGCCTTGATGATGGATCGATTACCTACAAGAAAGACTAACCCTGCTCCCCCGAGTTGGGGGATGGATGAGTCTTGCGGGGGAAGACACTTCACGAAATAGACTCGCATCGCCACGCGCAGAACTGCGGATCGTCGCAGAGGCGCTCATCCGAACAGGACAAAGATGGCGACGCAAATATCCATTAACTGCCTCCGAAGCTCACCGAAATTGCGGTTGGTCGTGATACGGGCATCGCAGTGACTAGCGATGACCGGGACCGGCTGATAGCGGCTGCACAACACGTTCGCAGTTCAGCGGAGGCAATTCAATGAGCCCGGGAGAACAAACAGGGCGGGAACTGGATCGGACTGAGGCGATTGCCTGCAGGCATGGCAGTAACGGCCCGGAGTTACCAGCCGCTAGGCGCGTCACGTTGTCCACGGTCACCAGATCGGAGATTGAATGGCTCTGGCCCAACCGATTCGCCATCGGGAAGTTGAGCTTGATTAGCGGCAATCCCGGCCTTGGAAAGAGCACGTTGAGTCTTGAGATGGCGGCACACGTCAGTTGCGGGACTCACTGGCCTGTCGATGGTGGATACGCCGCGCGAGGCGACACACTCATTCTGTCGGCAGAGGACGATATTGCAGACACGATCCTTCCGCGCTTGGAGGCGATGCAAGCCGATGTGAGCAGAATCCACGCCCTGACGATGATCGACTACGCGAACGAAGATGGCAGCATATCCCAACGGATGTTCTCGCTTGAGAAGGACATCAATCTGCTCGATGAACAACTCTCAGAGCTGCCTGACTGCCGATTGGTGATTATCGACCCGATCAGCGCCTACATGGGCCATGTGGACTCGCACAAGAATAGCG
>JAPUGV010000021.1 GCA_027298025.1 Chloroflexota bacterium | reverse complement strand
GCCAGGCTGGTCTCAGGCCGCTCGCGAATAATTCCCTCAAACTCCTTCTGGCCTATACAAAGCATGCGCACGTCGCCCGCGGCACGCAGGGAGGCCATGCGCGGTTCTTGGCTGATGATCGACATTTCACCGACATATTCGCCGGGGCCGCGCAGTGCAAGCTCCTCGCGCGTGTCCTCTGCATAAACCTTGACCTCGCCGTCCACGATAATGAACATCGCATCCCCACTCTCGCCCTGGCGCGCAATCAAATCCCCTTCGGTATAGAAGTTTTCCCAAGCGACTGCAGCCACTTGCTTTAACTCCACAGGGGGCAGTTCGGAAAACATCGGCACCCGCTGCAGAAACAGAATGCGCTCCATGATCGATAACGTTGGAAGAACCTTCATGTCTGAGCCTCCATCTAGGCTGCGCTGCGCGGCCTCGCGCACAAGCGGGTCTGGATCGGACCGGAATAAATCGTCCAGTGCTGAGTTGAGCCCATCATCCTCAATTGGGCCCGCGGCGAGCGCCGCACATGCTCTCACCCAGGGATCATCGTCTTCTATAGCGACCTCAATCGAGGCGCGCAATCCAATTGCGGCCTCCCCATCTGGCTGTGGAGTCGTCTCCCAGATCGGTATAAGGACGGAGATGACTTCCCGATGCCCCAACGAGTCAAGTATCTCTAGTGCATTGGCCCGTTGATTCGCATCGTGGCTTTCTAGATTTTCGAGAGCTAGTGACACTTCCTCGGGGTCGGTCATCAGGCCGACCGCCTGCAAGGCATGCCGAGCATGCCTTAAAGATGACGTGCGCAGGGAGTGCGCAAATAGCTCAACTTCCAATCCTTGCATCTCCCTGCTACCGGCCCAAAGCCCGTCATAGTGAGCGGCGCGGTCAGACGTTTTTTCTGCATAGCGGCGAATCTTGTCATGCTCCTTATGAACCAGCAGCTGCTCCAATGCCTGCAGCGCTCCCGATTCCAGAGAGGGTCGGTTAAGAGCATCTACCACGATAGGCAGGGCTGTCGGCCCAACTCGCCCAATGCCAACTGCCGCTGACTGCTGTACTGAGTGGTCCTCATCTCCGAGGGCATCGATCAGCAACTCCAAACTCGCAATCGGGTCGATGCTTACTATTGCCTGAGCCGCTGCGCGCCGAACCGAAGGATGGTCATCGCGCAGAGAAGCCGAGGCAAAATCCCATCCCCAAGGGTCACCCCAACTCTCGAGCGCATCGAGAACCACGACACGCGTGCTTGGCTCCTGCGCGCTGCCCATTTCCTCCAGTACCGTTGGAGCGCTTGGATGCGGACCACCCTTTAGAATGGTGATCGCCACGTAGCTCCTGACCTCCGGTGCCGGATCGTCCAATAGCGGCTCAAGCTGGGCCAAAAGCCCCTTTGGATACCCTGCAAGCGTATGCAAGGTTTTCACCGCCTCGAGCCGGACCTCGGGTTCCGAATCTGCAAGACAGGCTGTTGCATCGAGCAGGGCGGATGTGGCCTTAGCTGCAGCCAGCGATCGCAACAGAGCTGCGCGCACATCGGGGTCGGGATCATCGAGAGAATTCACCAGCGCTTGCGAGGCTTCAGGCACCGGCAGGTTACCTAATATTTCGGCCGATACGCGCCGCACACCGGGGTCTGGATCTGACATCCCGGCCACAACAACGTTTACGGCCGAAGCGTCGTTCTGATAACCCCCAAAAGGCTCCTCTTCACTGAAGAACATTTGAGGCTGACCGGCATGAAGGGCTTGCGCCAATGCACCCCGATAGGCTTGGGTCGCCCGCCACCCAACGAAAATAGCGGCTGCCGCGATCAACGCCCCGAGCGCGAAAAGGGTCGCTGGCTCCACCGTAATCTCGCCCAACAATAGCAGGACTCCCGCCAAGGCCACTCCTGCTTGCCTAGGTACCCCATCGATAAACGCGCGCGTCTGCTCTCGACGCTCGCTGGGCACCAAATTAAAGATCGCCTGATAAGCGGTGTCCGCAACGCCAAGCCGCCAAACAAGCTGCAGAAACCGCAGGCCGGCGATGGTGGCAAACGCCGGATAAAGCGCGGATGCACTAAAACCCAGCAGGTAGATCACGGGAAATATCAAAAGCGCACCCATAAATCCAATTCGGGCATAGATCCGATTGGCAAGAAACAAAGAGGCAAAAAACGCTACGGCCGTAGTTAGCCCTTCAAACACCCCAAGGAAACCGGCAATTGCGTCCTCATCCGGGAATTCTTGTGTCACACCCTTTGAAAAGGGAAACACTACGAAGAACAACAGCGTTCCCATTAGCAATGCGCCGGCCGATACCCAGCGCATCAACTCTGACTTGCGTACAAACTTGTAGCCGCGCTGAATATCCTGCACAAGTGAAGGTTGATCCCAGCGCGACCGCAGAGGAGCTTCCTGCACATCTTGAAGTGCCAAGCGAATCACGAAGGTGGCCGCAAAGAACGCCAGCGCCCACCCGATGAGCAAATTTTCGGCCCCAATAACATCCACGAGTGGCTTAGTGACCAGTCCGCCGATGGTCGTGCCGAGAATGCCGGCGGCGGCCAGAAGCGGGAACAACCTCTTGGCCTGACGCGTGTCGAACACCATGCTCGCCAGACCCCAAGCGACCAGAAACTGCAGCGTCCAATACAAGTACATTCCAAGCCACAGAGCCGGATAAACCCACTCAAGATCGAGGCCGACCAGGTAGCGCGCCACAATTAGGGAGAGACCTAGGACGACGGGCAAGATCAGGTAGAGACGTTTCTTGGAAAGCCGACCTAGGAGGGCGGTGAGCGCCAGCGTGGTCACGATCGTCAAGCCGGCAAGCGCAATGAACATGTAGGGAAGGAACTCGACTCCAACCCGAGTGAAGAAAAGAGCGTTGATTCCTGGCGATCCGATGGAACCGCCCATGGTAAGCAACAGCATCACTACAACAAGCAGGAGCGTGCTGCGGCCCTCGCCAGTGCGAATCTGGAACAGAGAGGAGATGGCTGATCTCACCGATACAAAGGTGGTGCGCGCCTAGGCGGGTCGCTAGATAGAGCTGATTGCGAGACCGATGGTGATCGCTGTGACCACCACAACGACGAGGTCGGTCATCAGAGCACGCCGCCAATATGTATCCCTGTAATAAGGGAGCTGAAGCGCCGCAGCGATGCCGATTCCGAACGTCCCCACCGCAAGAAGGACGGTCAGGAAGGTGGCCCGCGCGATCATGCGCGGCCAGAGAGTCGATTGCACTGCATGGTTGTAGCCTGCTTCCGTGTGGCTGATGGTCTTCTCCGTCACGAACCACACGTGCGCTACAAGGATATAACCGCTGATGGTTATCAGTAGGGCGGTATTAAAGGCTGCTCCGGCTTCGGGCACGATGGAGTCGATCCAGGCGGCCACCACGATGATGGACAGGAGGTGGACGGCTTGGTCGATGAAATAGGAGCTCGTCACCCATTCCGGGCGGGCGTCAGTCAGTCGATACTTCACTACATCAACAACAAAATGAAAGAGTGCCAGCACCAGGAGTTGCGGCCAGAGTTCGCTTCGGAACGCTCCCACCATCAGCAGCAGGGTGAGCAGGTGGATGCTGGCGTGCAGCACCAGCCCCCATATATGGGATTTGGAGCGCACCAACCACATGGGTTGGAGCGGGTAGTCACCGAGTAGGTGCGCGAGAAGGAGGTTCCAAAACAATAGGTCAGAAACCCCCAAGCAGGCGCTGATGGTCGATCATGACGCATGAGTTCATGATCACCTGGAGGCCTGCCGCGCGCGCCTTGGCAGCGGCCTCTTCGTTGACGATGCCGAGCTGCATCCAGACCACCTTAGCCCCGATCTCAATGGCCTCATCCACGACAGGCGGCACGTTTTCGCTTCGCCGGAATATTACGACCATATCGACCGGCTCAGGGATTGAGAGAAGGTCAGGATAAGCCTTCTCGCCAAAGGCCTCGTCAAGATAAGGGTTGACCGGGATGATGCGGTACCCTGCCGCATGCATGTAGGCCGGCACGTAGTATCCTGCGCGGCTTTCCCGCCGCGATAACCCAACTACTGCAATGACCTTGACTTGTTGCAGGATCGTTTTCTTGTCCGGTGCTTCGGTTTGTAAGGCCAAGGATTAATCCTCAGAGTGTCTCAAAATTTAGCGGCAGCCGGACCTCAAAGCGAGTGTTCCCGGGCTCCGAGGTGAGGCTGATCTCTCCTCGATGTCGCTCTTCGACAATCTTGCGGCTGCTGCCGAGGCCCAATCCGGAGCCCTTGTCTCGCGATTTCGTTGTAAAACCCGTTTCGAAGATCCTCTCCTGCAGTTCTGGAGGTATGCCGGGCCCGTTATCTTGAATCTCAACCACTACCCATCCATTATCGGAGCGAGTGCGTAGGACGATTTCCCCTTTGCCATCAATTGCATCCGCGGCGTTCTTAATCAGGTTCGTCCAGACCTGATTGAGTTCGCTGCCATACGCCATGATCTTTGGCAGATCCGGAGCATATTCCTTTCGCACACTGATACCCTCCTTAAGTTTTCCTCCCAGGAGAAGCAGCGTGCCGTCCAGCCCCTTATGGATATCCACGTCTTGCACGGGGGCTTGATCCAGGTACACATAGGCCTTATAAGCTTCGACGATATTGGAGATGCTGGTGGCTGCGCTCCGGATCTCGGCCAGCAAATGCTGGACGGTAAAGTCGCCGGATAAGTATTGCAGGACATCCGGCAGCTGGTTCTCTTCGAAGTGATCGCCGAGCAAGGTCAAGTCCGTTTCCTCAAAACCTCGGTCGACAAGCGTTGGCGCAATTTTCCAAGCATCATCGACACCCCGCGCCTCTAGCCAGTCCTCGAGTTCGGCTTCGCGGTCGCTGCGCGCAAGGGAGTCGAGCTCAGGGGGATCCGATGCGTGCTCCGCACCCTTGGCGCGCTCCGAAAACAAAATTTCCATCTGCTCTTGAGAAAGCCCGAGCTTCTCCAGATCGGTCCGCGCTTCTATTTGAGCGTTTAATTCTGGTCCCAATTGCTCGGTAGCCCGCTGGATAGCAGCGGAAGGGTTGTTGAGATCGTGAACCGTTTCTGCCGTAAACGTGCCAAGAATCGCCATGCGTTGGCTCTCATAGAGCGCGTCCTGGGTCTCTCGCAGGCGAGCCAATACCGTGCGGAGCATGCCTTTCAAAGCCGACGGGCTTCGGTCAATAAGAGCGTCAAAGTGCTCTTTCTCAATAGAGAGAACCAGGCTGTCTACGTGAGCGCGGACGGTCGCGCTGCGAGGCGCCTCTTCAAGGAGCGCCATCTCCCCGATGAGATCTCTCACTTGTCGAACCGCAATCAGCACTTCCCGCCCGCCGGAAGTGGTCAGGATTTCCAGTTTTCCCTCCCGGATGATGTAAGCCTTGTCTCCCGGGTCGCCTTCGGCAAACAATTCCTCTCCCTTGGCCAACCGCACTTCCAGCAGATCCTGGCAGAGGCTGCGCAGGTCCGAATCCGACAGCTCGGCGAACAGATCTACCGTGCGCAGGAAGTCATACATCAGACCGTCTTTAGATATTGGTGAACAAAGCTGATCGCGATGGCACCCTCACCAACGGCGGTGGCTACCCGCCGTATTGCGCCTTGGCGCACGTCACCTGCAGCAAATATCCCGGGAACGCTGGTTTCTAGCAGGAACGGGTCACGCTTGAGCGGCCATAGATGGCGGCCGCCATTACCTTTATGCAGGTCCGGCCCGGTCAGAATGAAACCCGCGCGATTGCGTTCGACCACCCCATCGACCAAATTCGTGTGCGGCGCGGCGCCAATAAAGATGAAGAGGGCTGCAGCGGGGACGGTATTAATGTCGCCCGTGTCACGGTTCTTTATCGTGATCGTTTCGAGCTTCTCCTCGCCGCTCACCTCTTGTACCGTTGTGCGTGTTCGGACCCTGATGTTTTTGGTCTCGTCGATCTGGTCCACCAGGTACCGAGACATCGTGCCACTCATGGAGCTGCCCCGTACAAGAATGGTCACCTGGCTGGCAAAGCGGGAAAAGAACATCGCTCCCTGACCCGCCGAGTTCGCCCCTC
>JAPUGV010000209.1 GCA_027298025.1 Chloroflexota bacterium | reverse complement strand
GAGCGATTCTGCGGCCAGATTAATGCCGGGCGCGATCGCGCCGCCCAGGTACTCTCCTTCCGCCGAGATGGCATCGAAGGTCGTGGCCGTTCCAAAGTCGACCACGCAGGCGGGCGTGCCGTAATAGTGCCGAACCGCGACGGCATCTGCCACTCTATCTGCACCGAGGGCATTTTTCGGATCCTCGTAGCGGATGCTGAGGCCGGTTTTCACGCCGGCGTCGATCACAAGCGGCTCGGTGCCCAGGTAGCCCACCGCGGCCTGAATGAAGGTCCCTGTCAGCGGTGGCACGACGGAGGCTAGCGCGAGGCCCTCGATCTGCTCTGCGGAACAACCGGCGTGATCCAGCAACCCCAGCATTTGGAGCCCATATTCATCCGGCATGCGATCATGAACGGTGGCAAGCCGCCAGGCGTTCACGCGCTCGTCCCCATCGTAAAGACCCAGCGTGATATTCGTATTTCCGATGTCAATCATCAACAGCATAAGAACCTCGCTCTTCTCCCACCGTCATGTTGTCGATGAGACGGGTCTCGCCTATGAACACGGCCATGGATAATAAAGCTCGCTCGAGCGGCCCATGCAGCTCCTCGAGCGTTTCGGGGTCTGCCACCGAGGCGTACTCCGCGCGGGCGAGCGGTTCGGTCCTCAGGAGGGTCACCATCTCTGCCCTCAGTCCGTCCGCTTCTCGCTCCCCGGTATTGAATAGTTCGTTTGCAGCCGATAGTGCACGGTAAATCACTGTCGCCGCCCGCCGCTCGTCCGGATTAAGGTAGGAATTTCGGCTCGCCATCGCCAAACCGTCCGCTTCACGAAGCGTGGGGCACACAATCACCTCAATTGGAAAATTGAGATCCTGCACCATGCGACGGATCACGATTGCTTGCTGGGCATCCTTCTGACCAAAATAGGCCCGATTGGGCTGGAAACTGTTAAACATCTTGGTCACCACGGTTGCCACACCTCTAAAGTGCTCCTCCCGGATCTCCCCCTCCAGATAACGAGTCAGCTCTTCCACCTCCACCCAGGTCTGATATCCAGCGCCGTACATCGCAGCCTCTGTCGGGGTCCACACCAAATCGACTTGTTCCGCTTTAAGCAGATCCAGGTCCCGTTCAAGATCCACCGGATAGTTATCTAGATCCTCTGTCGGCCCGAATTGGGCAGGGTTGATGAAAATACTCACTCCGACGCTCACACACTCCTGCACCGCGCGCCGTACCAGGGAGAGGTGGCCTTCGTGAAGGAAACCCATGGTGGTTATCAGACCCATGGGGTTGGCCAGGGATTCCCTTGCCAGACGCAGCTCAGCCAAACCCACCACCACCTTCATCTTCGCTCAGCCATGGGCCCACCAACCTTGGCGCGCACCAGGTTCCACAGCGACCAGTTGACCGGGGTCGGTACGCCGTGGCGCTCTCCTTCCCGCACCACGGCTCCATTGATGGAGTCCACTTCGGTCGGAGCGCCCCTGCGAATATCCTGGAGCATGGAAGATTCGTTATTGGCGGTTCGCGTGGCGACTCCCTCCACTTCATGGGCCGGATCATCATATGGGAGCTGGATGTCTTGCGCTTGAGCCACTCGAGCTGTTTCCATAGCGGCCTCGTTCATAAGTCGCCGGGCATGGGGGCGTTCCAGTAGCTCCCCGTTCCGAACTTCCAACAGTGCCGCAAGCGCATTGATTCCGGCATTCACGGCCAGCTTGCCCCACACTAGGCTTGCCAGATTAGCAGCGGCCTGGACTTCGAAACCAGCCGTCTCTAACAGATCGACCAACGGTTCCAGGCGTGGGTGCGGCGCCACATAAGTCGGTCCTGCTCCTCCTGCCCGGACCATGCCAGGACCCAGCAGCGTAGCGCCAGACATGGTGACTCCCTGCGCCGCGCGCTCGGCGCCGATGGCAGCCTTTAACACGTCGATATTGCCGAGTCCGTTCTGTAGCGTAAGTGCCACTCCCTCGGGTGCCAGGCATTCAGCAAGCGTGTTCCCGGCGTCTTCCGATTGCCAGGACTTGACTAGCACGAGAGCGCTCAGCGCACCTTTACATTCCGACGGATCATCCGTCACTTTCACGTTTGCGGTTAGGGTCTCGCCGTTCTCTTGAAGTCGAATTCCACTTGTTCGTAGTGCTTCAAGCCCCTCCTTCCACCTACCGAGGAGCGTCACTTCTGCATGCGAAGCTAGCCGGCCTCCAAAGAGGCCGGCCATAGCTCCCGTTCCTACGATAAGGATCGAAGGCTTGTTGCTCACAGCGATTGTTGCTCGCTAGTGCTCTCTACCGTTCAACCACTCCTCCAGGCGTCCCCAGTCCTCGTCCGGCATTTCGACGGTATGTTCTTGAGCCGGGAACATCCCGGATTCGACCTCCTCCCTATAGGCCGAGATGGCCCGTGCCATCTCACCGTGGAAGTCGGCATATTTCTTTACAAAGCGAGGTGTAAATCGATCAAACAAACCCAGAATGTCGTAGGTAACCAGCACCTGCCCATCACAACCCGGCCCTGCGCCAATCCCGATGGTCGGGATCTCCAACCGCTTCGACACCAATTCTCCGAGCCGAGCGGGGATACTTTCGAGGACGAGCGAAAAGCATCCGGCCTCTTCAAGGAGCTGTGCGTCTTCGAGCAAACGAATTGCGGCATCGGAGGTCTTTGCCTGAGGGCCGAATCCTCCTAGTTGGTGTACCGATTGGGGAGTCAGGCCAAGGTGACCCTGCACCGGGATCCCGGACCCCACGATGGCCCGAATCGCGTCGGTTCGTTCCCGACCCCCCTCCAACTTGACGGCATCCATGCCGCCTTCTTTCAGGAAGCGCCCCGCGTTGCGTACCGCATCTTCCACCGAGGCCTGATAGGACATAAACGGCATGTCGCCGATAAGCAGCGCATATTTGGCCCCGCGCGCCACCGGCTTGCAGTGATGTAGCATGTCCTCCATGGTCACCGGCAACGTATTGTCATACCCGAGCACAACCATGCCGAGCGAATCCCCGACAAGGATGGAATCGATCCCGGCTCGATCAACAGCCGATGCCACGGCATAGTCGTAGGCCGTCAGCATGGTGAGAATCTCACCACGCGCCGCCTTCAGGCGGAATGTGTTCGTAGTTACTTTCTTGCGTTCCGCGGGGGGTGCTGCACTTGACATGGCTATCTCCTCCTTCGAGTGAGACGCTCAGCAGAAACAAAAACCCGCCCAGGCCCGGGGCGGGACAGCCGCGCTTTTTTGGTTGTCCTACCGTCTCGGTCGTGGCCCGATCCAAGCGGCGCGCGAAATTATACCGTAGAGGAAGCGGGAGACGAGTCCACCCTAGGTCCCGTCTTGCAGGTAGTCGATACTCTTATGGCCTTCCTGCAAGACGGGAGGGAGAGTGTTCTCAATCGGTTGGATAAGTGTTTCAGCGGAGAGTTGGAGGACTCTCGAGAAATGAGCAGGTTCAGAGAGCGAAGGGTGACGTGTACGAAATTTTTGAAGAGGCGAGGTCGTTCAAAAATATCCTATAAGAAGGGAGAAGGAGTATTCTCAACACCTATCTAGCTGCCCACGTCCGGTTGCTATTGGGAACAGGTCCAATAGAGCTCCATCAGGTGCAGAACGATGACTGAGCAGGAGATGTGGAAGCTTGCCAGCTACCCGATA
>JAPUGV010000208.1 GCA_027298025.1 Chloroflexota bacterium | reverse complement strand
CAGACGTAATTGAGCACCTACTCCGGCTGCTGTCACCGGGCGGCCACTTGTTCATTTATCAACTAACCGCCGATTCGGCCTACCAGGCTCTTCATCGCGTGTATCGTGAGCGGGTCTCAACTGAGGTTCCAAGATTTATGGAATTTGAGGACACTCAACGCATACTTGAATCCCTCTCCGCCGAGTACGACGTGCTTGAATTAAGCTTCGATCACGAGCTCCCTGGGGGTCGGCCTGATCTTATGGAAAACTATCTACGTAAGTGCGTTCTCGATGAGTCCGTCGATACGGAACGAGTTTTCGGTGATCTATTGCCCCGCTTCGAGAGCGGAGGGCTGTATCGGATCCCTCAATTCGTTAACTTCATTAGCATTTCCCGGTCATGATCCCCCTTAGTGGTGAGTACTATGTGGAGTGTAACGAGGTCTTTCGTCGCTCCACCAACCAGGCGGAGCACATGCTTGCTGAGATGAGCCCGATTGCTAAGGGTCGATCGGATTTAAGCATCCTGAGCGTAGGTTCCGGGGCAGGACTGTTCGAAATTCCCATGCTGCAGATGCTGGAGGGCGAGATTAAGCGCTTCGTGGGCGTCGATGTCAACGAGCACGCGTGCCGGGTCCTGCGGGCTAAGCTCCATGGAGAATTCGGTGCTTCGTTCGACTTCGAAGTCGTGAACCGATCCTTCCAGGATTACCGGACAGATCGTCGATTTGAGATCGTGCTCTTCAATCACACCTTCGAATACCTGGATGGGGACCGGTTGAGCTGGATCCAGAAATCTCGAGAGCTGCTCGCCGAAGCCGGAAACGTTCTGATCTTCAGCCCCAATCGTGGAGGAATTAACAAGTTCTACGAGGAAGTCTTCGCACCCTGCTTCTCGGACGACCTCGAGCAGCTGCTCACCCTAACTGACATTGACCATTCGACCACCACTATCGACGCCGAATGTGACGTGACTCTGCTCGCCGGCCAGGATGACGATCCGGAGTTGATCCGGCTGCTCAGCTTTCTCACCCAGGCAGATTGCCGGGAATTATCCTCTACCAGGCGGCGCGAATTCGTTGATTACTATCTCTCGCTAAGTAAGGCTGAGACCTTGATGATCCCGCACCCCGCCACCCTCTTCGTACTGTGACAATCGAAATCACCCCTACCGGGCCGGGTGATGCCGCCCAGGAAAGACTGGCAGAGTTCCTGGGTCGGCAATACCCAGAACTCGAGGCCCTGCAGGTGCTCGAGTTGAGCGAGTTCGGCGAGGGCTGGGAAACCGATCTCTATCGCTTGAGGCTTACCGGGACGCGGAGTGGAAAACCGTCTCCTCTGGGGCTGGTGCTGAGGCTATACAAGGGATCCGATGCTCTTGAGAAAGCCCGTAAGGAATTCTCTTTGATGACGGGCGTGACTCCCTTCGGGATTCCCACACCGCGAGTGGACGCGCTCGTGACAGATCTGTCGATCCTGGAACATCCCTTTATCGTCATGGAGCACATTCAAGGCGGTACCTTAGATGTGAGGATTAGGACAGAAGGGGTTTCGCAATGGCTGGATCCAATGATGCAGGTATTGGCGCGTATCCACGCCATCCCGTGGGAGGAGCTTATAACGGAACCGGAGGGGCCACTTCCGCAGTCAGATGAGCCCTTGGTTTTTATTGGGAGCCTTCTCGGCGAGATGGATCGGACCATCGATCGATACGGGCTGACAGGCTTTGGGCCCACTAAGAACTGGCTACATGAGCGGGAGGCGCTCGGGGCCGCCACCGCGCCTGCGCTGATTCACAACGACTACCACCCTCAAAATATCCTGATCAAAGAGGATGAGTTGGTAATCATCGATTGGTCCTTCGCGGAAATCAGCGATTATCGAATGGACCTGGCCTGGTCGGTTCTGCTGATCGGTGTCTTGGCGGGACATGAGCACCGGTCTGCTATGCTGGAGGCCTACGAGCGTGCCGCCGGCTCACCGGTCGAGAATTTCGAGTATTTTGAGGCGCTGAAATTCACCATGCGCATGTTAACGATCGCAACCTGGCTGGACGAGGCGGTGGAGGTTCCGGTTCCCAGGATCACCAAGCAGGCCATCCGAGGTGACTATAAGGTGCACGTCCTGAATCCGTATCGAAGACTAAAAGAGATCACCGGACTCGAGATCCGAACCATCGAGGAACTGTGAGGCTGCTGGACGGAGGCCGCCATGGTCTCTACCGTCGATCCCTATCACCACAGAATTGGGTATGGGGATTCACTAGAAGACTCACTCTACCCGGAGAAGGGCAGGGTCTTGGACATCGCCGTGACAGAGGCCACGGAGCTCTACAGCGCCGAGCGGGCCACATGGATTGCAAGGGCGCTCATCCAGTGGAGGCCGGGCAAGTAGGGCCCAGGTTCGAGGCTCAAGCCAGAATTCAGATGGAGCGAAGCCTGAACAAGACGGAAGAGGAGCAAACGGGTTGGCGGGACGGAGCCTATCGGGCCACGCTCGTCTCCAAGTTAAAGCGAACCCACGTTCCCCCTGGCGCAGTGAAACTCAATGTTGAGGGCCGTCAGGTGGTCGGTCCGGTTCAAGGATTCGGCCTGATGTGGCAGAACGCCGCTGTCCGGAGTACGCTGGATGCTCCGGACCGGATCACGCGACGAATTTTCAAGCGAGGATCGGCCGAATAGCCCCTTGCAAGCAGCAGGTCCGCCGATGCAGAGAACCCAATACGACGCCGTAATCGTCGGCGCAGGCCCAAACGGATTGGCAGCTGCTGTCACCATTGCGCAGCAGGGCCGGTCCGCCGTCATCTTCGAGGCAGCTGACACGATCGGCGGCGGCACTCGCACTGCCGAGCTCACCCTCCCCGGATACAAGCACGACGTATGTTCTGCCATCCATCCATTGGGGCTCGCTTCCCCTTTCTTCCGCGCTCTGCCGCTTGACAGGCACGGCCTGAGATGGATTCAGCCGAGCGCCGCGCTGGCTCATCCGTTGCATGATGGCACTGCTGTGCTTCTTTGGCGCGACATGCAGACCACGGTGGAGGGGATGGGGCGCGATGGTCCGGCCTACCAGCGCCTGATGGCCCCGTTCGTGGGGAACTGGCAGGCACTTCTGAATGAGATTCTCGGACCGCTTCGCCCGCCCAAGCGTCCGTTCTTGATGGCTCGTTTCGGCCTGCTCGCCATTCGATCGGCGCGAAGCTTAGCGAAAGCGCGTTTTCAGGGCGAACATGCCAGAGCCCTGTTCGCGGGCCTTGGGGGCCACTCGATGATGCCGCTGGAGTCCCCACTGACCGCTGCCTTCGGGCTCATGCTTGGCTCCTTGGCGCACGCCGTCGGATGGCCGATGGCGGCCGGAGGATCCCAGGCCATCCCAGCAGCGCTCGCTGATCATCTGGATTCACTAGGGGTGGAAATTGTTACCGGTCGACGGATCGAATCACTTGAAGAGCTGCCCGCGGCGAAAGCGGTGCTCCTCAACACGGCGCCTAATCAACTGTCAGAGATCGCTGGAGACCAACTTCCCTCAGGCTATCGTCGGCGATTGGGACGCTATCGGTATGGGCCGGGGGTATTCAAGATGGATTGGGCCCTTGATGGCCCCATTCCTTGGGCTGCGGCGGAGTGCCTGCAGGCCGGGACGGTGCACGTGGGTGGGACGTTGGAGGAGATCACCGAGGCCGAAGCGACCGTCGGTCAGGGCGAGCACCCAGAATGGCCGTTCATCATCCTGGCTCAGCAATCGCTGTTTGATCCCAGCCGCGCACCGGAAGGAAAACACACCGCCTGGGGCTACTGCCACGTGCCTAACGGCTCGAGCGAAGACATGACCGACCGGATCGAGGCCCAGATCGAGCGCTTCGCGCCTGGCTTCCGGGATCGGATTCTGGAACGCCACACCCGCACCGCGCTCGAGATGGAGGGCTACAACGCGAATTACGTCGGGGGCGACATCAACGCCGGCGTTCAGGACATTCGGCAGATATTCACTCGGCCGCTGCCAAGGCTTTCCCCATATACCACTCCGGCAAGGAACCTGTATCTTTGTTCCTCCGCTACGCCGCCCGGCGGAGGCGTTCACGGTATGTGCGGCTACCATGCCGCGCGCGTGGCGCTTAAGCGCAGCCTCAAGTGATCCAAGATCGACCAAACTCAGGTTGGCCCACTCGGCGCGGCTCGAATGAAGGGCCCACCTGAATCGATTAGGGCTATCCCCTCGGGGATAGCCCTTAGTTGCTGCTTAAGAATGGGGGTGACGTCGAACTAGCTCTCGAGGCCGATAGCGGCCAAGTTTTCATCGAGCTGCCCTTCCGTCATCAGGCCAATGTGCTGAACCTGGATCACGCCATTCTCATCCACGAAGAAGGTGCTTGGGTAACTTCGGTTGCGATATAGCTCCTGAACCTCGGCGCCCGGGTCGAGCAGCACATCGAAGGTCAGCCCCAACTCATCCCGAAACTCTTCGACCAGCCCCGCTGGCTCGTCGAAGTCCACCGCGAGCACTATAAATCCTTCATTTGCGTAGCGCTCGAAGCGGTCCTGAATATGCGGCATCTCAATGCGGCAAGGGGCACACCAGGTAGCCCAAAGATTGATCATCACTGGATGCCCGCGCAGTTCACTCAGCGTGATCTGTTCCCCTTCCAGATTGAAGAGACTGAAGTCCGGCGCCAGAGATCCTTGAGTCGGCGCGACTTTCAGAGTGGAGGGGTCTACCGAGCTAGCCGGTGCCGAGGCAGCGGGAGCGGAGGGGAGCGTCGCGATAAAGGCGACTCCTGCCAGAGCCGCGATGCCCACGACGACGATGAGGAAGCTGCGACCTATGTTTGAGCGATTCTGTTCCACCGTTATGAACCTCTAGAGCCCAAAGTCCACGAAAAAACCGAAGCGTGCCAGCGCTTCGAGCGTGCCGGTGAGCAGCATGACACCCACGATGATCAGGATCACGCCGGTAACCTTTGATATAAGACGCACGGCTCGGCTATGGTCGCGCATGAGTTCTGCCACCCTCCCGATCCCAAGTGCGGCGATCAGGAAGGGAATCGCCAGGCCAATAGAATAGGCGGTCAGCAGAACCACGCCCTGGCCCAAAGCCGAGCTGGTCAGCGAGAGGGTCAAAACTGCGCCCAATACCGGCCCCACGCAGGGAGCCCATCCAGCAGAGAAAAACACTCCCATCATGGCCGACGAAGCGTAGCCCGTGCCGGAGTTAGGCTGGTAAACGCGCCGAGTGTCGTAATCCAGGAAGGGTATATTGATGATCCCGATCGTGTGCAACCCAAAGATAATGACCACGATCCCGCCAATACGGGAAAGCCAGATTCGAGCGTCAAATAGCAGGGCACCAATTACCGATGCGGCGGCGCCCAACAGGACGAAAACAATACTGAAACCCACCACGAATGCCACACCATGCGAAAAGGTGATCCATCGGTTATCGACCACAATTCCCTGCGGCGTCACGCTCCGGCCGCCCAGATAGCCGACGTACGCGGGAACCAGGGCAAGCACGCAGGGCGATAAGAAGGAAGCGAGACCGGCTAGAACGGCCAGTCCTATGGTTACGTTGATTGGATCCATTTCTCCAATTTACCTTTTATCTTTGCAGGTCTGGGGCCAAGAGGACCTTGGTACCCGCCCACTTGTATGATGCGGCGGGGCCGCGCCATCTTACTGCCGCAACCCACAGACATTAGGTGTTATAGCTCAATGAGATTAGGGATATGTTTAGCAGAGATTAACGGCAGGAAAAAGGGTTCGCAGTACGGAACCTTGAAACCGCCATTGCAGACCGTGTGAGGGATTGATAGGATGGGCAAATTCTTTAGGCTTCCCGCATCGATAGGGAAACCTACATGTAGATGCTCGGGAACAAGGAGCGCCAAATGCATCGATGGGTAATCGGAGTGGATCTGGGCGGCACGCTCATCCGGGCCGTTCGCACCGATCTCGGTGGCGAGAAAGTCGCGCGGTCTCAGCTGCCCACGGAGGCGAAGTCGGGCGGTGAGGCGGTGATGGAGCGCGTCAACACCATCATCGAGGAGATCCTGCGAGAGGTTGAACTCGATGAGGTGTTGGGGATCGGCATCGGAGCTCCCGGGCCAATCGATGCGGACGGCCGAATATATAATCCTCCAAATCTCCCCGACTGGGGAGACTTCTCGCTCACTGAACGCATCTTCGACCGCTTCAAGCGGCCGGCCTTTGCCGGCAACGACGCTAATTTGGCCGCACTCGGAGAACATCGGTTTGGTGCGGGCCAGGGGGTGGATGATATGGTCTATATGACGATCAGCACCGGCATCGGCGGCGGAATCATCAGCGGAGGCAGCCTGCTGCTTGGGGCTCGAGGATACGCGGCCGAGGTTGGGCACCAGACTCTGGTTGCTGGGGGTCCGATTTGCGGATGCGGTCAGCCTGGGCATCTAGAGGCTCTGGCCTCCGGCCCCTCCATCGCCCGCAATGCCAAAGAGCGTCTGGAAGCTGGCACAAGCTCGATCATCTCCGATTACGGGGAGGAGATCACGAGCAAATCGATCGCGGAAGCTGCCAGAGCCGGAGATAAACTCGCTCAGGAGCTTTTTGCGCAGGCCGGCTTTTATATCGGCCTCGGGCTTGTCAATTTGATCCATATCCTCGAGCCAAAGCGCGTGCTTATTGGCGGCGGGGTGAGCCTGGCGGGTGATCTGCTTTTTGAACCCATTCGAGAGACCGTCGACCAGCAAGTTATGTCGCCCATTTACCGTGAGGTCGAGATCCTGCCGGCAGCACTCGGTGCTGACGTGGGTCTGATGGGTGCCGTGGCACTGGTGCTCTCGGACAGAGGCTGATAAGCAGCGTTTCCGTGGCGCAGTGGTAGAATGGCCCAACACAATGTTCCTCTGAAGCACATCACGCGCGCTTTTCCTCTCGCCGGAAGACCCCGGTCCTCCTACCCACCCAAAGGATTCATTAGCTAGTCAAGAATCCACCGCGAGAGTTTGCGCGGTGGACCAAAATCCTCGGGCGCCAACGGCTCCGAGATATTCTTGCCGCGCGTCCGCGCTAAACATATGACGGATCAAGTATCTGACATGGACCTACAGGAAACACTGGCCGAGCGCCGCATCGTCGGACTTTGGCGACTGATGCGCGGCTACCGGCTGATCTTCCTCGTGGCCACCTCGAGTATCGGGGTAGCGGCTCTGGCGCGCGCTGGCACCTACCTTTTGCTTGGCAAATACGTGGATGAGATCCTGGTCGCTGAGAATGCTATTCGCCTGCTTCCGTGGGTGGCTTTGGCCTTCCTGGGTCTGGCCCTCATCCAGGGCGGCGCTACCTACCTCAGTGGTCGCCTGGCAGCCAAGACTGCAGAAGGGATTGCGAAACGCACTAGGGAGTATTTGTTCGACCACCTCCAGCGTTTGCCTTTCCGCTATCACGACAAGGCTCGCACGGGCGAATTGGTTCAGCGCTCCACGTCCGACGTGGACGCTATCCGCCGCTTCTTCTCCGACCAGGCTATTGGCGCCGGCCGTATCGTGCTGCTGTTTGTCGTCAATCTAACAGTGCTGATCTTCTTGGAGGCTAGGCTGGCGCTGCTCTCGGTGCTCGTCGTTCCAATCACCGTCGTCATGTCCTTCTTCTTTTTCCGCAGAATATCCGACGCCTACGAGGCCTACCAGGAACAGGATGCCACGCTATCCACTCGGCTTCAGGAAAACCTGTCAGGAGTGCGGGTAGTTAAGGCCTTCGCCCGGCAGGAGCATGAGCGGTCGAAGTTCGATGTAGAGAATTGGGAGAAGTTCACGCGCGGGCGGCGCGTGCTCCGGCTGCACTCTGTTTATTGGCCGGTGTCCGACATCCTCTCCAGCTTTCAGCTGCTTTTTGGCCTAACGATTGGCGCTCTGATGGTGATGGATGGAATCATCACCATTGGTACCTATGTAGCGTACGTGGGGATAATCATTTGGATCATCTGGCCGATTCGCAATCTGGGGCGATTGGTAGTTCAAATGTCGACCGCGTTGGTTTCGTACGGTCGAGTAGCGAAGATCATCCAGGAGCAGGAAGAGCCGCTCGACGCCGGCGAGACCGCCCCAACCGGTGCTCCCGCGGGAGAACTGGTTTTTGAGGCGATCGAGTTTGGGTATGAGGCCGGGAGCTCGGTGCTGAAGGAGATTGATTTGCTCGTGCAGCCCGGACAAGTAATCGCGCTGCTTGGACCGACCGGATCCGGAAAGTCGAGCCTGGTGAACCTGTTGCCCAGGTTCTACGAATACACAGGCGGCAGCTTGAAGCTGGATGGTGTGGAGCTGAACACCTACCCCCGTAGCTACCTGCGCCGACATATCGGCATCGTGGAACAGGAGCCGTTCTTGTTCTCGCGAACCATTCGCGAAAACATCGCTTACGGTGTCAATCGAGAGGCAAGCCAAGACGAGATCGAAGCCGCCGCCCGCGCAGCTGCCATTCACGACGTAATCCTCACCTTCCCCGAAGGCTATGACACACTGGTTGGTGAGCGAGGCGTCACTCTATCGGGTGGGCAAAAGCAGCGCATCGCGATCGCGCGCACGATTCTGGCCAACCCGCGGATCCTGATTCTGGACGATTCCACTTCTTCCGTTGACCCGGAGACGGAGGCCTTGATCCGGGCGGCCTTGGAGCGGCTCATGCAGAGTCGTACCAGCTTCGTCATCGCCCATCGAATACAGAGTCTAATGAGTGCGGATCTGATCGTGGTTCTGGATGGAGGGCGCATCGTCCAACGCGGCACCCACGAAGAGCTGCTGAAAGAGGGAGGCCTCTACGAGCAGATCCACGATGCGCAGACCCGCATCGAAGTCGAACTAGAGAAAGAAATCGCCAGTGTATGACTTCGGATTCGAAGAAGAGGAATTCACCACCAGCTTTTCGGGGCAGACCCTGTGGCGCATCCTGGCACAAGTCCGCCCCCATTGGCGCTGGGTGGTGGGATTCCTGCTAACCATCGCGCTGGTCTCAACCGTGGATTCGATCTTAACCTTCATCACGGCAAAGATGATCGACGAGGCCATCTTGGTCAATGACCGTGAGGCCTTGAAGCAATGGCTGGCGCTCTACGCGGGCCTGATCTTCGTATCGGCGGCCGGTGTCTTTGGGTTCATCTACCTGGCAGGGGTGCTTGGCGAGCGCATCCGTTACGACATGCGTCGCAGCTTGTTCAACCACCTGCAGAAGCTCTCGCTCTCCTACTACGACCGCACTCCGATTGGATGGATCATCTCGCGGGTGACCTCCGACACCGACCGGGTGGCGGAATTGGTGACCTGGGGCCTTTTGGACGTCACATGGGGCATCCTGAACATCCTCACCGCCATGATATTCATGGTGATCATCAACTGGCAGTTGGCGTTGATTGTGTTCGCCTTCGTGCCTGTTATCGTCATTTCGGCGCTTGAGTTTCGCAGGCGAATCCTGGGCGAATTCCGACGGGTGCGTAAGATCAACTCCAAGATCACGGGTGCCTTCAACGAGAGCGTCACCGGCGTCCGGGTCACGAAGGCACTCGGTCGGGAAGAGCAGAATCTGCGTGAATTTGGAGGCCTGACCCGCGATATGTACCGGGCCGGTTATCGCGCGGCGTGGCTCTCAGCGCTCTTCCTGCCGATCGTTCAACTGGTCAGCTCCTTCGCAATCGGTGCCGTGGTGTGGTTCGGCGGCCTGGAAGTGCTGACGGGGGCCATGACCATCGGCGGCATCCAAGCCTTCGTTTCCTATATCGTGTTTATGCTCTGGCCGGTTCAGGAGATGGCCAGAGTCTACGCTGAGATGCAGCGTGCCCTAGCCTCCGGTGAGCGCGTCTTTTCGCTGATGGATTCTGTCCCAGAAATCTCTGATCGGCCAGAGGCGTTCGATCCTGGCAGCATCCTGGGGGATATTGAGTTTGACCACGTAGATTTCCACTACGATGCCGACAGCCCCGTGCTGCGTGATTTCTCGCTCCACGTTTCGCGCGGCGAGACCATCGCCTTGGTAGGACCGACGGGCGGCGGGAAGAGCACCATCGTCAATTTGCTGGCGCGCTTCTACGAGCCAACGGGCGGCGAGATCCGCATCGGGGGACAGGACTACACCGGCTTTTCACTGGATGCCATCCACTCCCGCCTCGGAATGGTTCTGCAAACCCCTCATCTTTTCTCCGGCACGGTCCTGGACAACATCCGCTACGGCTACCTGGAGGCAGACGATGCCGGGGTCGAACAAGCAGCAAAGATCGCGGGCGCTCACGATTTCATCATTGAAATGGAAGAGGGGTATGAGACCGAAGTCGGAGAAGGGGGTGTTCTATTGTCAGTAGGTCAGAAGCAGCTGATCAGCCTAGCGCGAGCTATTCTGGCGGACCCCGAGATCTTTATCATGGACGAGGCTACCAGCTCGGTGGATACGCTAACCGAATCGCTGATCCAGCGCGGTATAGAGGCCATGATGACCGATCGAACCAGCTTCATCATCGCCCACAGATTGTCGACCATCAAACGCGCGGATCGCATCTTGGTGATCCAGGAGGGGCAGATCACTGAAATGGGCAGCCACGTGGAATTGCTGCACGCCAGAGGGCACTATTACAGGCTATACACTCAGCAGTTCAGGCGCCAGTTGGAGAAAGAGTACGAAGTATTGGGGGCTTCCAGCCCGGCTTCTGCGTAGGGATCAGCTCTGCCTGGGCTGCTAATTTCCCGCGACTTCAGCCTCGGCAGGTGGGAAGGCGTGAGCGCTTCCACAGTTTGTCAAGCGCGTGGTGCTTGAGCGCTTCAGCCGCCTAAGCGCTGCGGCGGTTTCTACTGCAGGAAGCAGAGAGGGGCCTTGAAGCGGTGCCGCCGATGCTAGAATCGTCGCATGCCCGGAATCATCGAACGCTTCCGCTCCTATCTCGATCTGCCGGATGGGGTCGATCCCGTCACGCTTTCGGAGGGCAGTACCCCGCTGATCTCCATGCCCCGACTTGCATCCGATCTAGGGGCAGTTGAACTTCACATAAAATTCGAGGGCTCCAATCCCACTGGATCCTTCAAGGATCGCGGAATGACCACTGCCATCACGGCTGCCGTTTCGCGCGGCGCCAGTGCGGTGATCTGTGCCAGCACCGGTAATACGGCGGCCAGCGCCGCGGCTTACGCGGCCCGCGCTGGACTGCGCTGTGTGGTGCTGCTACCGCACGGCAAAGTCGCGAGCGGAAAACTGGCCGCTGCATATACGCACGGCGCGGAAGTGGTCGAAGTAGAGGGATCCTACGATGAGGCGCTGGGCCTGGCGCGCCGACTTTCGGAGCGAACCTCGATTAATCTGGTAAATTCGCTGAACCCGTACCGGCTCGAGGGCCAAAAGACGGCTGCTTTCGAGATCTCTGAATCGTTGGGGGCCGCTCCGGACTGGGTTGCGCTTCCTGTGGGCAACGCGGGAAATATCAGCGCCTATTGGATGGGCTTCCGTCAACTGGCGGATTTACAGGGCGGCGATCTGCCCCGCTTGCTCGGTGTTCAAGCCAGTGGATCTGCTTCCCTGGTCGAGGGGCGCGTTATCGACCATCCTGAAACCGTTGCGAGCGCGATTCGGATCGGCAACCCGGCACGTGGAGAGCAGGCTTTGCGCGCAGCGGAGGAATCGAGCGGGCGCATTATTGCCGTGCCGGACCATGCCATCTTGGATGCACAGCGTGACCTGGCCCATCAGGGGCTGTGGGTCGAACCCGCCTCTGCAGCTGGCCTGGCGGGCTTGCGGAGCGAAGTCGAAGCCGGACGCTTGGACCTGAGCGGCCAACGCGTGGTGTGTATCTGCACCGGCCACGGGCTCAAGGACCCTCACGTACCTGCAGGACCGACGACCCTGATCCAGCCAAGGCTGCAAGATCTAGAAGAGCTTCTCAATCTGTGAGATCTGTGCGAGTACAAGTCCCGGCTAGCGCGGCCAATCTAGGTCCCGGCTTCGATACGCTTGCGCTGGCGCTGGATCTCCACAATGAACTCGTCGTAGAAGTCATCGACGCGAAACTCGATATTCAGGTGGAAGGGGAGGGCGAAGGGCGGTTGCCGACCGACGCTTCCAATATGATCGTCAAGGCCGCCTACCGCCTCTTCCGGACTACGGGAACTCCTCCCCCGGGTATGCGCATCCGATCGACAAACCGCATCCCGCTTGGATCCGGACTGGGCTCTTCCGCGGCCGCCACCGTCGCCGGTCTGATGGCAGCGGAAGCGATCGCGGAGACCGAAATGACAAGGGAGCAACTACTGGAGATCGCCTGGGAGGTGGAGGGCCACGCGGATAACGTCGCGGCAGCCATTTTCGGAGGACTCACCATCGTGGGGCAATCCTCCGGCAGCCTGATGACCGCGCAGATTCCGATCGCCCCGATGCGGTTTGCGGTCGTTACGCCAGAGATCGAGTTGCCGACTGCCGGCATGCGAGACATACTCCCTCGCGAAGTGACCTTGCATGACGCGGCCCTCAATCTGGGACGAATGGGTCTAATGGTAGAGGCGCTTCGTCATGGGGATTTCGATCTCCTGTCGCGTGCGGCTGAAGACCGTCTTCATGAGCCTTATCGGACGCCGCTAATCCCTGGCTACTTTGAGGCCCACTCTGCGGGGTTGGAGGCCGGCGCGGCCGCAGTGACGCTGGCAGGAGCGGGCCCCAGCCTGATCGCGTTTGCGCCCGATCGCCACGAGGCCATCGCGGAGGCTATGGCCGGTGCCTTCCGCTCTCACGACTTGCCCGTGCGCAAGTTCGTACTGGATCCCGAGCCTCGGGGAGCTCGCCTGCTCCCCACGGCCCATTGAGCTACCCTGGCGCCAGGAATACAATGAGCGTAAGGTCTGCCCGGATTGTAATATCCTTAACCTATTAAAGAGCGATAACAGGAAAGCATGAGATTCGTTTGGCTCCTAATGGTGGCTCTGCCGCTGGCCGCCTGCGGCGGTACGGCCGCTACGGAGACTTCTTCCGAACTTCCGCGACAAGCTCGGGATGAGCTCAGCGATCTTCAGCTGTCTGTGCTGGAAGAGATTCAACAGGCCGTTGAGGAGAATTTCATATACGCCGGCTTTGGCGGAGTGAATTGGGAATCGGAGGTAGCGCTCGTGCGCCACCGCATCGAGGCAGGGATGACCCAGGATCAATTTGCAAGCGCCATCGAAGAAATGCTCGCAGCCCTTCCGGATGGAACCGCTAGCTTTATGACACGCGCCGAACGCGTGGAAGCCGAGTTCCAGTCGGGGACGCTCTACGAGGGCATTGGCGCCTTCGTGTCGCTTCGAGCCGAACCTCAGCCGCGCATTCTCCTACTCTCGGTCATTGCCGGTTCGCCCGCCGAGGAGGCCGGCTTGCGTGCGCATGATGCCGTCTATAAGGTGGATGGCTTTCCGGTCACGGAAGAGGAGGGTCTCTCGGTTATTGAGAGAGTCCGAGGCCCTGCAGGTACAGAAGTGCTGCTTGAAGTGGCCTCACCTTCGGAGGATCCTAGGGAGGTGATGGTACGTCGCGATCGCGTCACTGCCTCCGATACGCTCAAAGGCGACCTCTTGCCTCAAGGTATTCTTTATGTGCTGGTCCCGGTTGTGGTCGATAACACCCTTGTAGAGAGGGTGGCTGGGCTGTTGCAGGTCTCTGAACAACAAGAGCAACCAGCGCTGGGCTTGGTGCTCGACCTGCGGATCGCGGGCTCCAGTTCCAGCTGGCCACTGACCGAGATGTTAACCCTGCTTGGAAATGGGCCCATGGGGCATTTCGCCACGCGCGAGGGACAGCAGCCACTCGTGATTCCGGGCGCCGACATATCCAATTCACAGACGATTCCTTTGGCAATCCTGGTGGGTCCGGATACCAGCGGTGCGCCGGAAGTCTTCGCGGGAGCAATGCAGGCCACGGGTCGGGCTCCCCTTGTGGGATTGCTCACAGGTGGCAACGTATTGAGTTTCCATCAGCAGACGCTGTCGGATGGTTCGTTACTGACATTCGCCGATTCCTCCTACATAACCTCGAACGGCCGCGATCTGGGCATTACTGGGCTGACACCAGATCTGTTAATCCAAGCCGATTGGGATGAAGTTACGCCCGAATTTGATCCAGTATTATTGGGCGCCATTGACCTGCTGCTTCGGGGGTAGGGTGGAGATTAGAGTTTGGAGAGTCCGAGAACGCCGGAAAAGGCCGAGTGCTACAATAATTAATACTCTAGCTAGGGTCGAAAATCCGCTTATTCTAAAGCACTCGCTCGGGACGAGCCCCGCATTGGGGCTCAACGCTTTCTTTCATCCTATGATGCGAGTCCGGGCCCACAGGAGACCACTATGAGCAACGATGACAAAACCCTGACAATCAAAGGTGAGGATCCTCTGGATCGCATCGGAAGGCGCGAGAAGGAGAATTACTTGGAGCTTGGCGAAAAGGCGCTTGCCAGACGCATCCTAGTAAAGGCGGCCGCTATCGCCCGCCGCTTCTGGTGGCTTGGGCTGCTGCTGTTCTTGGCACTGTGGGCGCTGTTGAACCCCACCGTCATGAACCTGGCTTTTCTCGGGTTGCGTGTTTTAGGCCAATTGGCCTTTGCCGTGGTCTTTATGGTGGTCCAGTTCGGCGCTCTTTTCTGGTTTATGGCCCGTACGCGCACAGTCGTCATTAAGCCCGGCGATCCGAAGGGGATCACCTTCGATGATTACTGGGGTCAACCCCATTTGGTCGAGTTGGTCAAACAGTGGATCAGCTTGCTGGCAGATCGGGATGATTTCGTCAAGATGGGTGGCCAGTACATCAATGGACTCATGCTCACCGGAGAACCCGGCACCGGAAAGACAATGTTAGCCAAGGCCATGGCGGGCGAAGCGGGCATCGCTTTCATGTCCGTTGAGGGATCCGGCTTCAGGGGCATGTTCTGGGGCATGGACACGCTTAAGATGATGAGCTTTGTCCGCAAGGCCAGAAAGCTCGCCCGCGAATATGGAGCTTGCATCGCCTATATTGATGAAATCGATGCGGTAGCCATGAGCCGCTCCGGCGTCCAGGGCAGCCAACAGCAGATGGGCGGGGGGGGAATGATGGGCGGCATGATGATGAACGGCGCCTTGACTCGCTTGCTCTATGAGATGGACGGCATCGCCGAGCCGAGTCGAGCCGAGACCTGGAAAGCCAAGATCGCTGCCATGCGCGGAAAGCCCCCGCCTCTGCGCAACTGGCACGTGCTGTTTATGGGCTCTACGAACCGACCGGATGTCCTTGACCCTGCGCTGCTACGACCCGGAAGATTCGATCAGGTCATTCAAGTCGATCGCCCCGACCGAGTCGGTCGGCGAGCGATCATCGAGGGCTACCTGTCCAAGATCCGACACGATGCCAAGAAGGTCGATATCGAAGCGATCGTAGCGGATACCCCTCGCACGACGCCGGCCCAGGTCATGGCCGCCATCACCAAGGATTCGGTGCGCCATGCACTCTTTCAGGGCCGCAACCACGTGATCCAGGAGGATATCGACCAGTCTATCCAGGAACAGATCGTCGGGATGGCCAACCCGGTGAGGGAAATGGATCCGCTGCAGAAACGCCAGATCGCCTATCATGAAGCGGGTCATGCGATCCTGCAGCACTACATGATGCCCGACAAGCGCATCTCGCGCGTGAGCATCGTTCGTCGTTCAAAGGGCATTCTGGGCTACGTGCTGCCGGTTGATACGGTCGAGATCTATGGTGAGCCGCTGAGGCGTATCGTGGCAGATATCATGGTCGCTTTGGGCGGACATATCTGTGTGAAGCTCTTCATGGGAGAATTTTGGACCGGCGCGACTTCCGATTTCCAGGCTGCCCGCATGCAGCTCCGAAAGCTTGCGATGTTGGGCTTCTTTGGGCCGCCCGTTTCTGAGCTGTACGCGGATGTGAAGGAGCTTCGCTTCTCCGACGAGCGGGTGGAGAATGTATGGAAACATCTGGAGGACCAGGTAGAGCGCACTCTGTACCAACATGCCGACGAAGTGGAGGCCCTTATGGAGGCGCTTATGAAGAAGGACGAACTCTCGAACACGGAATTGCTGGAGATTCTGGGCAAGAACAGTCTCCAGCTCGCTGTGGACGAAGGATTGGAGATGGAGAGCGTGCTCGAGCAGTTGGGGGTCAATCCGAGTGGGCTCGCCTATCAGCGCCGTGAGCAAATGCCTGCGGATAAGAAGGTTGAGGAACCAGCTGCTAAGGCGGCACTGTCGTCCGACGAGGAAAAGAAGCGCGCAAACCGAAAGAGCAAAGGCAAGAAGTAATACGATCCCTCTGCGGGAATCAAAAGGGAGGCCTTCAGCGGCCTCCCTTTTTAATTTACTTTCTCAGTCCCAGGACCAGAAACCGAGGCGACCTTCGGTGAGGAAACGGGGCTCGAAATCCCCCGAGGCCGGAACAATGAAGAGTCCTTGCATAGACTCGTTGGCCACAGCCGACACCACGAGGTATCGGCTATCAGGGGACCAGATGGTCGCCGAGCGCTGGTATTGATCAAAGAAGGGGAAGATACCCAGAAAAGTGGAGGTGGGCTGGAACGCCGCGATTCGCTCCGTGTCTCCGGATTTAGGTTCAGCGATGTGGAGTTCAAGCAGGAAGCGAGTGTTTTCAGCGGTCTGTTCCTCACCCTCCGCCGCCTCGGAGAGGATCACCGGAACGAAAAACGCCAGCTTCTTGCCGTCCGGCGCCCAGAAGAAACCCATTACATCTTCGGCCACGGTGCTTATCAGCTCCGGCTCCTCAGGTTTTCGCAGATCCAGAAAGGTCAAATCCCCAACCCGTGCCTGGCTGTTGATATCCGCGGTCAGATACGCCGCAAAGCCGCCTTTGGGAGCCCAATCGAAAGCGATGCTCCCCTCATAGTCTGCGAGAATGCTCTGCAAGCGACCCTCGGAATCGGTCAGTATAAGATGTTGTTGGCTGCCTGTTGCACCCGCCAGCAATACATATTCTCCGTCCGGCGAGTAGACGGGCGCCTGGAAGTTCGTCGGTCGGATCCCCAAACCCGTCTCACGGACGACTGGCTCCAATTGCAACAGAGAGAGCCTTGCGCCACTTGGATTGATGGCCGCCGAGCCGCCGGCGTGGGCCATCACTTCCGTGCTCCGAGGGGACCATGCCCAGTAATAGGGCCTTCCTGTGTCTAGGACGGAGCTCTCGCCCCCTTCCGCCGGCGCTATTTGCATCGCCATGGTGGAAGTGCCCTGTGTCGAGCTCAAAAAGCTCACCCACTGTCCGTCCGGAGACCAATAAAGATAAAAGGGAACGTGGGCATCGCTCGAGTAAATCTCACGCGATCCCTCGGCCTTCTTATCCGTAGCGAATATGCTGGCGGTGGTGGTGCCATCCTCCCGGACCTCGAAACCCACGAATGCCAGCTTGTTATCTTCCAACGACCAGGTCGGATGATCGTAAAACCGCCGCACGCCGCCTTCTGCGGCATGGGCATCTTCCGTGATCATGTTCAGTTTCCCACCGGCCTGGTTGATCGTGTAGACATTGCCATCGGGTCCAAGATAGGCTATCAAGCCGCTCTTGCGCTCGAGTGCCGCCAGCATGGGGCTTTGAGGCACTTGGATCCCTTGCCCGATCGAGCCACAAGCTGCGATGAGCAGGCTACCGAGGATCAGCGGGGAAAGTAGGTGCTTTTTTATCGGCATGCCTTCCGGAAAGTGTCTGCGGATTGTATCACCCCTAGGTTCAAGAGCCGCGCTCGATAATCTGGACCCCCATTTTAATCATGCAGGGTCCGTTCCACCACTCTTGCCAACATACGATCCAGCCTGCCCATAGGAACACTATCGAGATCTTCAGCCTTTACCCAGCGCATATCTCCCCGATCTCGCAGGCCACTTAATCGCCCCCGGCAAGCGAACGGCTGCAGATTGACGCGGAAATGAGTGTAGGCGTGGCCTAGAGGGGGCAATGGATTGATGATATCGACCTTCAAGCCCAATTGCTCCTTAAGTACTCTGATCAGAGCCAACCGGTTCGACTCGCCATCTTCGATGAATCCGCCCGGGAATCCCCAGAGCCCACCCAGGAGGCCGTCTTCTGGTCGGCGCGTGATCAGAAAGTTGTCGTTCTCATGCAGGACCGCAGCCACCGCATGACGAAGGGGAGGCGGCCGCTTCGGTTGACGGAAGGGCAGCTGCTCCTGAGTACCGTTACGGAGGGCAAGACAATCGGCCGCAAGGGGGCACGCGTGACAGGCGGGCGAGCGCGGGGTGCAAATCAGCGCGCCCAGGTCCATCAATGCTTGATTAAACTCCGAGGCTCTTCCTCTCGGCAGGATAGACATGCCGCGCCGCCGTAATTCCCTTTCGACCTCGGGTCGCCGCGGATCCAGGTGAAGGTCAAAGAGACGCGTGAGCACTCGGCGCAGGTTACCTTCCAGGGCAAGCGTGTTCTGATCGAACGCAATGGCCCTCAAAGCGTCCGCTGTGTAGCGGCCAATGCCAGGCAGCGCGTTTAGCTCCTGCTCGGATTGTGGCAGCTGCCCATCGTAGCGCTCGACAATTATTCTGGCGGCACGGTGAAGATTTCGGGCACGCGCGTAGTAGCCCAAGCCCTCCCACATTAGGAGCACTTCTTCCAGCGGCGCTTCGGCCAGGGCCGCGGCGTTTGGAAAGCGAGCCATGAAACGCTTGTAGTAAGGATGAACCGTATCGACCCGAGTTTGTTGCAGCATGATCTCCGACACCCAAACGGCGTAGGGGTCGCTAATCCGTCGCCAAGGCAGATCGCGTCCGTGCTCTGAATACCACGTGAGTAGATTTTCGGACGGCATCGGTAGAGATTGTACCGATCGCGGCAGCTATAATCTCGTAGATTTCTTCGAAGAAGCCTGGGAATGGCGAGTACCATCAGCGGTGAGGGAGTTGCGCATGCCTATCTACAACGAAGCGATTGAGAACTATGTCCGGAAGACGTTTGCGGTCGAAGACGAGATACTATCAACCATACGTTCAGAAATTCCACGGCGTGGCCTGCCGGAAATCACCGTTAGGCCGGAGGAAGGCCGGTTCCTGCAGTTCCTAGTGGCTGCAAGCGGGGCTCGGCTGGCATTGGAGATCGGCACCCTCGGCGGCTACAGCGGTGTCTGGATCGCCCGCGGTTTGCCGACCGGCGGAAAATTAATAACGCTTGAACTCTCTGAGGAGCATGCAGCGGTTGCTGCGGACCACTTTGAGATGGCCGGTGTTACGGATAAAGTCGAAATGCGCGTTGGGGACGCTCACGAGTTGCTTCAGGACCTGGCATATGAAGGACCCTTCGATTTCGTCTTCATCGACGCCGAGAAGGAGGGTTACCCAGCCTACCTGGACTGGGCGGAGACCAACCTGCGCCCCAGGGGCATGATAGCCGGCCACAACGCCTTCGTTCACGGTGCGATCGTTGATTCAGCCGACCGCGATCCAAGAGCGGTCGCCGTGCGGCGCTTCAATGAGCGACTTGCCGACGACGAACGCTTCATATCGGTAGTGTTCCCTGCAGGCGACGGGACTGCGGTGGCTGTATTGAGGAAGGCTGCTTGACATAAAGCCGAAGGAGATCTGATCTCTTGCGAGTCTCAGCTTCAATTCGTTCCGCTTTCTAACCCCAGAATCTTGTTCGCGGGATTCATACGCATTTCTTACGGCCCCTGGAAGCCCCAAAAGGGCCCGAATGCTATAATCGAGAGAACGTGCGAAAGCGCGTTAGGAGGTTTCCAAAATGATGCGATTCGACCGCTTCACGGAGCGGGCTCAAGACGCTGCGCAGCGCGCAGCGGAGATCATCCAACGTTACGGACACAATCAAATCGACACGGAGCACATCCTGTTGGCATTGATTGAGCAGCCGCAGGGCGTCATCACGCAGATCCTCGAGCACCTGAAGGTCGATATCGAGTCCCTGACAGACCGAATCGATCAGCAATTGCGTGCCAGCCCCAAGGCCAACATCTACGGTGGGGGAGCGGGCCAGATCTTCATTACCCCGCGTGTAAAGCGCGTGGTGGACATGGCCAACGAGGAAGCTAATCGTCTCGACGACGAGTTCATCTCGACCGAGCACATCTTCCTAGCTATCCTTTCCGAGCGCAATACGGCCATCGCACGGCTACTCAATGAGGAAGGCATCACCAAGGAGCGAGTACAAGAGACGATCAAGGAAATCCGTGGGGGGCAGCGTGTCACCGACCGTAAAGCCGAATCCCGCTACCGCACGCTTGAGAAGTATTCTCGCAATCTCACAACCCTCGCTAAAGAAGGCAAACTCGATCCTGTGATCGGCCGCGATAAGGAGATCCTGAGAGTGATCCAGATCCTGTCGCGCCGTACGAAGAACAATCCGGTGCTGATTGGGGAAGCCGGCGTGGGCAAGACCGCCATTGTGGAAGGACTGGCGCAGAAGATCACCAACAACGATATCCCCGAGATACTCAGCGGCAAGCAGGTTGTGGCGCTTGACTTGGGCGCCATGATCGCCGGATCCCGCTTCCGCGGCGAATTCGAGGAGCGCTTGAAAGCCTCCATCGAGGAGATTCAGCGCGCCGAAGGCGAGATCATCCTGATGATCGACGAATTGCACACGGTCGTCGGCGCGGGGGCCGCTCAGGGCGCTATGGACGCGGCCAACATGCTCAAACCGGCGCTGGCACGCGGTGAGCTTCAAGCCATCGGAGCCACCACTTTGGACGAGTATCACAAGCACATCGAAAAGGACGCCGCCTTGGAGCGAAGGTTCGCTCCGGTATATGTCGACGAGCCCAATGTTGAAGAGACCATCGCCATGCTGCACGGTCTGCGCGATCGATACGAGGCCCATCACAAGGTCCGCTACTCCGACGAGGCACTGGTGGCGGCCGCTCGACTGTCGCAACGCTACGTTACAGATCGATCCCTGCCCGACAAGGCCATCGACCTCATGGACGAAGCTGCCGCCAAGCTTCGTGTGGCGCTCTACTCCCTTCCCCCGGATCTCAGGGAGATAAAGAACGATCTCGATCGGCTCATGGCCGAAGAAGAGCAATCAGGCCTGGAGCGCGACTACGAGCGCGCGGCCGAGAAGAAATCCGATCGCCTTCGGTTGGAATCGCAGTTTCGCGAGATGCGAGACGCCTGGGAGGCCGAGCATCAGTTGGACGAAATCGTAGATGAAGACGATATCGCCGAGGTCGTGCACATGTGGACCGGCATCCCGGTCAGCACCATGTTGGAGACGGAGGCCGAGAAACTGCTCCAAATGGAGGAGCGCCTGCACGAGCGCATCATTGGACAGGACGAGCCTATCAACGCCCTGGCGGATGCCATACGGCGCGCTCGAGCGGGTCTTAAGGACCCCAGACGGCCGATTGGATCCTTTATTTTCCTGGGCTCATCCGGTGTCGGCAAGACAGAGATGGCCAAGGCGCTAGCTGAATTCATGTTCGACGATGAAGACGCCCTGGTACGTATCGATATGAGCGAATACCGTGAGCAGCACACCGTTTCGCGCCTCTTCGGTGCGCCGCCGGGATACGTTGGCTACGAGGAAGGCGGGCAGCTTACGGAAGCCGTTCGCCGTCGTCCTTATCGTGTGATCCTTTTCGACGAGATTGAGAAGGCACATCCCGAGGTGTGGAACGCGCTACTTCAGATTCTGGACGATGGGCGCCTGACAGACGGCCAAGGACGGGTGGTCGACTTCCGAAATACAGTGCTCATCATGACCTCCAACCTGGGTACACAATTTGTCTTGCATGCCGGATCGCTCGGTTTCCGCAGTGGAGGTGAAGATGCAGAGAAAGCCGAATCTGACGACAAGATCGAAAAGGCGCTCAAGGACACCTTCCGCCCAGAATTCCTGAACCGCATCGATGAGATCATCATCTTCTCTACTCTGTCTATGGAACAGATGGAGCAGATCGTCGACTTGCAGATGCACAAGGTGAGCGAGCGGCTGGCCGAGCACGGGTTGAATGTGGAACTGTCACCCGCCGCCCGATCCTGGCTGGCTAGGGAAGGCTACGATCCGGCCTTCGGAGCCCGGCCCTTGAACCGTGCCCTGCAGAAGTACATCGAGAGCCCGCTCTCCATCAAGATCCTTCGGGGAGAATTCCAGGATGGAGACACCGTGATCGTCGATCACATCGAAGACGAGGGAGTCGTTTTCCACCGCCCGGAAGGCAGCACACCGGTCGAGATCGAAGAGGAAGTTTCCGCCTAGCCGCGCTAGCCTAGACCAAAGCCCCGCAGTCAAGATGACTGCGGGGCTTTTCGTTTCTGGCCCAATCGTCCGACACGGATTCCCGCGAACGCCTCCCTGGAGGCTCGGCGTCTAGCTCATGGGGATGGCACCTTCCAGGAGTGCTTCAGCCGATTTTCTGTTGGCATCGCTGAGATTCCCCAGCATTTCTGCCAGTTCATCCAGGCGTGCTTCGCGCTCGAGCGGTGATACTCTGGCGAGCGTCCGGCCATGCACTACGTGCTTTTCAACCTGATAATGCCAATCGGCGTGCGCCGCCAACTGCGGCAAGTGGGTCACGCACAGCACTTGGTGGCGTTGTGCCAGCCTAATAAGTTTCGACCCCACGACGGTGCCAATCCGGCCGCCAATTCCCTGATCGATCTCATCGAAAATAAGAGTCGGTCGGCGGTCAGCACTGGCCAGCACGCTCTTGAGCCCCAGCATCAGACGTGATGTTTCTCCTCCTGAAGCTACCTTTGCCAATGGTTTTAGGCCTTCCCCGGGATTAGGTGCGACAAGGAACTCTACCTGGTCCAACCCATGGGGTCCGAACGCAACTCGCTTGCCCTCGATCAACACCCCACTCGGATCGTCTTTCCACTCGATTTCGACCGCAAATCGGGCACCTTCCATGTTGAGTTCTGCTAGATCTTCGGTGATTGCCTCTGACAACTCGCCCGCAGAATCTCGACGAGTCTGCGAGAGCTGCCCGCCAAGCATTGCGAGCCGAGTTAATAGTTCGGTCTCTTCCACCCTTAACGCTTCCAGGCGCTCTTCAGCGTGAACGATGCTCTCCAATTCCTCACGTGCCCGGGCCTCGTACTGGAGGATTGCCTCGACATCATCCCCGTATTTACGTTGGAGATCGTGGATCAGACTCAGGCGGGCCTCGACCTCATCTAATCGCATTGGGTCGGGCTGAACCTCTTCGAGATAGGCCCGCAGCTCCGACGCCAATTGGCTGATCTCCTCAACCAGCCCCTGTGCCCGCTGGCTAACACTCGTCATCGCGGGATCGATCTCGGCAAGACTTATCAGCGCTCCCGTTGCCTCACTAAGCCTTTCTTCGGCGGAGACACGATCGCCAATCTTCTCCTCAAGTGCTCCCCGCGCGTTAAGCGCCAGGCCCGCAAGTTTTTCTGCATTTGCCAGACGATCGCGATCGGTCTGCAGATCTGAAACCTCTCCCGGCCGCAGCCTTGCGGCCTCGATCTCATCAATCTGATAGCGTAGAAGATCCTCGCGGCGAGCGACCTCCCGCTCGGCGTTCTCAAACTGCTCCCTGTCCTTGCGCACAGCGGTGATGCGCCGATAGGCCTTCGAGTATTCATCCAAATCGGAGTGTGCAAATCGATCCAGCAATGGCAGGTGTTCGCTCACTTTGAGCAAGCTGAGATGCTCCGACTGGCCGTGGACATCGACCATCAATTCCCCTACCGTTTTCAGCAATGCCAGGCCGACTACGCGTCCATTGATGCGGCACAGGTTCCGGCCCTCACGCCGAATCTCTCGGGCCAGGACGATGACCCGCGGATCATCAACGAGCTGTTGCTCCTCAAGCAGCGCGCACACTTCCGCCAGATCACCTACCTCCATCTCAAAAATGCCCTCGACCCGCGCGAGATCGGCTCCTTTGCGCAGCATGGTGGCATCTGCCCGGCCGCCGAGCAATAGCTCAACCGCGTCGATAATGATGGATTTGCCGGCACCGGTCTCGCCGGTTAGAACCGTAAAACCCGGCCCGAGATCGAGCTCCAATTCCTCAATGATTGCGAAGTTGACGATGCTTAATTGAGTCAGCATTTAGATGCGGACCCCGCGCAGGCGATAGAACAAGGTCCCGATCATCAGAGCTCCATAGGCCAGCGGCCAGAGCAGACTCGAACCCACACGGAGCAACAGACCGAGATCGAATCCGCCCGATCCGAATATCACGAATAGGCCAAAGGGCGGCAAGCGGATCAGACCGTACGCCAGGACTCCCGGGCCTGCTCCAACGGCTGCTGCCATGGGCAAATTGCGACTACGCCCGCCGCGCATTGACACTCGCACAAGCCCGGCGATCCCGCCGCCGGCTACTGGGGCCAGGATGAGTCCGAAGAACCCCAGGAAACTGAGTATTCCGATTGCAATTGCGGCACCAACCCCCGCGATCACCGCTGCAACTCCGACCTGCAGGTTGCTCGCGGTCTCGAAGACCTCCTGCTGGCCACGCACGCACTCGGTGCAACGGTAGCCCACGGGCGTCTGCACGGCGCAGTCGACACATACGGTTTGTCGCAGCGATTGCATCGGAGGGTGGTCTCGCGCGCGAGGTGATTGGCACAGACAAGGGCGGCCTCCGTCAAAGGGCCTTCTCCGAGCCTGGCTTTTGGCCCATACGGGAAGTGAGGTTGCGATAAAAGTAGCCCGGATCTTGTAGTCGAGCAAAATGTACGACGTTGTCTGCGGCCCGCAGTTCAACGCGGTCCCGATCCTCAAGCGATACCGGCAGACCTCCATCAATACTCAGGATGGCCTGGTGCTTGGTCCTTACTTCGACTCGCACCGAAGAGCCCTCATGCAGGACAATCGCTCGATCCACAGAGAGGTGAGGGGCCACCGGCACGATCACGACGTTGCGAAGCTCCGGGGAAAGGATCGGGCCTCCTGCGGCCAGTGCGTAGGCAGTGGATCCAGTGGGCGTCGCCACGATGAGGCCATCCGCTACGTAGGTGGTCAGGTACCGCCCATCAATCTCCGTGACTAAATCCACCGGTCGCACAAGTTCCCCTCTACCTATAAAGCACTCATTCAGGACTTCCCATGAGCCGAGCCCTTTGTCGCTGCGCAGATGATCCGCGCGGAGCATCATTCGCTCCTCGAGCCAATAATCCCCGTCCATCACCCTGCTGAGCGCTTGCTCCCAGTCCGGTCTGCGCACCTCTGTAAGGAATCCGAATCGACCCAGGTTGATGCCTAAGATCGGGATATTTAGCGGGGCACAGAGGTGTCCGGCCCTGAGCATCGTTCCATCTCCCCCCAGCGCGATGCAAAGATCCACAGGCTGCTGGGATATCTGATCGCGAACCTGCTCATCATTCAGTGTCCCCCAATACGCTTCACCCTCCAGTTGCTGCCCAATGGTTTCTGCCAATTCAACCGCTTCCGGGATCTGCGGATTGGCGAGCACCGCAAAGCGCTTCGGTGGTCGTAGCTTGGCCGCAGGCTCGTTTGGGGAATTGCGCATTAGGATTCGCGGTCCAACCTGCGCTCCATCGACTGCAGGGCGGATTTCAACTCGTCTTGCTGCAGGCTAGTGGTGAGATCTCCGCGCGTTCGCTCCACAATCCCTCGGACGACGTCCGTGAGTCTGCGCAGCTTGCCGGTTATGGCGTCCGGGAAGTCCACCGTGACGAGCAATCCATAGATCTCGTCCATCATTTCGAGCAGCTGCTCTGCCTCAGCCGAACGATCGTGGCGCAGAATGTCCAGCGTGCGTCGGCGCAATTCACCCGCCGCTTCCCCAAGACCTCCCAGGTATGCAGCGTACTCGACCTCAAGATCATCTGGGTCTGGTAGCGCTTCACCCGACAGCAGCGCGTAAACGATCGAAGCCTCTGCGTACTCCTTCAATGCATCTTGGGTGTAGCCCGCGTAATAGAGATCCGGATAAGGTCCGAGTTCGTCACGAAGTGCTTCCTTAATCTCCCGTGCCTGCTGCAGGTGTTCCTGGGCCAGATCGCGCTCGTCTCGATGTGCGGCTCGGATGGCGGTTGCACAGTGACGAATCATTGTGCGAGTTCGCTGCAGGGCCAGGTCGCGGGCGGCATTCTTCCCATCCAGATAGGCCAGAATTCGCTCACCAATTCCGCCTAATGATTTCAGCTCGCTCACTCTTTGCCCGGCTCCTCGGGCGGAGCACCCTTAAACAACTGGCTCGCCAGATGGGGCCCCTCTGGAAGCTGAATCTCACCGAACTGGGTTTCGAATCGAGCGATGTGATCGTTCAGGGCTCGTAGAAAGAGCTTGGCGTTCAGGCCGGTCATAACGACCCGCGCTTTCACTTTTGCGCGCGAAATGCGCGGCATGACCTGCGCAAAGTCCATCACGATCTCAGAGGCAGAATTTGTGACCATGGCAAAGTTCGCGTAGGTGGGGTCCAGATCAGCAGGTACATGGACCTGCACCTGTCCGGCAGGGGCTTTAGGTGGGTCTGTCATTGGAATGCTCCGTGATGGGGGAAGGCCCTCGAGCCTTGCTCGAGGGCCATATTGGATTGAGGCGCCTAGAAGGGGATCTCGTCTTCGGTGGCAGGACTCATTTCCTCCGAAGCCAACGCATCCTCCCGGCCGCCTAGAAAGCGGACGGTTTGTGCATTGATCTCAAAGGAGGCCGCCGGGGATCCATCCTGTCGGTTCCAGATGCGAGGGTTGCCATTTTCGTCCGGCACCATGCGTCCCTCCACCAGAACTTGACGCCCTTTGCGCAGGTATTGATTCACGCTCTCTGCTTGTTTTCCCCAAACGGACACCCGGAACCAGACCGTCTCGTCCACCTTCTCACCCGAACTGTCGGTATAGCTCCGGTTGGTGGCGACAGACATGTTCGTCACCGCCTGACCACTCGGCGTATACCGCATCTCGGGGTCGCGGCCGAGGTTGCCAACAAGAAGAATCTTGTGAAACATAGGGTTCCTTTCCGGTGGGGGGCGATGTTCCGTTGCGGCCCGGGTGGCCGATCCGTATATTAGTAGTCCCACCGTACTAGAACAATTGTACTAATTCATGGGGGTTTGTCAAGTTCTCGCCGTGGACCTGTGTTGTTATCCGTGGAGAATTTTCTCCAGCGCCCCTATCAAATGTCGCACGTTCTGCTCGCGTGCCGAGTGGCCCATCAGGCCGATTCTCCAAACCTTGCCCTTCATTTCACCTAATCCGCCGGCGATGGCGATGTTGTATTCCGCCCTCAACCGTCCGCGCACCTCCGCCTCATCAACTCCCTCCGGCACTCTTACAGTCGTGACCGTGGTCATGCGGTAGGGCTCTGGAACCACCATCGTCATATCCAATCCCCGGAGACCCTCCCACAACATCTCCGCGCTGGCTTGATGCCGCGCCCAGCGAGCCTCCAGCCCTTCTTCGGCCAAAATGCGCAGCCCTTCGTAGAGCGCTAGATTGGACGAGATCGGTGCCGTGTGATGATAGGTGCGCTCCTTGCCCCAGTACTTCTGCAAGCCGCTCATGTCGAAGTACCAATTGGCGACCTGGGTCTTCCTCTCGGCTAACACTTTCTCTGCGCGCGGCCCGAGCGTGATCGGCCCCAGACCCGGCGGGCAGCTCAGGCACTTCTGGCTGCCACTGTAGCAGACATCGATGTCCCACTCATCGACCCGCACTGGACTTCCTGCCAGGGTGGCTACGGTATCGACCACCAACAAACCGCCCCGTGCGTGCACTAAGTCTGCCAGGTCCTCCAACGGCTGCAGCGCGCCGGTAGAGGTCTCGCCATGCACGATGGCCACCACCTTTGCCGGTCGAACTTTCAGCGCATGCTCGATCTCCTCGAGTGTGAATACTTCGCCCATCGGCCGACGGATGGTTTCGACTTCCCCTCGATACCTATGGCACATGTCTTCGATGCGCTCACCAAAGAACCCGTTGATGCAGACCAACACCGGGTCTCCGGGCTCGATCATGTTGGACAGTGCGGTTTCCATCGCCGCGCTGCCCGTTCCGCTGACCGGGATAGCCAACGAGTTCTCGGTCTGAAAAGTGTAGCGCAGCAAGTCCTGGATGCGATCCATGGTCTTTAAGAAGGTTGGATCCAGGTGACCCATCATAGGCGCCGCCATAGCCTGCAGCACCCGCGGTGGCACATTGCTCGGCCCGGGACCGAGCAGGAGTGGTGCGTTATCCTCCAATTGAGGGTAGTTGGGGGGAGATTTCATTTCATTTCTTCCGTGCGAGGATAGTTCCATTCTATTATGATCCTGACGCTTGGCTCATAGACTTTGGGTCTGATCTTTGTCACCTGGGTCCGACAAACAATCGGGTCTTGCGCCGACTATAATCTTAAGGTGCGTCCTAAGAAGGTGTTTGAAGATGTTTGAGATCAGCGAGTTGGCACGGGACAAGATCAAAGAGCGATTGCAGAAAGTCAATCGGCCGGAGCTGGCGCTTCGCGCGGAGATCATCGGCCGTTCGGAAGTCGATTTTCACTACCCTCTGAGCTTCGTGCCTAATGAACTTGGCAGGCCCGACGAGCACGCGAGCGAGGTCTGAGATCATCGTGAGTCAGATCAACCCCTCCATAGCTATCCATGGGGGACACGTCACGCTGTTGGACGTTCAAGACAACCTGGTCTATGTCAACATGGGCGGGGGCTGCCAGGGCTGCGGCCTAGCCAGTGTGAAGCTGCGACAAAGGGTTGAGAAAATGATCATGGAAGTCGTGCCCTCCATTAAGGGCCTGGTCGATACCACCGATCACACTCTCGGTGTCAACCCATATTTCCAACGGCAGGCGAGCGGCGAGTCTCCACTCGTTTAGCCGTCGCCTAAGGCCTTGGAGCAGTCCTCCGCCCGAATGAGTGAGATGGCCCGATCGTGTCTCTCCCGTTCGGCCCCGGCCGATCCGCGACAGAAATCCAGACCAGTCGACGCTAAATCCTTCTATAATCACTGGACCGCCTCATGGGGCGCGATAAGCCTCGGGAGAATCGATGAAAGAAATCAGCGCTGAGGAACTCAAGGCCAAAATCGATCGCGGCGACGATTTCAGGCTCGTGATGACCCTGGGGGAACTCGCATTCCAAGGCAAACATATCCCCGGCTCCATCGATCTGCATTCGCCGGAGACCCTGCTGTCAGAACTCAATCCAGAGGACGACATCGTGGTCTATTGCTCGGACCGATTGTGCCCTGCCAGCGTGATGGCGTACCACTATCTCGAGGACCAACGCTATCAATCCGTTCGGCGATTCTCCGGCGGTCTCGCGGATTGGGAGGCAGCGGGTTACCCACTGCAAGGCGTGCTCGTTGAAGAGGGCTAGCTTCGACGCCTCCGTCTGATCACAAGCCCAAGAACATCCCTCCAACAGACCAACAACACCTGGCAAAGCCTCGTCTTGATTTGGTGCCGCCACCACTAAAGGAAGCGTTGCATGGAATTTATGATAGAGACCCACGATCTGGCGAAAACCTATAA
>JAPUGV010000207.1 GCA_027298025.1 Chloroflexota bacterium | reverse complement strand
CTTGTTGAGGCCCTCCAAGTCATCTCCCTGGGCCTTCGCCGCCACGTCCTGCCCCAATAAATAGGATTGTCTACGAAAATCGGTATCTCGAATCCGCTGTACCAGCTCGGGGAATTGCAGATGCGGAGCTGGTTGCAATGGCGTTCCTACGCTATCGACCAGAATGGGGAAGTCGGAGCGCATCCACTCGCGGTTGGTCTTGCGCATCTTCCGCATCTTCAGCAGGATTTTCTTCGCCTCGGAATCTGTAAATTGTTTGGGGAGTAGACCTGTTAGCTGCCCGTAGAGGTCGGGGAAGTCGATCAGCGTCGCGACCAGCAGCCGTTCTTCGGGGCGTGCGTTGGGGAGCTCGAACTCAGGCATGGAGACTCCGTGGGGAAAAGGTGCAGGCCCAGGATGCACCCCGGGCCTGCTGCAACACAGGAGATCGGCCCAAAGGCGCGAACTCCCAATGCGCCGTACAGGAATCGAACCTGTAACCTTGGGCTTAAAAGGCCCCTGCTCTGCCGATTGAGCTAACGGCGCATGGATCGGCATTTTAACACGGGGGAAGCGTAGCGCTCCCCCATGATCCGGGAAAAGATCAGCTGGAAGCCGCGTTCAGGGCGGCGAAGATCTCCTGGCTGTGCCCGACAGGTTTGACACCCTCATACACATGGCTGATGCGGCCTACTTCATCGATCAAGAAAGTAGTGCGAAGCACATAGCCAATCCCAAAGAAGAGCAGCTTCTTGGCGTTCCAGACCCCATAGGCCTGCGCCACTTTATGATCGGCATCCGCTAGCAACGGATACGGGAAGTCATACTTCTCGCTGAAGTCCGCCTGCGACCGCACGGTATCTGGACTGATGCCCAGCACGACGATGTCCTGGTCCTTGAACGACGAATAATCGTCTCGGAAGCCGCATGCCTCCTTGATACAGCCTGGTGTGTCGGCCTTGGGATAGAAGAACAAGACTACCTTCTTGCCCCTGTGGTCCGAAAGCCGAATCGTCACTCCGGTATCAGTCTGCAACTCGAATTCCGGTGCTGCATCCCCGGCTTTAGGCATTCCCATATTCACACGTCTCCAGAGAACCCGAATCCTATCACTTGCGGTGCTGCGAATCGGCCGCTGGCGACCAACAATGGCTAATTTTATTCGCCAAAATGGGCGATCTGGACAGCCCTATTAACTTATGCTATGATGCGCGGCGCTTATGGGCTGAGAGAATTCTCTCAGTTCATTTTTGTCATATTAGGGAAGCACTCAAAACCGGATACAGGCTTAGGAGTGCACGTCTGGAGATTTGATGGCGAACCAAGCAGTCTATCTAACCAAAAAGGGCCGCAAGAAGCTTGAGGATGAGCTGAGCTACTTGCTCGACACCAAGCGCCAGGAAGTGGCCAATCGACTACACGAAGCGATGGAAGACGGCGAACTGATTGAGAACGCCGAATACGAGGCGGCCAAGAATGAGCAGGCCTTCGTCGAGGGACGCATTCTTGAAATCGATTATATGCTCGCTTCGGCTCAAGAAATCAAGCGCCGTCGGGCCACAGATATGGTGCTAATCGGCAGCACGGTGGTGGTGAAGCAAGATGGATCATCCAGTGAAACTTACACCATCGTTGGCGCAGCGGAGGCTAGCCCCAAGGAGGGCCTTATCTCGAACGAATCTCCGCTTGGCAGGGCGCTGCTTGCAGGCAAGGTCGGAGACGATATCCAGGTCGAGGCACCCGCAGGCGTTCTAAACTTTCGCATCGTCAAGATCAAGTGAGCGAACCGCAGTGAAAATATGCCCTGCGCCGAGGTGCTGGCGCAGGGCGCTTTTTATTTTTGGGAAAGAGAAGGATCCATGACAGATAGGCTCACACAGGTCCGGCTCCAAAAGCTCGACCGCATAAGAAAAGAGGGACTCGATCCGTATCCGGCGCGAGCGAGTCGGTCGCACACCTCGATCGCAGCAGCCGAGGCTTTCGAGGCTGCGGCCAAGGACGAAGAAGTTCGGGTTACCGTGGCCGGGCGCCTTCGATCCATCCGCGAGATGGGTAGGACCGCGTTCGTCCATATCGAAGACAATGACGGAAGGCTCCAACTGTATCTTCGCGAGGACGAGCTGGGTCTCGATAAATTCGATCTCTTTCTAGAAGCCTTCGATCTTGGCGATTTCATTCAGGCAGAAGGGGAAATGTTCCGAACGCGGACCGGTGAGGTGACCGTGAGGGTTGAATCATTTCTTATGTTGTCGAAGGCCATCTACCCACTTCCGGCTGTCAAGGAAGAGGTCGTCAACGACGAGATCGTGATCCATTCGGCGTTCGACAATCCGGAGGCGCGCTACCGTGAGCGGTACGCCGACCTGGCCGTCAATCCAGAGATAAGGGATGTATTTCGTACGCGAGCTCGCATCATTGACGCGCTGCGCCAGTACCTCAACAATCTCGGTTTCCTGGAGGTTGAAACGCCCGTGTTGCAGACCATCTATGGCGGTGCGGCTGCGGAACCCTTCGTCACTCATCACAACCAGCTTCATCGGGACCTCTATCTGCGCATCTCATTTGAGCTCTATCTAAAACGGCTGCTCGTGGGGGGATTTGAGCGTGTCTATGAAATCGGAAAGGACTTTCGGAATGAGGGCGTCGATCGTATTCACCAGCCCGAGTTCACGCAGTTGGAGTTCTACATGGCCTATGCCGATTATCGGGTAGTCATGGATGTAACAGAAGACATGATCACGTACACGGTCGAAGAGGTGCTGGGCGGGACGCAATTCGAATACCAAGGCCAAACCATCGATGTGACCCCTCCCTGGGGACGGATCGAGCTTCGAGCTGCAATCGCAGAGCAGACCGGGATCGACTATGCTGAGCACAAATCCGAAAAAGCGCTACGCAAGGCGATTTTGAAAGCCGGGATTGAAGCCCCCGAGGAAGCTTCTCGCGGGAAGCTGATCGAACATCTGCTGGATCATCATGTCGTGCCGGAAATTATCCAGCCGACTTTCTTATACGATTACCCACGGGATATTTCCCCACTCGTCAAGGCCAATCCGGACAATCCGGAAAGCGTCGAGCGATTTGAGGGATTTGTAGCAGGGATGGAGATCTGCAACGCCTTCACGGAATTAAACGATCCGCTCGAGCAGGAGCAGCGATTTCTGGAAATGGGGCGCACCTATGAAGAGGATGACGTTAATCGCCATCCGCTGGATGAGGACTACTTGAGGGCGATGCGCTATGGGATGCCGCCCAACGGTGGCTTCGGGATGGGGATCGACCGCCTCACCATGCTGCTAACTGACCGTCCCTTCATCCGCGAGGTCATTTTATTTCCACATCTTCGGGCCAAGGAATATTAGGACTTCGGGCGCCAGGCCAGCCGCTTCCGAAAGGTCGCGTATCGGGAGAAGAAATGGACGAGGGGCGAAGATAGCTTTCCAACCACCTCCGCTTGCTTGAGAGCCGCACGCATCCCATCCGCATCTTCGAAGTCAGGTAGGCGCAAGCCCGCGGTGCCTAGCTCCAGATATGCGTGGGCATCCGAGCCGGCAGTCCCCGGGAGACCAACTTCATGGGCCAAATCCCGGGCTCGCCCATTGGCGTCTTTACCGACCGTGCGAGCGTTGAAGATCTCCAAAGCATCTACATAAGGCAAGATTTCGAGCAGAGCGGGCTCCCGCCATGCGCCGCCGCGAAAGGGGTCCAGAGGATGGGCCACGCTGATGACCGCATCCTGCTCCTTCAGGCGATGGATGGCCTCCATCGGTTCGAGGCCGGGCGGTATCCATTCTGTTACGAAGTAGGCCAACAACTCACCCTGGGTCGTGTTGACCTCCTCGCCCACAATCACCAGGTCGGGATCCAGCGCTTGGGCCTCGCGTGCTCCTTCAATTTCACTGTGATCAGTGATTGCGAGGCGCTGAATCCCCTTCGCTCGAGCCGACTCCAATAGCCGCTCTGGCATCATCAGGCAATCCTTTGAGCGGTAGGTATGACAGTGAAGCTCGGCGAATACGAGTCCCATCGCTAGCCCGCCAGTCCGGGAATATCTTTTAGAGTGGATGCACGCCGCACCGAATTGCGAATGGATTCCGCAACCACTAGCTCAACCAAGTAGGCGACCAAATCAAACCGCGCCTCTACCTGGCCCGTGGCGAGCGCGAAGGCAATATCCCCATCGTGAGTTGTGTGTGAGGGTCGAATGGCCATCACCAGCCCATTCTGGGCATGCTGAGCCAACCGGTTCACATCGACTTTGCTGAGGGAGGCGTTGGTTGCTGCAACGATGAGGGTGGTATTGGTACCCTCGGGAATCTCGGGCTCCCTGGCCAGGTGCTGCAACGGATCTTTCTCAGCGAACCACGATCCATCGGGGCTACGGGCGCCCGCAAGCACCGTCCCGTCTGGATTCAGTATATCGCCCACACAATTAGTCACTGCCGCGGCTCCAACGATCAGCTTTTCCCCACCTTCAATCTCAAATTCCTCTGAGGCAGTGCCGAATCCGCCCTTCATGATGCCTTCAAATCCGGCCCACTTTCCAACCGTAACCCCGGCACCCGCGCCGACATTGCCTTGCGCGACTTCATCGGCCTGCGCTGCCTGGCAGGCTTGATAGCCCATCTCGGCATCCGGACGGCGCTTACCCTCACTGAAAAATAGGTCGTAAACAACGGCCGCGGGGACGATAGGCACGGTCGCCCGAGGAGTCCAATGACCAAGATTGTTCTCCTCTAGGTAGCGCATCACTCCATCGGCGGCTGCCAGCCCAAACGCACTTCCGCCCGTCAGCAATACAGCGGTAACATCCTCCACATGTTTGTCGGGCCCTAGAAGCGCCGTTTCGCGGCTTCCTGGCGAGGGACCGCGAACGTCGACTCCTCCTACCGTGTTCTCTGGGCACAGGATGACAGAGCAGCCCGTATGGTGTTGAGGGTCGGTGGAGTGACCGACCAAGATGCCTGGGACCCGAGTAATCATCGAAATTCCCCCCGAATTCTAAGCGGGATTCTGTATGGCGGATCCAATGAAAAAGCGCACCTCACCGAGTGCGCTTTTTCGAACGCGAATTCCACCGCGTGGGAGCTAGCTTTCCCAGTAACCTAGCAAGCGCCCGCGCTGAGAGGGATGGCGAAGTCTTCGAAGTGCCTGAGCCTCCAGCTGGCGCGCACGTTCGCGCGTAACGCCCAGCTGATTTCCAATGGCTTCCAAGGTGTGTGTCTTCCCATTCTTCAATCCATAGCGCAGCTCAAGGGTTGTGCGCTCCCTTGGCGGCAGCTCCTCAAGCGCTACGCGAAGATCGTCACCTAACAAGGCCTCGAGTGCCCAAGTCTCCGGGTCAGGCCCATCCGCGTCTGGAATCAGGTCGCCGAGCTCTCGATCGTTTTCTTCGTCCATTGGCTTCTCGAGCGAAAGGGGCTGCTCCATTGCGTGAATGAGTTCCTCGACCCGTGCCACGGGAACTTCCAGCCTCTCGGCAAGCTCCTCGAGAGTGGGATCTCGGCCCAGAGTCTGGGTCAGTTGGGTAGCTGCGTGCCGCAGCTTCGTAATCTGCTCGCCCATGTAGACCGGAAGCCGGATGGTACGGCTCTGGTCTGAGATGGAGCGGGTGACCGCCTGCCGAATCCACCATGTGGCATAGGTTGAGAACTTAAGGCCGCGGCGCCAGTCGAACTTTTTGGCGGCCCGCATGAGCCCGATATGACCTTCCTGGATCAGATCGGTGAAGGGAACACCTCGCCCGCGATACTTGCGAGCCACACTAATGACCAATCGGGAATTGGCCAGGATGATATGCTCGAATGCAGCCATTCCGTCCTGAACCTGCTGCAACAGCTCCTGCCTGCGCTTTGCGCCAAGCTCACCCTTGGCCAGCGTCCCGCTGGCCTTGTTCCCTCGCTCAATACTCTTGGCCAGATTGACTTCGTCCTGCATTGTCAGCAGGGGCACGCGACCCACATTCGATAGGTATTGGGCGATAGAATCGCCCGAGTCGGCCGCGCGTATCGCCGAGAAGTCAAAATCAAGCTCTTCAACGGTCGGACCGACCGTTCCACCCTTCAGGTTTTCGTCGCCCCTGATCATCTTGCGTACATCCAATGTATCGTCACTCACCTTTTTTCCCTTAATCTAAGGCCCCAAAACCATCGCTACGCGAAAGGGTAATGCGTACCTACCCAACTTATTTGTACACGAATTTTATAAGAAAACTATTGGTAAATTGTCAACGTTTCGTTAGAGCAAATCTATTTGGCTACCTGGGGATCGGCGAGCTTCGAAAGGCCTAGCCCCTCGTGACGATGCCTATTCCGATCGCGGCCAGGGCGGCCAGAGCCAGCAAGCCAATCCCAGCTTGAACCACGGTCTTAGGTTCCATCCCCGGCATGACGACTTTGCCGTCGCCGTAGGATTCGAAAAGCTTACCCCATTCCGTTTTGAGTGCCGCCCGCACGCGGCCGCGCCCCACGAACGGGTACCAATAGACATTGTGATAGAAATTGCTGGCGAAGTAAGCCCATGGGACGAGAGGCGACTGCAATAATGGCTTTTCAAGCGGCTTCAGCGGGCCATGGTAGATCGCCTTCTGTCCGCGACTTGCGAAGGTGTCCTCCTGGCGAAAATTCCAGGGTTCCTCGGCCTCGATATCGTAGCCCACAATTTCGATCTGGCTTGGGTCTCCGACTCCCAGCCCAAGCTCATGCGCGCGGCGAATGAAGCGGATCGACATAGGATCAAAGCCCTGGAGCCGAGCAGACACGGCATCGATGGCGACCTGATCCGCCGAGGCCAAAATAATGTCTTTCTGGTGCCAACGCATGGCTCGTGGCCCCGGCCCGTCACCCGCGAAAGTTCCGTCCATGAGGGCAAACAAGCCGGGGTGGATTTCCTGTTGGATCATCAGCAGGTCGACCAGCGTGTCGTGGATGACGGCGTGCGTCCAGTGCCGATTGCGGTGAAGCAGTCCGCCAAAGGCGTTCTTCATGGCGCCGGTAATGGTCGTGAAAACGTGGGTCTTGACCGTGGGTAGATGGATCATATTGAGGCCAACCAGCGCCTTGGGTATAAACACCCCATCCGGGTATACCTTGTCAAGCACAAGCAGCGGCTTGCTAGGTTTGTACTCGAACCACTCAAAGTCTTCCTCATACAAATAGATGCAGGGGATGTCGTGCTTATCCGTGATGAAACGGTGCTTATTGTTGAACTCGCCAACTGCGGTATCCACGACTACCGTGTCGTTGTGCACTCCTACCAGATCGGTGAATCCAGCCTCTTGGAGCGCCAGGATTGCTCCCTCAATCTGCCAGGGGGTTGAAGAGCACGCCGGATACCATGTCTGCCACGAGATGTTAATCTTCAAACCGGTGGTCGCGTCCCTTGGGAGGGCGGTCTCAAATCCACCCAGATGCATCACCTGACGCACATCTTCGAGAATGGATGTGGGGGAGGTCTTAACTACCGCAACTTTGCCGGTCTCGCTCATTGCGAGACATTCTAATCCAGCGCCACGCGCGGGGAAAGCAGGAAGCATGTCTATTTCCAAAATGTCAAACTGCAAGACCGCGTGGACCCTCATGCTAAAATAGCCGCGCAATGGATCCTTTCAGTTTAAAGAAGCGGTATCGGATCACCGGCGAAGAGGTCAAGGCGGCCTGGAGACATCAGCTGCGATGGCAGATCTACTTTCCGCTCGGATTGGGGCTTTTTGTCGTCGGGCTGCTCATTGGGCTGCTGTGGCTGTCACAGTCCGGTGATGCCAGCGTATGGGCGGACATTTCACTGATCCTGCTTTTTGCCCTGGCGATCATCTTCGGCTTCGTGGGATTGGTCGTTATCGTGATGGCTGTGATCGGGGTGATCTACCTGACCCGGGTGATCCCACCTCCATTCGATCGAACGCGAGAGGCCGCATTCGACGCGCAGGCCACTGTTTCACAAGCGAGCAGGGCAGCTACCAAACCGCTTATCGTCCCGCAGGCAGCCACCTATGCGCTGATGACCGGTGTGCGTTATCTGGCCGGCATCTTTAAGGGATAGAAGACATGAATTCGAACTGGAAAGCCAAGGCACTCATTATCGGTGGGATTGTCGGCGCCCTCACCGGCCTCGGCGCTACCTACATCATGGTTCAGCGCTCGAAGGATCCTCCGGAGATGGGTGCCACCGACGGTCTCAAGCTGGGTCTCCTGTTGCTCGGCCTCGTGCGCCAGGTGGGGGATCTCGGAAGCCAAAAGGAAATCGAGTCGGAGGACAAGCGCTCGACGGAGGGATAGCGACTATCCTGGGGGCGGCCTAGGTTCACTTGCGGGTTCGAACCTTCCGCTCGGACAGTCTTGAAACCATGGATTCAAAGGCCCCGCCCTGGTGGAGCTCACCGGGGCGGTTTCATTTCGGGATAAACCGAATGAGGGTGGAAATCAAGCCAATCTTTGCTGTGTGGATTGCGCTCTTGCTCCTCTCAGGCTGCTCGCCCGCGCCAGAGACGCAGGCACCGAGCGTCGAGCTGCCGACGTCTACCCAATTGCCCGCCTCCGCTTCCACTCCGACACCTACATCGATACCTAGACCCGCCGCGATACGGCTTTGGGCTTCTCCAGCCCTGCCGGCGGCCCTTCTTGAGCCCGCCCGACTGGTTACTCACCTGGGCGAACTGCTAGTTGAGTGGGTCGAGGATCCCGCGTTGGCGGCGGTTCGAATCGAACCCAATCCGGACCGGCCGCTCGCGCGCTGGACCTACGCGGTTGTGGCTCCCTTCCCGACTGTCGAGGATCAGGTATCCCTTCAAGAGCTGCGTCGTGCCTGGACAGGCGACGAATCCGCAGTCTATGTCTCTGATCCGGTACAAACTGCGCTGGCGCCTTTGCTGGGAAGTGAACCTGCAGTGCGCACAGCCGCCGAGGAGGAGCTTTTGAACTCGGTCTGGGAGGCGCGCAATGCGTATGCCATCGTTCCGTTCGAGAGGCTCGAACCGCGGTGGAAAGTGATGAGACTGAACGACAGCTCGCCACTGGATTGGAATTTCGATCCGCAGAGCTATCCGCTGGCTGCGAGCTTCGGCTTGAGCGGCGATCCAGAGGTCATGGATCTGCTAGAACCGTTGCTCGACTGGCCCCAAACGAATCGAGATCCCAGCAAACTAACAACCGTTCTTATGACAGGGGTTTCAGCCCTCGTCCGGGCGACGGCCTGGAGGATGGACCGCTACGGAGCCGATTATCCGGGGCAGCAGATTGCGGATGTCATGCGGCAGGCGGATATCACGCACATCAGCCACGAAACGGCCTTCAGTGTGGATTGTCCACCTCCGGATCCAATTCAAACCAGCCTTCGGTTCTGTTCTGCGCCCCGGCATCTGCCCCTCTTTGTGGGTCTGGACGTGGATCTGATTGAACTGTCCGGCAATCACCTGGCTGATTGGGGGACGGAGGCCCTGCTATACACCCTGGACTTATACGATCAGAATGGTTTTGAGACGTTCGCGGGTGGTAGGAACCTGTCGGAGGCGCGCCTGCCAGCAATCGTCGAGCACAATGGTAATCGGTTGGCGTTTCTTGGCTGTAACGCGGCCGGGCCGGCCTACGGCTGGGCCAAAGAGGATCGACCGGGGGCTTTATCCTGCAATGACGAAGGATTGCTGGCCCGCGTGACGCGGCTGGCGAATGAGGGCTACTCCGTGATCTTCACCTTCCAGTGGCCGGAATCTCAGAGCCCCACGCCCTTGCCCAACCAGGTGGAAGCCTTCCAAGATGCAGTCGACGCCGGTGCCGTCATCGTCAACGGCAGCCAAGCCCATCGCCCGCAATCGATGGAGTTCTATTCAAATGGCTTCATCCACTACGGTCTGGGGAACCTGTTCTTCGATCAAATGTACGCGCTGCCCCTGCGTCAGGAATTTCTGGATCGGCACACTTTTTACGACGGGCGTCACATCAGCACCGAGCTGTTCACCGCCCTACTGGAGGATTTCGCACAGCCGCGACCGATGACAGAAGAGGAACGTCAGACTTTACTACGAGAAATGTTTGCGGTGAGTGGATGGTGAGCCAAGCGGGGGTCAGTTGATTTCGGCTCGTTCCCGTAGCTGCTGGCGAATTTCTCCCAGTTTCTCTTCTGTGAAAACTTCAAGCCTATGAAGTTTCGCCCGCCAACGATCCGCGAGTTCCTGGTCCGCAAGCCCGCCCGCATTGACCTTTACGTTCAGACCCGCGGACTGAATAGCCGCCATTGCCAGGTTTCCCGCGACTCCCGCATCGCTGAGTGCATTCGCGTTGCCGATCGCCGAAATCTCCGCCGCGAGCTCCAGTACCTCCGCTGAGCTTTTGGCGACTTTTAGCGGTACCTCTCCTGCTTGAATAGTGGCTCGCTCGAGAGCCTCGCCTCTGGCTGCCTTCTCATCATCCGAGTCCTTGGGCAAGCGCAGCGCCCTTATCACTTCCTCAAATGCCTGCGCGTCTTCGATGACTGCCGCCTCGAGGTCTCCGCGCAGCTGATCCGCCTTCTGAACGATCGCATGCGCCCGGTCCTCGACTTCCGCATATTTCTTCCTTTCTACCGTCAGCCGTCCGACCATGGCTACAAGAGCCGCGGCCGTGGCTCCTGCCTGAGCGGCTGCAGACCCACCGCCTGGAGTCGGAGCGCCGTTTGCGAGGCGATCCAGGAAGGATTCCTGGGTCGCGTCAATCAGATGATTCTCGATGAGCTGCTCTGGTTCTAGCTCGTCAAGTTGCAGATACCAGGCTGCGGCGTCGACCAGGGCCGCTTGAGGGGTCAGGCCCACCAATTCGGAACGGTGTACGCCAACTCCGTAGCGACTTGCCTCATTTCGGATCATTTCGACCACCCGGTGGATGGGAGTGCGGGTGAAATCGGTTAGGTTCATCGAAACCTGAGCCTGGCCCTCTACTAGCAGCCCAAGGGCCTTGACGTACCGCAGTCCACCGCCAGAGTGGCGTACATGCTTTGCGATTTTCACAGCCACCTCGACCTCGTCGGTGGTCAGGTACACGTTGAAGGCGATAAGCGGCTTGCGAGCCCCAATCACGGTGGCACCCGCGGGGCCAAGCTGCTTGGGGCCGAAATCAGGGGCTCGATCCGAATCGTCTGCGATCGAGGCCCTGAGCCCCTCATACTCGCCGCGCCGGATGTCCGCCAAATTAACGCGATCGGGGCGAGTGGCGGCAGCCTCATACAAATAGACCGGGATCCCCAGCTCATGCGCCACTCGCTGGCCGAGCTCGCGCGCCAACTCTACGCATTCATCCATGGTGACTTCCCGAATCGGGACAAAGGGCACCACATCGGTGGCTCCCAGGCGTGGGTGTTGCCCCTCGTGGGAATCCAGATCGATCAGTTCGGCAGCTTTTGAGATACCGGCGTAGGCTGCCTCCGTCGCGGCCGTCGGCGGTCCAATAAAAGTGATCACGGTGCGGTTGTGATCCCGGTCGCTATGCTGGTCGAGAAGTTGAACCCCCTCCACGGATTGGATGGAGGCCGTGATCGCATCCACGATCTCGGGCCGGCGGCCCTCCGAGAAATTGGGTATGCACTCTACAAGTTTCATCATTCACCTGAGAAATGGAGTCACAAGATTATAGCCAGCGATTCGTCGCGGGCGTGAGAACACAAAAGACTGAATTAGCTTGGGAGGCCGGACGGGTGATTGGGAGGCGCCCGATGGGGTCGTGCGTGGAGGACTACGAAGTGATTAGGGTTGAGCTAGGATTTCTAGCCCGCCGGGATCGACGATCCGAATCCGCTTTCGTTCGATCTCTACCCAGCCATGGGACTTGAACTCATTCAGGGTCTGCGTGGCAGTTTCACGGTAAGTGCCCAGCATTTCCGCTAGGTCCTGGTGGGTGTAGCCCTCGATGGTGTCGCCGGAGTGACTATCACTTGCCAAGTCTTGCAGGAGCGCAGCGAGACGGACGGGAATGCTCTTGAAGGCCAGGTCTTCGAGTTTGGCCTCGGTTTCCTGCAGTCTGATAGCCATGCTTTCCAAGAAGCGCAGAGCCACCTGAGGTTTCTCCTCGATGATGTGCTCAACATCCATGCGGCTCATGACGCAAAGCGTGCACTCTTCAATGGCCTCCGCGAATGTGTTATGCATCCCCTGTCCGACGAGCGACATCTCACCGAATATGGAGCCCTTCTCCAAGATCGCAACTACCAGCTTTTTTCCTTCGGGGGAGAGACGATAGAGCTGAACGCGGCCCTTCTTCAAAAGAAAGAGTACCTCCCCTACCTCGGCCGGCCCATAGAACACACGGCCACTCTCACAGGTACTCATGGTTGTGGAGCGGTCCATCTCCTCCATTTCCTGATCGGTCAGGTCCTGGAAGATTTCGATTTCGGAAAGCGCTTGACGCTTGACAGTCTCCATGGGTATTTCCAGTTAGGATCGCTTGGTCTCGAGTCTTTCGAAGAGCTCCGCTTCGCTTGGATTCCCCAGATAGAGTGTAGCACCGTCCAACAAGTAGGTTGGCACGGCACAAACGCGTTCAGGTTTCTCGCCGGCGAGTTCGATTAAGTTCACTTCCACCTGAGGCATACGCTCGCGGACCTGCTCGGCGATCTGCCGGGCGTGGTCACAGTTCTCGCAGCAATGGTCGATGTAGATGTCAAGTCGCATTCAGTTTCCTCGCTGTCATGGGCCCACGGCTCCGGGTTGAGGCTACCAGCGAGCGTAGCACAGCGATTCAATGCGACAGGTAAGGCCACTTACAGGCTCTTACCGTTGAAATTTGCTGACAGGTGTCCGATGATAACCAGCCGACCGTCACCTTTGATAACGGACCCTTAATATAGAGTCGGTAGCACCCTTGAAGCTTACGGGGTACTTGATCGCAGTTCAAAAAAAGGAAAAGCATGAGGAGTATCGGTTGATCGCATTAAGGATTGCCATCTCGCTGTTGGCTGCGGTGTGTCAGTCGCCTCCCCCGCCTACAGTGGGAGCGGGGCTTGCTCAATCCGACGCGGCTGATCTGCAGCCCCCACGGCAACACCGAATTCCGTGCAGGAGGCCGCGGCGCA
>JAPUGV010000206.1 GCA_027298025.1 Chloroflexota bacterium | reverse complement strand
CACAACGTCTGCTTCCGGGTGTGAGCCGATTGCCCATCCTTCGGTCGTGGTGTCCATCCGAATCTGGTCGATCACCACCGGCTGGCCCACTTCGAGACGCGGCTCGAGCACCGGCCGTGCGGGAAGCGCTGCTCGTTCCGTTGCCGTGGGTTCTGTTGGCACTGGGGATTCTTCCGGCACAGCGGTTGCGGCTATTTTGGGCTGCTCTCGAGTTGGGGGGATCGGAGTCTCAGCTGCTGAAAAAGGCGTTTGCGGCTCAACGATTGCTGGCACACACCCGGCCGCCACCAAAATGAGCGGGAGAATCCCGGCTTCGAGCCACCGCAATCGGTAACGATTCTGGGACGATCTACTGATAGGATGCTGCAGAGTTCGATGCTTCATATCGACCCATAAGGATCGCGCAGTGTGGATAGCTAGGCAAAAGACACGGCTGCAAGAGCTGTACCGTGAATTCCCGCGCCCCTTCTGGACCCTTACCGGAGTCACGTTTATCGACCAGGTGGGCGGCGCGCTGCTGTACCCCTTCTTCGCGCTCTACTTCACCAGCCGTTTCGGCGTCGGCATGACCGAGGTCGGCATCCTGTTCGCCTTCTACGCCGTATCCAGTTTCGCAGGACAGCTGGTCGGCGGCGCGATCTCCGATCGATTTGGCCGGCGCAACATGCTCATTTTCAGCCTGGTGACGACATCGACCAGTGCGCTGCTCATGGGAGTCGTCGATTCTCTGATCCTCTTTTACGCGCTCGCTATCCTCGTAGGCCTGCTCGTTGAGTCGGGACAGCCCGCCCGTCAGGCGATCGTGGCTGATGTGCTGCCGGAGGAGAAAAGAGCGGAGGGCTATGCCATTATGCGAGTGGCGTTTAACCTGGCGATCGCTGTCGGTCCTGCGATTGGCGGCTTCGTGGCCGGCCGCTCGTATCTTGCACTGTTCATCACCGACGCCATCATCAGCCTAGTCGCAGCCATGATCGTGTGGCGCGCCTTGCCCGAAACTAAGCCGGAAGCAGCCGAAGGAGAAGCCGAAGGGAGCGTTGCCTCCAGCTTCGGGGCTACGGAACGGTGCTGCGCGACCGGATGTTCGTCCTATTCCTGGGCGCCGGCATGCTAGTGAGCCTGATCGGGATGAATTTGTTTACGACCCTCGGATACTCTATTGGATATCCGGGCTGTTGGGACTGGTCGCCGCGGCAGCTTATGTCGGCCTGCACACGCGGACTCAGGATGAGCCGGCGGTGGCGCTTATGAAGGCGGGCGACTAGATGGTTTTGGCGGAGTCAGACGAATCTGTCCCGAAGGGCGTGTAGATAGATATGAACTCAGCGCTCTCGGTCGGCACCGCCGTGGCTGTCGGCACTGGGAGAGGCGCATCGGTAGGAGCCGGAGTGGCGGTCTCGGTTGCGGCAGGGAGAGGGGTTGAGGTTTCGGTAAGAGTCGCTGTCGCTTCTGGTGCACCCGTTCAGGCAGAAACCGCGACAACTAGCCGCGCGGCCAACATAAATCGAAGTTGGCTTTAGTTTTGTAATCTTAACGGAGTACGGCTAGCCGAGCGGACTGGTTTGAGGAAGCGGTCCGGTCCCAACTCTGGGCGCCTGTTTACGATAGGAATTGAGCTCGTGCATCACAAGCCGCGCGACGCGCTGTCCCGCGGCCGTAGGCGCGCCATGGGGCCAGAGCAGCTGTACCGCGGCCTGCATAAGCTCGATCTGCGAGGCGTACTTGGCCTTGTTGAACTGCAAGAACTGGATGATGTCTTCGTCCGTAATCGGTCGTTCCATCCTACCCTCTCATTGGGGCTTGAGTGACCCTCTCCTGCGCAGCACGAATTCAGTATTCGTGAGCATAAGCGTACGCGAACAACCAATTTCCGCAACTTACAGATTCCGTACAAATGGAGCTGCGGCAGGAAATCAGCTCGTGCGAATCGGATGCACTGCGTGCACTATCGGTGCGCCGACGCAAGCTGAGCTATTTGATCTGAGCTCAACTCGAAACCAAAGACATCCAGGTTCTCGCGCTGCCGACCCGGATGCTCCGACTTGGGGATGGCCACCACGTTTTCCTGCTGGATCAGCCATCGGAGAGCGACCTGAGCGGCGGTAACGCCATGCGCGTCGGCCGTGGCTTCCAGCGCTTGGTTCCGACCCACGTGGCCGCGATTCAACGGACTATATGCCGTAAGCAAGATCCCGTTCTCTTGACAATATTGGAGCATGGACTCCTGGGGATGTCCGATATAGTATTCGATCTGATTGGCGAAGATCCGAGCATAAGCCTCTGCCTGCTCTAGTTGACGAACGGAGAAGTTGCTGACGCCGATCCGCCGCACTTTCCCGTTCTCCACCAGCTCATTCATTCCAGCCATCGTCCCCTCGATGGGAATCCTGTCGTTTGGCCAATGCACGAGGTACAGATCGATGGATTGCAGGCTCAGCCGCTGCAGGCTGCTTTCGGCGGCTTGAAGCACCCCACTATGGCTCAGGTGGGAGCCAGACACCTTGGTTACCAGGAAGAGTTCCGAGCGGTCCACGCCTGAATCCGCGATGGCTCGTCCGACCTCGGATTCGTTGCCATACATTTCGGCGGTATCAATATGCCGGTAGCCGAGCTCGAGCGCGCTAAGCGTCGCTCGGTAGCAGGCTTGTCCGCGCATGTTCCACGTGCCCAGCCCGATCTTTGCCACCCTCTCACCCTGAATTTCAACATACTCCATTGACAGGTCCCTCGGACGCACCATTCTAATGTCTTGCGACTTGACCCGCGGTAGATCTTGGACTCAGGGCCCACTGGCGCAGACTGAGGAATGTGGACCGCGATCAGCGTGCGCTTCATAGTGGGTCCGTAGGAAACGTTCACCTAGGATCGGCGACGTTGGGTATAGAATGTGCGCCTGCACCCAGTCGATGAATCACTCTCGATTCAAGGTTGTCTGGCCGTTGCTGTTCCTTCTCACATGGCTCACTTCATGTGATGGGACTCCAGGAGCTCAACCTACCCCGACGCCAGCCCCCATAGAGCTCCCTCCCGAGCCGATCCCCACCCAAGTTCCGGGAGTCATCACCGCCGCCAATGCCGCGGATGTTCGGTCGCTTGGCTTGATCCAGAACGGCCTGGCCGGCAATCTCGCTTGGGACGGTTCTGGCAGCCGACTGGCGTTGAATACCCTTCAAGGAGCGGGGATCTTCTCCGTTGACACCCTTTCGCTGCTGGATGCACTTCAGACTCGCATCACACCCGCCAGCTTGGCCTTTTCGGTGGTCCCCTCTGACAATTTGCTGGCTACAGCGGACAGGGAACCGGAGACCGGAAGGGATACCGTGACGCTTTGGAGCGACCGCGGCACGCTAGAGCAAGTCATGATCGGGCACACGGATTGGGTTAACAGCGTCGCTTTCTCGCCGGTGTCGAGTTGGGTCGCCTCCGGATCGGATGACACGACCGTGCGCGTGTGGGATTCCTTCGAAGGGACCGAAGTCTTTATCCTGGAGGGGCATAGCGGGCCCGTCACGGAAGTTGCCTTTTCAATGGACGGAGAGCTTGTGGGGTCGAGCTCACTCGATGGCACGGCTCGCCTATGGTGGGTCTCGAATGGGCAGCTGGTTCGTTCGCTGGAGGGTCATTCGGCCGGATTGCTGGCCATTGCATTCGCTCCCGACGGCATTACGGTTGCGACTGGAGGGGAAGATGGCGCAGTCTACGTGTGGGCGGCAGGGACCGGCAGCTTGCTGCACAAATTCTCCGGTCACCGAGGACCGGTGACCAGCCTGAGTTTCTCTGAGGATCTTCTAGCCTCTGGTGCGCGAGACGGGACCGTCCGGCTGTGGGCCATAGAGGAGGGGACCGAACTGGCGACCCTGACGGATCATGTGAACCCTGTAGTGAGCGTCTCATTTTCCCCAGACGGGAAATTGCTAGCATCGGGTTCGTTGGACGGCACCGTCCGAATATGGGGCATCGGCGAGTCGCTTGCCAGGAGCGCGCCCCCCGCCCCCACCCCCGAAACAGGCGCCTCAACTCCACGCGTGGTTCGAGAGGGTCCCGCTTTCATCTCAAGCGTGAACATGCTCAACGAGACCGAGGGTTGGGCATTTGGAGGATTCGAGCCCGACGACCAGCATTTTCTGGTGACCGATGATGGGGGGCTCTCGTGGTTGGATGTCGATCCGGGATCCGCAGGCGGCACCGCTCCCGCCGCCACTACACTGGACCGTCAGCACGCGTGGATCGTTTACTACCCTTCCGATCTCCAGGGGGGGCCTGCTCCATCGGATGTTTGGTCAACGCGCTCCGGCGGGGGCAGCTGGACCCGAACGATGCTGCCCGAGGCATTGGAGATCAACGAGCGGCCGCCCGACCTGGACTTCGTGGACGCGGATACGGGCTGGATATTGGGAGAAACCTTCGCTGGCCTCGGCCAACACGCATTCACATTATTCGCGACGACCGATGGCGGTGCCACCTGGGAGACCTTGGTCGCACCCCAGGAGGCGCTATCCACCTGCCACACGACAGGTATGGACTTCGTAGATTCGGAGCATGGTTGGATCAGCGAGCGTTGCCCAGGCGGGGTATTCATCGAAGTAACCACGGATGGCGGGCGGTCGTTTACTCAGGTGGCGCTTCCCGCGCCAGCGAATGAACCGAACCTCTTTGAATCGGGCTCGACCTGCGAGAGCCGCTACCCCCATCTGTTCGCGGCCCTGCAAGGCGTTGTTCTCGTCACGTGCGATCCTCCTGCGCGCTCTATCTTGTATCTGACCGCGGACGGGGGTAAGACCTGGGAATCCGCTGCATACCCCGGCGGCGAACTGCAGTTCCTGGATGCCGATATCGGTTGGGCGCTTTCTATCCGTGTTTATCGGACGACGAACGGTGGCAGGAAATGGGATTTCGTTCGGAGCGTGGGCTGGGATGGCCAGTTTAGCTTTGTAAACGATGAGATCGGGTGGGCGGTTGCTCGGGGGAACGGCGACCTCGCCTTTGTGATGACCAGCGATGGCGCGAACCGATGGAAACTGATAGAACCTATGCTCCGATCGGAGCAGCCGGAATAGCTGCGACATATGCCGCAGATCGCTCCTCCCACTACCACACTTGAACCCATAGAGAGCGCCCCGGGACCCACCTGGTTCCAACAGGAGGGATAGAAATGGAATTTGGGACGATTAACATCCTTGCAGTCGTCGTGAGCGCCATAGCGGCCATTTTGGTGGGCTTCATCTGGTTCTCACCGCCGCTCTTTGAGAAAGCCTGGTTGGAGGATATCGGTCGAACGCGGGAGCAGATCGAGGGCGATTCTCCGCTGAAATATTTAGTGGCCTTCATCGGCTCGTTGTTGATGGCCTACATAGTAGCCCGCCTGCTGGATCTTGTCGGTGGCCCCAGTCTGGAGATGGGCATCTTGCTGGCAGTTGTGGTGTGGGTAGCCTTCGTCGCCGCCACCAGCGCGGCAAACTTCGCGTTCGCCGGCCGGCCGGTAAGGCTGTGGCTCATCGAAAACGGGAATCACTTGTTGACGTTGCTTGTGATGGGGGTGATTCTAGGCGTGTGGGTTTAGAAGCCTCCCACTCCCGTTCAATTCCTCCGAAAGATTTCGGCTCGGGTTATTCCGTTGATCCTCCGGAGTTGTAGCTAACCGCCCTGGAGCCCTCCGCAGTTCGGAGATCGAGGAGATCCCCGTCGATGTTCCAGGTCGCCACGGTTTGCAGAGCGGCTAGGTATTCGTGCTCCTGCTCCATCGTTCCTTCCGGTTCACCACAAAACCTTTCGTTTGCGACTAGCGGCCCAAACGAAATATTTTCGCCGTCGACTTCATAGGTCCCGCTGTAGTTATTGCACCCCGCCGAGCCAGAGATTGACCCGTCCTCGCTGAAAAGTGCCGTGATCTCGTTTCCGACAACGACGGATTGGACTCCCCCGCGGCCATTGTTCACGCCGTTCGCGATCCAACGGGTGTTTGCGAGGCCGAGTGGCGCACCTTCGACAAATGTGACTACCACTTCGCCCGCCGCGTCAGAGAGCGTGAGCGTATCGCCAGAGATTTCGTAGGTAGCAGCGGATTGGAGTGAGCTCGTAAAACCGAACTCCTGCTCCATCAGCGGTTCCGGGCAAGCCATTAATGTGGTTCCCAGGGGTCCGATGGAGATCGAATTTCCATCGACTTTGTAGGGGCCAAAGAACCGGTTGCAGCCTGACGTGCCGGAAAGCTCTCCATTTTCGAATTCAGCTCGTGCGCCAGAATCCCGAATTGCGTCGACGGTCTCGCCCGCCGACGTCTGATAAGACTGAAGGATCCAGAGCCTGCCTTCCAGGCTAGCGCTCTTCCCCTCCGGGGAACAAGAGGCCAGCGCGAGAACTGCCGACCCGGCCAATACCATGGTCCGGTACTTCATACGTTTCTTCCTCCGCGATTGATCTTATGCCTGTAGGACGTCTAAACCCGGGCGAAGGTTTCACGGAAGGACCCTTCCGAAGCGGCGATGAGATTACCACAATTTGGTGAGGCGCTTGCGATCCCTTATCCTACTCAACGTGTTAACCTTAGTGCGATGAAGAGCTGTCCACGCTGTACGTACCCGCTGGAAGAAGTCACCCATAAGGAAGTCGAGCTGGATCACTGCCGAAGATGCGGCGGAAGCTACCTGGGGCCGGAAGGAGGACCGGAGCTGTTTGGCCCTTTTGTCGATCCAGCCGTGTGGGCCGGGTCGGAGATCGCCAAGGACCTGGGCCGATGGCAGCTCCATTGCCCCACGGATGGTAGCGCGCTCAAGGCTTATGAGGTTGCGTATGCCGACGAATCGGTGGAGATCGATCTGTGCCCCAAGTGTCGAGGCATCTGGCTAGATTCAGAGGAAGGCAAGGCGCTGCGTGACATCGTCATGAATGCCGGCCAGGACGAGACCACCGGGCTCTCCGTCAAGGATGTGCGCTCGGGACTCATAGGATACATCTTTCAGCTGATCAGCCAATTTCCGCTAGAGGTATGGAATCCGATCCACCACAGGCCCAGGGCAACACTGGCTCTCATTGGCCTGGCGGGGGCAGTTTTCCTGGTCCAATTCGCCGACGATTTCGGTTCTCTTACCGAACAGTTTGCGCTGGTCCCAGCAGATATCCGATCCGGAAGGAGCCTATGGACCTTGCTCACCTCCATGTTCTTACACGCGGGGATCCTGCACCTGGCGGGCAATGCCTACTATCTGTATGTCTTTGGGGATAATGTGGAGGACTATCTGGGTGGTCGCGTCTACCTGGCGCTCTACTTCGCCTCGGGCCTGGCGGGCGGGGTATTGCAAGTGGTAACACAAGGCGATCCTCTGATCCCGATCGTGGGCGCCTCCGCGGGGGTTGCAGGCGTTATGGCGGCTTATCTGGTGATCTTTCCGCGCGTCAAGATCTATCAGATGTTCCGGATCTTTCGCTTCCGCGTGCGCGTGGCCTGGTTCCTGATTTTCTGGATCGGCTGGAATATCATCGGCGCAATCATCGGTGGGGGCGAAGTGGCCTGGATGGCCCACATCGGCGGATTCCTGGCCGGCGCGCTATTCGCCTATCCGTTCAGAGTGCGACCCCTGAATCAAGTTTTTAGCCGAACATAATCCAGGGCTCCTCACCCCAGTCCGGCCGAGGCCATCACTCCCCCGTCGATGGTCAGAATCGCTCCATTAACGTAATCCGCGAGATCGGAAGCCAGGTAAAGCGCGGCCCCGACCACATCCTTCGGTTCCCCGATGTAACCGACCGGCGTACGGGACAGGATCCCTTCGGAGATTTGATCATCGTCCGTTAGAGCCCGGCTAAAGCGGGTCTTGATCGTCCCGGGCGCCAGTGCATTGACGCGGATGCCTTTGGGTCCGAGCTCGCCCGCAAGGACCATGGTGAGCATATTCAGGCCGGCCTTGGAAATGCTGTAGATTCCGAGCCCGGTCGAGGGTCGAAAACCAGCCACAGACGACACGAGCACGATCTTGCTGCCTGCCTTCATATGGGGGGCAGCCGCGCGATCGCGCGTCCGATTGCATGCGAGGCGCCGGTTACGATGGCGACCTTGTCCTTCAGCAAAATCTCCATGCTCCCTCCGTTACCCTATTCTGTGGGCAGGGACGGTGCAGGTCAACCCCGATCGCGCCATCGCCGAGGATGCAGGACTATAATGAGAACCGCCCGATGCAACAGACCGAATACCCCACCCCCCGTGAGCTGATGCAGGCGCTTTCCCTGGAGATCTGGAAGGTGATTGGCCTTTCACCCGACACGCGCCTGCGGCACTTGCTGAACCCGCTTCTGTGGGCTCCCTTGCGTCGCTTCGCGGAATGGGCCTCGGAATTCGATCGGATGGTGGCCGAGTCTGGCTTTCGGGAAGCCGCCCGGGAAGTGCTGCCGCGGTTTGTCAATCGCCTGGAAGTCGAGGGCCAGCAACAGGTCCCCGCCTCCGGTCCGCTTCTCGTAGTATCCAACCACCCCGGCTCCGCGGATGGATTGGCAATCGCGGCTAGCCTACCTCGCAATGATTTGAAGATCGTGGTCAGCGCCCTGCCCTTCATCCGCAGCCTGCCAAACTCGGCGCAGCATTTCATTTACACCGACCCCCTCGAACCGCACAAGCGCATGGAAGTGATTCGGTCCAGCATTCGCCACCTGCGGAACGGAGGGGCGCTGCTGCTTTTTCCCAGAGGCAAGGTGGAGCCAGACCCGGCCTGGCTCCCGGGGGCCATGGAATCGTTGTCGCGTTGGTCGGCCAGCCTGGGACTGATCGCGCGTGCTGTCCCAGAGGCCAAGATCCTGACAACCGTTGTCAGCGGCGTGCTCGCTCGCGGCAGCCTGCACAATCCCGTCACGCGCTGGCCGAGGGATCCGCGCAGGCGGCAGCTGCTGGCCGAAATTTTTCAGGTGATCCAGCAAGCGTTGTTTCCCTATGGGATATCGGTTTCTACCCGCCTGAGCTACGGGAAACCGATCGTGGCTGGAGATCAAGATGCGCGCGAGTTAACCCGCGAGATCGTCGAGTACGCGAAGCAATTGCTGAACGACCACCTGACCCCAGCAGGTGGAGAAAAGTGGGCCGCCTCCTGATTGTCCGGAGGACTGTGCCCACGACCCAGCAAGTTACGATCGGCTTCCCTAAAGAGCAACCCATTGAGATGGCTATGCGCAAAACCAAGCGCGGAATTAACGACGGAAGCTGATTGCCAAATAGGATACCGCTGCGGTTTCATTCTCGGACCCATTCATGCCTGAGCCACCGCCTTCAATTAAGATAGCCAAATGACCACTGAGATGGGGCTCGTTTTGGCCATCCTTTTCTTCGCCTTTGTGCTGCTCGTCAGCGAGAAGGTCCGGATGGACGTGGTCGCACTCATGGTCCTAGGCGCCCTGGCACTCTCCGGCCTTGTGACGGATACGCAAGCCCTCTCCGGCTTCAGCAGCCCAGCGGTTGTGACGGTATGGGCAGTGTTTATCTTGAGCGGCGGCCTAACTCGAACAGGAGTGGCCAACATCATGGGCGATCAGGTGTTCAAGCTGGCGGGCGGCGGCGAGGCGCGCATGATTGCGGTCATTATGCTGACCGCGGGCGTGATGTCGGCCTTCCTGAACAATGTAGGGGTAGCGGCCTTGCTGCTCCCGGTGATCATGGATCTGGCGCGACGCACCGGAACCGCCCCTTCGCGATTGCTGATGCCGCTCGCATTTGGAGCGCTACTGGGCGGTCTTACGACACTCATCGGCACACCGCCAAACATCCTGATCAATGAGGCCTTGGTGGGCTTCGATCTTATGCCCTTTGCGTTCTTTGACTACGCTCTCGTAGGCGTTCCGGTCATGCTGGCGGGGGTGGCTTTCATGGTGCTATTGGGGAGACACCTCCTGCCCAGTCGCGATATCACCAAGGCATCAACAGACGCCGATCTGGGCATGATATTTGGCTTCCAGGAGCGCATGACCTTCGTCAAGATTGGCAAAGGCTCCGAATTGGCGGGTCGGACTCTGGCCGCCAGCCGGTTGGGCGCTGCGTTGGGACTCAACGTGCTGGCCATTATGCGAGAGGACGGGCGGCACCTGGCACCCGGGCCAAGCGCCCTTCTGCAAGTAGGGGACGATTTGATCGTTGAAGGCCGCCTCGATCGCCTGCAGGAGCTGCACGGCAGCGATAATCTGCAGGTCGACGATCAGGCCGTCGAATTGGGGTCGCTCGTGTCTGCGGATACAGCATTTGCAGAGGTCCAGATCGCCCCAAGCTCTCCTCTGGTAGGCCGCACCTTGATTCAGAGCGGGTTTCGCCATCAGTTCGGGGTGAATATCCTGGCCATTCGCCGCGACGGCAAGATCCGGCATACGGGCCTATCCGACCAACCGCTGAGCGCAGAGGATCGCCTGCTGATCCAGGCCACCCGCATGCAGCTCAAATTCTTGCGCGGCATCCTCGAATTTCAGTCCATAGACCAGATCAGCATAGAGGATGTTCAGGACCGATATGGCCTTCAGGAACGTCTGCTGGCTCTGAGCATCCCCGAGCAATCGAGCCTCTCGGGCAAGAGCCTGGATGAAAGCCATCTGGGCGATGCCTTCGGCTTCTCGGTCCTGGGAATTGTGAGAAACGGGAATACTATGCTGGCCCCTCAACCGGTTGAAGTGGTTCAGGCCGGGGATCGGTTGCTGGTAGAGGGCGGGCCGGAGGATCTGCAAACCCTGCGCGGGCTTCGAGATCTCACCGTCGACGCGGAGCGAACCATCGATACGGAAATGCTTGAGAACGATCAGGTGGGCCTGGCCGGCGTCGTGCTCTCGCCCACCTCGACGCTGGACGGCAAGACGCTTCGGCAGCTGCACTTTCGGGACAAGTACGGTTTGAGCGTCCTGGCCATCTGGCGCGGGGGAACCCCCCACCGATCGAACCTGCGCGATTTTCCTTTGAAGTTCGGCGATGCCTTGCTGCTGCATGGATCCCGCAACCGGCTGATCGTTCTGGGCAGCGAGCCCGATTTCCTTGTACTCACGCGGGAGGCGCAGGAGGCGCCGCGCATTTCAAAGGCCCCGGTGGCGGCGCTGATCATGGCGGGCGTGCTTTTGCCGGTAATTCTCGGCTGGGTTCCGATCGCAATTGCGGCGGTTGTAGGCGCCACGGTCATGGTGCTCACGCGCTGTCTGACCATGGAGGAAGCCTATCGCTATATCGACTGGCGGGCGGTGTTCCTCATCGCGGGCATGCTCCCGCTGGGAATCGCCATGCAGCAAACCGGCACTGCGGCTTTCATCGCCTCCCAGGTCGTTGACTTGGTCGGGGAGGCCGGCACCACGGCGGTCGTAACCGCGCTTTTTGTCCTGACGGCGGCCACATCGCAGATCATGCCCAATGCGGCCGTGACCGTCCTCATGGCGCCCATTGCAATCAACACCGCCGCCGACTTGGGAATCTCCATTCACTCGCTGGCGATGGTAATCGCAATCTCCGCCTCCGCCAGCTTCTTAAGCCCCGTCGCTCATCCGGCCAACAGCCTGGTCATGGGTCCCGGTGGCTACAAGTTCAGTGACTACCTGAAGGTCGGCCTTCCACTGACGGGGGTCGTGCTGATCGTCACACTGATCTTCCTGCCCATCTTCTGGCCCTAGCGTGCTAGGATGTTCCGTGCCAAGTGTTTGGGAATTGAGTTTGTAGGCGGCTAAGATGACTCAGCAGGACGGTTTTGGGCTATACGCAAGAACTTGGACAGAGGGTACGGAAGCTCCTGAAGAAGGAGGAATCCGCGCAGGCAGGGGGGGCTGGTTTTACTGGGCGGTGGTACTCATGTCCATTGCCGGCCTATCTCTCCTTATATGGCTGAGCAGATCCGAAATGCCAGCGCGAGATTTTTATCAACTACCCGATCCGGATCCTGAGATGCTCTCGCTCCTAGAAACTGCACATCTTCCTGTCGCAGATTTGAAGGAACTATCAAGTCGCCTAGGAGGCCGGGCCGGAATTGTCTCAGCATTCCCTGCTCCCGTCCACGCAACACCCGATCTCGGCAGCCAAGACCTCTTTTGGATTAGCAACATGCACGGCAAACGCTTCCAAGTCGATGCAACGCTGCGCATGATCAGCCCTCACGCCCGCATGTGGGTTCAAAGCGACTTGGACATGGATCACCAAGACCTCGTAGGGCTAAGCAGATTACTTGAGGAGGAAATCTACCCAAGCATCTTTGGGCTATTCGGGGGCGAGCCGCCCACGGGAGCTGGGCCGGTTGATCTGGTATTCACGGATCGACTGGGAATTAGATTGGCAGGCTACTTTTCGCCACACGACATGCTTCATTCACAAATCTCCGAGACCTCGAATGGGCGGAGCATGATTGTGATAAACGTCAAACTTGTCAAAGGTGTAGATCAGCTGGGCGGTCTACTTGCGCATGAGCTACAACATCTGATCCATTGGGGATTCGACTCAAACGAGTCGGCCTGGGTGCAGGAGGGATTCTCACACTTCGGGATGATGCTCCTGGGATATGATCCCGGCCCGGGCGCCTCGGCATACCTCTCGCGGACGGATTTGCAGCTCAACGCCTGGCCGATGGACGGGGATCGCTCAGCGCATTACGGCGCCGCATCTCTTCTGATCACTTATCTCTACGACCGGTTTGGCCCGGATTTTGTAAAGGCGCTTGCCCTGCATCCTCAAGGTGGGCTTGAGGCCCTGGATGCCGTGCTTCTCGAAGCAAGTTTCTGGGATTCCGGTAGCGGGCAGGTGCTTTTATCCGAGGATGTCCTGATGGACTGGGGATTGGCCAACTATCTCCAATTAGATGCCGGGAACTACGCCTATGGGGAGGGGAGAGATACTGCGCGCGCCACGGAGACGGAATTCGTCAGCCCCTGCGAGGCCGGCTCTACGGATCATACGGTGAGCCAATATGGATTCGACTACATTCGCGTTAAATGCAAAGAGGCCGCGCAGTTGACATTCGTAGGCGATATTTCTTCAAGACTGCTACCAACACGCGCGCATTCTGGGGAGTATTTCTTCTGGTCCAATCGTGGTAATCAAGCCGACATGACGCTGACACGCGAATTCGACTTCGCTGATGTCGTTGGCCCGCTGACTCTTCGCTTCTGGACCTGGTATGAACTGGAGAAAAACTTCGACTTTGTCTATCTCCTGGCCTCTGAGGACGGAGAGAGCTGGTCCTTCCTCGAGACGACATCGGGATCTCCTGCTCCTGGTACGCGCGGCATGCAATTCGGATGGGGGTTCACCGGAATCAATCGGCTCAGTGAATGGAGCCGGCAAACGGTCGATCTATCTCAGTTTGCCGGAATGAAAGTCACCTTGCGTTTTGAGTATGTGACAGATACGGCACGAACCGGGGCGGGGTTCTTGATCGATGACATTTCGATTGTCGAGACCCAGTACTATTCGGATTTTGAAGATGGCAATGGCGGATGGAATGGAGATGGGTTCATTCGGGTAAACAATGCAATTCCGCAGTCCTTCCGTGCCGCTGTAGTGCGGCTGGGTGGAGCTCTGAGTGTTGAGCACCTAACGCTTGACGCTTCGAACCACGCGAGCGTGGCCCTGGACGCAGGCGAAGAGGTCGTCCTCGTGGTCATGGGAGCCACCCGTCACACCCGTCAGCCAGCGGGCTACATGCTTTCCTTCTCGCCTTAGGCCCCGAGCCCACCCCCCGGCTTTAAGAGATGGAACACTCTTCCTGATCGGCAAACATCCGTAGCAATCTTGAATAATCCAGTCTCCGCTTCGAAATCAGCCATGGCCGGGCCTCCAATCGTTTACTCAACAGGGGTCGTGCGTGTGATTCCAAACATCGTATAGAATCGGCACTTGTGTCGGAGAACCAAGCATGAAGCACCTGCCCCTCATACTACCTATCATCTTCGCAGTGACGGTGAGTGCCTGCGGCCCTGCTCCCACCCCGTCACAGACCACAGTGCCGGCTCCCACGTCAGTAGCCACCGCCGCCGCCGAGCCGAGAGACACTGCGGTCCCACCACCAACGGTTGAAGCCATTGAGGTCGAATCGGA
>JAPUGV010000205.1 GCA_027298025.1 Chloroflexota bacterium | reverse complement strand
GACTGTCAAATGATCGAAACCTATTAGCAGAGATGGGAAAGGCTGCGCTGGAAACGTATCGAAACCATCCCACCTGGAGCAGAACTGTCCACAATATTCGCGAATTCATGGTGGAGCTTGTGTCGAATTCAATAGAGGGATAGGGGAATACCGATCCCCAGCCAAAGGAGGAAACACGTGAGTCAATCTACATTGCGCATTGTCATCCTGCTCTCCGCCCTGTTCACAGGGCTCGTGCACCTGGTGCTGCTGAGTATTCAACTGGGCGGCCCCTCCCCGATCTTTATCTTGAACGGCCTCGGCTATTTGGGTCTCTTAGCGCTGTTCTGGTTCAACCCGTCCTTCCTGGGCGGACGCCGCACACTTCTGCACTACGCGTTTATGGCCTATACCGCGCTAACCATCCTGCTTTGGATTCAGGGGGGCACACGAGATCTGACGGGCTACCTCGCGAAGGCTGATGAGGTAATCCTGTTCGTCGCGCTGTGGGCCCACTTGAGAGCGGAAAAGGTGGCCGGCTTGGCTTGAACCGGCTGCCCACCCCGGCAAATGGCTTCCGATCATCGTTCGGGCGATATCGATGCACGCCTCTCACACCCAAGCTCATAGCGGTTTGGCGCATTATCTGGCGGTCAAGAAAACTATCGACGATCGCGCCCTCAACGCGCGCATCTGGCGGGCATTTGCCGGGCTGGTCGGTGAGCTCGATCGGCCCCACATCTTCGAGCCGGGCTGCGGGATCGGTACGATGCTCGAGCGCCTGATCGAGAACAAAGTAATTGCCTCCGCCGAGTATGTGGGAATGGATTTGAATGCCGACAACATTGATTTGGCCCGCAAACGGATCGCAGAGTGGGGCGCTCGGCGAGGCTACTCCGTTCGTACCGCGGGACCGACGGTGCTCATCGAAGGCTCAGGCGTGGCCGTGGAAGGAAAGTTCCTCCACGGGGATGTCTTAATGGAGCGGGCCGCTGGTTTCGTGACGGACGTGCTGCTGGCTCACGCCTTCCTCGATTTAGTCGACATCCCGGCCGCTCTCAATCGGCTGATGCCTAGGCTGCGGCCAGGTGGGATCTTCTACTTCACCCTGGTATTCGATGGGCTCACGATTCTGGAGCCTGAAGTGGATCCCGAACTGGATGCGGAGATCATGCGGCTGTACCACGACTCCATGGACGAACGCACCGTGGCCGGCCAGCCATCAGGCGACAGTCGGGCGGGCCGTCACATGTTTCGGCATCTCCAGGAGATTGGCGCCGAGCTGCTTGAGAGCGGCAGTTCAGATTGGGTCGTGTTTCCGCGTCAGCGCGCCTACGCCGACGGAGAATTCGAGTTTCTCGAGCATATCTTGCTGTCCATCGAAAGCGCTCTCAGCGATTCCGCCCAATTGGATCCTCAGGCACTGACGCGTTGGATCTCCCAGCGCCGTCTACAGCTCGAGCATGGCGAATTGACCTACATCGCACACCAAATGGACTTCCTGGGGAAAGCTTCGACCCCAAGAAGCGCGCAGTCAGGATAAGTCCCACACCTCCAAACAACAGATCGCGAGCGCGAATCAGCAATCCCATGGCGCCCGCTGCGCTGAAGCCGAGCGCAGTAAGCGCTAGAACCTGGCTGAGTTCCAGTGCCCTTAACCCAGCGGGGAAGGGCAGCCAGATTGCCAGTCAAGCGGCCGTGACCACTCCCTCCACCGAGAGATCGAGGCCCAAGAATTGGGGCGCCAACCATAACAAGATTGGCGGTCCCAGCCAAAGCAGATGCCGCCACCTGAGTTGAGGCTTCCGGCTACGCGCGACGCTCCCCTGCCCTCCGTGAGAAGATGCTCTCCTCAGGCTGCCAGAGTGAGAATTTTCCGGTGCCGAGAATCAGCATCGTTAGCGCACCTCCCAGGGCGAGCGCCCGATTCGGATTGAATTCCCCGAACGCGATGCTCAATCCAACCGGAAACAGCAGAACAAACGCGGCCGCTCTTCCGGCGATCCCAAGTCCGATCACGACGCCCAGAAACGCCTCCAGCGTGATCAGTGGCCAGACCGATTCTCGTAGGATGAGCGCATCGCCGAGCCGTGCGCTGCCATCAGCCGATTGCAATATGAGTGTCAGCACGAGCAATGCTCGGACCGGTAGGGGTACCCACCGCAGCAGGACGGACCTTGCCTGCATTCTCCATCGGACATAACGTTCTCCGTGCGGCTCTATCGCGCCGCTCACCATGAGCCAATCGCGCGTGAAGCTGGCCAGAAACGGCACCAGAAAGAACAGCCCTGCCAAGGTAGTCGCTGGGGGTTCAACGATCGGCCATAACATGACGCTCAAATACCCCATCATTAAACCGGCGATCGGTCTCCGGCTGGTGCTGGCATGTAATTCTCGGGCAGGTTTCGATGACCGCCGTCTGACCCAAACGCCAAGGCGAAAAAGGTAACCTGCCGCGCCGATGATCAGGTACGGCCAGGGGAGCACCCTGTACCAGACGGCCAATCCGGAACCGATCAACATCCCAAGACTATCGAATTCCAGATCGAGCGATTCCCCAAGTCGGGTCATGTGATCCGTTTTGCGTGCCAGATACCCATCGACAAAGTCGAGCAATTCTCCCAACGTGAACAGGATCATGGGAGCCCAGGCTAGGAGCCCGGGTGGTCTGGGGGAAAAGGCAAATCCAGCCGCGCCCGATAACATGAGCCCTCTGAAGAAAGTCGCCAGCGTTCCAGGCCCGAGATTGTTCAGTAGTTCATGTTCTCCGGGCCGTATATTGATTGGGAGCCGCCGAAATAGGACCGCGAGTTCATAAATCGAAACTACTGCCGCCAGTCCCAACCAGCGCGCGGCATAGGTCGGAGCCCACTGAGCGCGCAGTCCCACATATCCCAGGAGAAGAAGACTCGCGGTCACGAGCGCGAGCAGCATCCAGGTCCTCTGAAGGGACCGCTTTGCCGATTCTAGAATCATTGGCTCTTCACCAGGCTCAGACTGTTCCATTGACCCTGTGCATGCGGAATGCTATGCTGACTCGGGCGGCGATTAAGGTTTGCTCGTTCGCCTGATTCATTCCGCTCGGGGGAAATCAATTTACCACGCAACGTGGCCCGCATTTCGCAGGAAGGAAAGCTGGACATGCAAGTCA
>JAPUGV010000204.1 GCA_027298025.1 Chloroflexota bacterium | reverse complement strand
GTTCGAACAGGCCAGCAGGGCCGTACCGAATTGCTCCTGCCAGGCCAACTCATATTTCCTCAATTGCCTCGCGTACATCGCCTGCTGTTCTTCTGCGGTGGGTGTTCCTATGGGCACGGGAGTCCACGAAGCAGTTGGGGCTAACCTGGGCTCGGGAGTATGCCCGGGGGGCGTCGGAGTTGCCTCAGCGCCCAGTGTAGGGGTTGGTTGCCCCATATCCCTATACAGCCAGCCCATCAGCCAGGAGGGCAATATCTCCTCCGCTTTCTCTCTCCATCCGCTGAGCAGGCTCCACACGGTGCCGAAACCGGACTGTGACCGATGATCCGCCTCGGCGAAGGCCTGAGAGATGTCGAGCAGCTCGCTTCCACGCAGGCTGACTCTCTGCGATTGCGAGTTCAGCGCGGAGAGGGCTTCTAGTCCCAGACGCTCAGCCTGTGGACCGAATTGGCCGTCGTAGCTCGGCGCCGAAGAGCCGATCGCGTGAGCCTCATCGGCCAAGCGTTGCAGGCGTTCTGCAACCTCGGCAAGCTCTTGGGCTGCCTGCGCCAGCTGCGAGGGGTCTACTTTTATACGGGTCATCTCAGACTTGAGTACTCCCAACCGAACATTCTGAGGACGGTATAATGACCGGGGGGTCCTCACCAGTCTTTAGGGCGAATCTTTACCGCGCTAGCGGGTTATTGACTCGCCTATGCCCAATTGTATACTCAGAACATGGCGTAAGATGCCTTACATTGATATTTCGGTACGGCGAAGTAGAACATTTGTTCCGGCTGAAGCACAGGCAATCGCGGCGAGATGGAGGGGGCTCGCTAAAGAAATCCGTGAAATTACCCGAAGGTTGCAGTCGCTTGGCGCCTCCCTTAGTGCGACTTGGGAGGGAAATTCAGAGCGGCGATTCATGACTGAATTCGACTCCGTACCTGGCAACGTGGCCGGATGCGCAGAGTTGCTCGAATCACTCGCTTCTCGGGTTGAGTCGATCACCGTGACGGAGTGGGAGACGGTTGTGGAACGAGTGTGGAGACCCGAGGACGTGGGTGCGTGACAGGGATTCCGTGCCCACAGTAGCCCTGTCTACCAAGGATATACTTGCCGCCGCAGAGGAATTCGACTCAGCCAGCAAGCAGAGCCAGGAGCTCGTAGCCAGGCTTGAAAAAGTGACCGAAAGGCTTAAGGATAAGTGGTCAGGCTCAGCCCAGGAGGCCTTTTACAAGCACCATGACGAGTGGCAGGCGCTGATGCGGGGTCAGGTGGCTCTGCTCACCGGGATAGCCTTCGAACTCCAGGCTCTCGCTGAGCGCTACGAAAAGGCAGACAAGTAACGATGTGGCCAATCCAAAATGCACATTACCAGTTGCGCATAGCCATAATGCATGTGCGTGGCGATTGATCGCTGATTGCCTCTGGGATCTCGAAGGAATCTACAGGGAAACGTATCCTGGTTCGACCCGCGAACCTATCGAAGGAGTGATGTTCAATGTCCGTTATCCAAGTCAATCTCGATGAAGTGAGGCGAACTGGGGACAACTTCAACAGGATGTATGGCGAAGTTGGCCAGCTTGTCGGCTCAGCCAATACCCAAATGGTGAATCTACAGGACCAATTCAAGGGAGCGCGCGCAGCGAAGATCATGGGTCAGTGGGAGGAGATGAGACCCCGCCTTGACGCGGCAATTCGAACCCTCGAATCTGCGGGACAGCTCCTCTCAAGGGCGGCGGCCGACTTCGAAGCCGTCGATATGCGCTAATCCGGGACTACCTGGACTGCAGTTCGATGTTGAGTGCTAAGCCTGGACCATAGCTCAAATCGATCCGGCCTGCGCGTTCGATCGAACTTCGAAGTGTGAGCGTAGATCCAGTCACTTTGAGGCCTGGACCACGTATTGTGACTAGAAAACACGAGCGTCGACAATCGGGAAGCCTGGCAACAGGCTTCCTTGGTGTCCTGAGCCGCCACCATGTCCTTTAACCGGCCTCCTCGGATCCAACCGAGTCCGCCAACTGACTCAGTTGTAATCTCCGGCCCCGCCAACGCCCCCACCAAGCCTGGAGCGCTCAATGTCTTATCCATCGGGCTGCCCCTTGGGGCCGTCTTACTGACGGTACTGCTCATGAGCTCCGGAGGTGGAAGTGGTCTCTCATACATTCGCTTCCTGCCGATTATGCTCGCGACCTACCTGGCCACAGGAGTGACCTATCTAGTAGGCCGGCGGAATTACAAGCGCGAACTGGCCGAAGCCAAAGAGGAATACAGCTTCTCGCTTTCGCAGGTGGATGAGAGACTGAGTGAATTACAGAACGAAGCGCGCACCGCAATGGTGGCTATTGACCCCAGCCCTGAGAGCTGCCTCGATCGGGCACAGGCTAAAGACCCCCGTCTTGGAGAACGCCGCCCCAGCGATGCGGACTTTCTTACCCCGAGGATCGGCATAGGCGAAGTTGAGCCAACCTATGAAATCCAGGCATCGGAACTCAATAAGCCGACAAGTGGTTTCGGAGATGAGTTTGAGAGAGCCAAGAGGATTAGAGACCAATACTCAAGAATCCCCCAGGCCCCAATTGGCACGAGTTTGCCAGTCGTAGGATCGATAGGAATCGCGGGTGCGGCCGACCAGACTGAAAACTTGGCTCGATCGATCGTATGCCAAATTGCCACCAACCACTGGCCTACGGAAGTGCATTTCGCCGTCGTTTCTAGCCCTCAAGATAGCCAGAAGTGGCAGTGGATCGGCGCCTTGCCACATGCCTCAAAGCTGATCGCAGGCAGGCCGATCGCGGCGATCGACTCAAGTTTATCGGAATGGATGAGCGGGCTCGAGAATGAGCTGCAGCGGCGGGAACAGTGGCTGGAAGCTCAAAGTCAGACTCGCAACGCAACAAACGGGAAGGGATCTCCGCCACTCCCACGGCTGATAATCCTAGTGGCCGACCTGCCTGTTGATTATCGTCATCCCGGGCTGAGTTTGCTGCTCCAACGGGGCAAGCTACTCGGCGTCCACGCGATATTTCTCGTACCGAAAGCCGAACTGGTTCCGGGCCAGTGTGGTGCTGTTGTTCTAGCCCGCAACGGACGCGCCTTTTACCGGGAAGCCGGAGCCAACGGAAGAAAAGTCGATTGCGAGGCCGATCGGTTTTCCGAACGAGATGCGGTCGCGCTTGCCGAGGTTTTGGCGACTGTCGACTGGCCAGAAACAGAGGACATCTCTCAGCCGCCGGATCTTGTCACCGTGCTTGACCTGCTTGGCACATCCGATGTCGACCAGCTGCCAATTGAGGAATGGTGGGATGGTCAGGCCCCATTTGGGTATCTAAAGGTCCCGATCGGTAAGCAATCTGCCACGGCCGATTTAATATTTGATTTGAATGACCAAGATGGTTCTCACGGCCCCCACGGCTTAATAGGGGGAATGACGGGCTCAGGAAAGAGTGAGGTGCTGAAGTGCATCTTGCTTGGGCTTGCGGCCACGCACAGTCCTTATGACCTTAACTTTGCGTTGATTGACTACAAAGGAGGTGCCGCATTTAATGAGTTGGTTCAATTGCCGCACACAGTTGGCGTCGTCACAGATATTGAAACTCATGCCACCTATGCCGAGCGCGTCATCCAAGCCCTCGCGGGAGAAATCGAACACCGAAAGCGAGTACTGGAGCGGGCCCGAGCGGCCTTCGGTTTTGGCCGATCCCATATCGACGAGTATCGGGAACTGAGCGTTAAACGCCCACTCCCTCGGCTTGTCATCGTGTTCGATGAGTTTGCCGAGTTCAAGAACCGCAACCCAGAAGAGAGCAAGCGTCTTATCAGCATTGCCCGGCAAGGCCGCTCGCTCGGGGTTCACCTGATCTTGGCAACTCAAAACATCGAGGCGGCTGTGGATCCAGAAATCCTTCAAAATTCTACATTTCGCATCTGTTTAAGGGTCAGCCAGGGGCAGGACAGCGTGCAGATGATCGGAATTCCAGATGCTGTAGGTTTAGCTCGCGGAAGGGCTTACTTTCAGGCGCAAACACGGCATCTATTTCAAGCTGGATACTCGGGTGGCGAATATCAGCGGCCGGAGATCGGACCGACTATCAGGGAGGTGGTCCGTGTCACCAAAGATGGAGCACGAGAGAGGGAAAAGCTTCCAGCTCTGGGAGATATCAGTGAAATCTCTCCAAATGGAGATTTCGGCCAGTACACCGAGGCGCAGGCACTAGTCGATCGAATCTCAGCTGCAGCAAGGGTATTGCGCATGAGAAAGCCTCCCCCTGTGTGGCCTGACCCGCTTTCCGATCGCATTTATCTGCCGGAAATCATCTCAAAGTACTTCCAAGGGGGTTGGGACGGTACGACTTGGCACGAATGTAGGCCATGGCGAGCAACGGTCCAGAACGGAGCGAGCCCGGGACCTGTGCTCGGAATGTATGACCAGCCGGCCCAGCAACGCCAAGTCCTGCTTCAGATCGATCCAGATCAAGGAAGCCGCCATATGCTTCTATTTGGGTCGGCGGGAGCCGGGAAGAGCAATCTGCTACGCACGCTAGTTGCCTCAATAGCAAGAACTCAGACACCCGAAGACGCTCAGATCTACGCGCTCGATTTTGGCGGCCAGTCAGCCCTGCGCGTTCTTGAGCAATTCCCACATGTTGGGGCGGTGGTCACAAGACTGGAGGAAGAACGCGTCCTCAGATTGCTCAGCTATCTGCAATCTGAGATCTCGCGCCGCGGTGATCTGCTCCGCAATCAAGGGGTTGACAGCTATCGGGATTACAACGCCAAAGTGATAACCAAATCGCGCTTGCCCACAATCTACTTCATCATCGACTCATATGGTGAATTCAAGCGTCAAATGCCGATCGAAGTTACGCGGAGCGTGGCCTCCCTAGTCGGTGGAGGGGCAGCAGTTGGACTCCACCTCATCGTATCCACAAGTCTACAGGCCGATGTACCAAACGATTTGTTTGCGAACATCGCTTTTAGACTGACTTTCTACCAGGCAGACCAAGCCGAATATTTCAGGATCGTAGGAAAACCCAGCGAAGCGAAAATTACGGAGGACATTGAAAATCCACCTCCGCCGGGCCGTGGTCTATTGCGCGGTACACCACCGCTAGAGTTTCAGGCAGCTCTGCCAGGGGAGGGGAAAACTGACGAAAAACAGACAACAGAACTAATGGCGCTCGCCACCAATATGGATCGTGCGTGGAAAGGCAATCGGCCCCTTCCGATCGAAACCCTTCCACATCTCGTAACGCTCCCGAAGCGTTCTGTTCGTGATAAAGCTCGGGCGGATAGGGCTGCGGTCTGCGTTCTGGGAGTCGATTACGATACTTTGTCTCCCATTGAGCTTGACCTCCAGCGAGATTCTCCTGCATTCCTAGTGGCGGCGGTTAGCCCGCAGTCCGGCAAGACTACAAGTCTACGATCGACGGTGCTTGGGCTGGCCGAATCGAGTTCAGTGGATGATCTTCAGTTTGTCTTCCTCGATTTTCACTGCAGAACCATGACTCCGTTCAGACGGCTGCCGCATCAGCACGCGTATGTAGGATCGAGTGCAGGAATTGACTCCACCCTAGATCAGCTGAACCAAGAAATAGAACGCCGCCAAAATATGGTCGAGAAGGCATACAGCAAGAATCCGGAAACCTTCGACATCGAAAAGCTCACCTCCGGCTGGCCCAAGATCCTGGTTGTGATTGACGATTATGATCGGTACTCAGAACGGGCTACAGAGGCTCGAGATGAGCTCGCCAAGGCGCTCACAACCGGAGGGGAGATCGGAGTGCGGTTCCTGATAGCTGGTAACGTCAGTGAGCTGCCCCGTGACTTCGACGATCCGCTCATAAGGGCTGTGCGAAGAAACGGTGAGGGAATTCTGCTTTCTGGTACGGAAGGTATTGAGCAATTTAACAATGCGCGACGCCCTCAGGGTCAACCTGCATCGGGTTTGCCGGCAGGAAGGGGATACTTGGTACGGCGCGGTCAAGCGCGGCTTGTACAGGCTGCTGCTTACTGGTCAGAAGGAGACGATCCGGAGAAAGCGCTATCGCAGCGCATTGGGGCACTCGGAGCAGGAAAGTGAGCGGAATTATCGGCATTCCAAGGCCCGGTTATCTCAATGGTTTGGCGATCGCCACAATGGTTAGCCTGCTTGGGCTATTTATGTTCGTAAGCGCTGTCCATTCTCAAGAAGAGGATCAGCCTATCCAGATTACCAGCGTGCTCACCGATGACTTTCCCAATGTGGAGGTCCGGGTCGCAGCTTGGGACACGAATATGATCATCATCCCGAATGAAAACCTGAACGTCCTGGAGGATGGGGTCCCCTTCGTAGTCGATTCGGTGGCGCCTGTGGATGTTGGCGTGCGAGTAGCCTTCGTGATCGAGCCCGGCGACGGGGTGAACAGCACTGGCATCAATTTGCGAACGGTGTATGAGATCGCCAGCGAGCACCTTGAGACCTTCTTGGTAGGCCGGCCCTGGATGATGGCGGGGGTCGACGAGGTGATCGTGCTGGTACAGGAAGGCGAATCCACGGAACTCATCAGCGCTATGAGTAGCGATCCCGCCCTGATTTCGCAGCAGCTTTCCTCCTACGTCCCCCCGTTGAATACGGGGAGACCGTCGGAAGCAGGGGCGTTCACGCGTACTGCCCTGCGTCGGGGGTTGGACGAGCTTCAATTCGCTCCCGGTGAGCAAGATAAGCCTCAAGCGCTCGTGCTCTTTACGCCTGGAATGCGGGCCGATACCGCCGATCTTGCTGAACGCGCCATCGAGGCCGGAATCCCGATTCATGTTGTCATGACAAGGACGCGGGAATCAAATTTTTGGGAAGAGGCGCTGGAGCCACTCGCCGCCGTGACTGGTGGCGAATTCGCTACCCTCTACGGAAGCGATGGTCTCGAGCCGCTGTTTGAGGATCTCACTCGCCGGCGGCAACAGCTGGCGGTGGCCTACCGAACGAACTCTGCGGTCGCGGGGCAGCGCAACGTTACCGTCGAAGTCAAAGGTAGCGGGGAGACCTTTATTTCAAATGGCCAATATGCGGTCGAGTTGAGCCCGCCTGATGTGGAGGTTGTCTCGCCTGCCCCCGGGGCGGTGATCAACCGGCAATCAATCGAACGGGGCGCGGAGCCCTCCGAGGCAGAACCCACTTTCTTGACAGTCGTTGCAGAGGTCGAATTCCCGGATGGATATACGCGAGCCATAGGGCCTGCCCAACTGCTCATCGACGGCACACCGGCCGGTCAGGGCCAGGTTGTAGAGGGGCGAACAGAAATCAACTGGGACATTCGCTCCTATCAAACGATTGGTCAAATCCCTGCCACTTTGCAGGTGGTCGTCACGGATGAATTGGGCCTCCAAGGTCAATCCAGCCCACGCACAGTTTCTGTCAACTACATCGAACCCGTCGTCGCGGGAACTCCGCAATGGCTGCTCATCGTCACAATGTCCGTGGCGCTTGTGTCTCTAGCCGCCGTGGTATTTCTATTTCTCAATCGTCAGCATTTGGCCCCGGCGCTTGCTGGTGCGGGGGAGAGCCTCTCCGACTTCGTGGAGCGTGTAACGGGGCGCCGGACTGCACTTGTGGCTAAGGCCTATCTGGTTCCCTTGGAAGGCTTCGATGACCTACCGCAGCGATCCTTTGAGATCTACGGAACAACCGCAATCGGGCGCTCGAGGAAATATGCCGATTTGCTCTTTCACATCAACGATGAAGACAGCGCCATCAGCCGGCTGCACTGCACGATCCTTGACGAGGATGATCACTTTGCAATCCGAGATGAAGACAGCACGAACGGTACCCTGGTGAATGGAGAGAAGATAACGCCGTTGGAGTCCATGCGGCTGCGCGACGGCGACACGATCGATGTCGCTCCCATCGAACGAGGAGGTCTGCGCTTCCTCTTTCAGTTGGCGGATGTAACGGGAGAGCAGCCCGATCCCGACGATGAGCGGCGCGTTACTCAGCCGAGAAGAATCTCAGATTTTGAAGCCGCCGCCGACGAGGTCGGTGACTCGTACGACGAGTATCTGGAAGGTAACCAGCAGTAGCTCGGGGAGCATAGAAGAGTTTAAGGCTCTCTTGTGAGACCGAGTCAACAAGAATCGCGGTCTTTAGAGTGGAGGGGCAGCGCCCCTCCACTCGCCTGAGATACGCCAAATCCACGGCTTACAGCGGATTGCGCATAACCATACTCCCAGGGCGCTGTAGAGTGAGGGGAGAAGGGGTAAAGCTTGAGCCCGCTATTGGGCATTAGGGAAGCTGAGAAGCAATACACGATGCAACCATACGCTCTGTCGGATATCAAGGTTGGGAAGACGATCGGGGATTTCAAAATTGTTGAAGTTTATCCCGAGGGGCGTGGCGGCATGTCGAGAGTAGTGCGAGGCATGCCGACTGGCGATAGCGACCAGCCGGCGGCGCTGAAAGTCAGCCGCACCGGCGGGAACCAGGACTACTTCTTCGCGGCCATCCAGAAGGAAGTAGAGATTCTTCAGAAGCTCGATCACCGGGGTGTGGTCCGATTGCGGCAAGTTTCCTCAGGAAAGAATCCGTTCAAAGAGCGGGCAATCCAAATCGTAGGCACACCCTGGTTCTTCGGCATGGAGTGTCTGCAAGGGGGATCGCTGGAAGCGTATTTGCGCGGCCTGGGCCCGCTGTCGCTTGGCGAGGCGGCTGCCATCTGTCATCAGGTCGGCAAGGCCCTTGAGTACATCCACGGACGGGGATTCGCCCACAACGATGTGAAGCCGGACAACATCCTGTTTCGGCGCGAGTTGAGGGTTGGAGATCGGTTGGAGCCAGTGCTCATCGACTTCGGCGTTGCCGCCAAACTGGTCAAGGCGCAGCTTGATGGCTCGGTTGTTTACATGGCTCCCGAGCGGCTGCAGGAGAGCCGCGACCCGAGCGCGCCCGAAGTCGTGGCCAACGTGGACCCCTCAAAGGCCGACGTGTGGAGTATGGGGATCCTGCTCTACCGGCTGCTGGTGGGTCGGGAGCCCTTTCAAGGGATTACCGACCGGAGCCTTACCTCCGCCATCCTGCGGGCCATCCCGCAGTCAATGATCAAGCGGAGGCAGGATCTGCCGAGAGAGCTGGACGAATTCGTCATCGAAGGCTGCTTGGCCAAGGATCCCAAGCTGCGGGTAGACATGCGAGACTACAACGCGGTGATCGACCGCTACTCGGGCGACTGGCGCGTTCAACGTGCACCGAAGAAAAAGCGAAGGCTCCCCTGGCGCAGATGACAGACCCCGAAGGGCAGTTCGCGCGGGGACATGGCTAGATCTCCCGCAAGCGAAGTTCGGCTCGCGGCCGGCTCCCACATTGGGGCTTCCCCAACACGCACGCTTCTAGAAGATAGAGCTAAGGCCGAAACCATACGGACGGCTGGCGGCCTCGTGCTGTCGGTGGGGATCATCGCGGACGGGATTGGCGGCGAGAACGCCGGCGAGCGGGCAGCGGAGCTGACGGTCACCACCATATTCGAGAATCTGGAGAGTTCGAGGGAAAGAAACATTCCCCGCATGCTGGAGAGCGCCTTGAAAGAGGCTAACGAACGTGTCTTCGCGGAGGCCCAGAAGAGCCGGCGGAAGACCAATATGGGCTCAACCGCCGCGATCGCCGCCATCTCCAACGGCCGACTCTACGTAGCGAATGTGGGTGACAGCCGGGTCTACCTCCTGCGCGGTCAAAAGGCCTTTCCGCTGACCGTCGATCACACCTGGGAAAACGAGATCTTGAGCTCTGGGAAACTAAGCCGCGTGGAGGCCTCGAAGCACCCCCGCAGAGACCAGATTGTGCGATCCATCGGATATGAACCGAAAGTCAAAGTGGATCTTGGACTGTGGCTCCAGGGAGGCGAAGAGTCGGCGGCGGAGGCTAGGGCCGCGCAGGGCCTGCCGCTCAAGGTCGGCGACTTCGTGCTGGTGTGCTCAGACGGATTGATCAAGACCCGGCGCGATCAGCGGTTCGCCCATTATGTCGAGGCCAGTGAGTTTACCGCCCTGGTGCGGGGGCGGTCGCCTGGTGGGGCCGTCGATCGGCTGATCAAGAAGGCATTGAGACGTCAGGTCGACGACAACGTAGCCGCCGTTATCCTGGAAGTGCCAGGCGGTGTTTACTATCGACGCTATCTAGTGCCGGCCTTGGGGGTCGCAGCTGCCTTCGCGCTGGTAATTGGCGCCGCGGCTTGGGCCGTGCCCAGGCTATCGGGCGCATTGGCCGGACCCAGCGCCGGTCCCACGATTCCGGCCTTGCCCTCCGGCGTGGCATTTGTATCGGAGATCGGAGGGCGCGCGGAAACCAGCGCCGCGGCGGGCAATTTCGAGAATCTCAGATCCGAGCAGCTGGTGGCAGCCGGATCTGGCGTGCAGCTCCGAACGATCGGAGGCACGAGTTACATCCGGCTTGGACTTCCGGATCAATCCATTATTTATCTCGGACCCGACAGTCATATGGAACTGCTCGAGATCGAGGGCGATTCCGGCACCCGCCTGCTGCTGCACAGCGGAGTGGTTCTGGCTTCCAGTCAGGGTCCGGGGGGCTCCGTCATCTCGGTGCTGGCGCCCTCTGGCGTGCTGGCAAAGTTCACTGGGTCGCTCATGGGCGCGTTGTGGGATTCAATTGCAGGCCAATTTGAGGTGGATTGCTTTGAAGGGGCCTGTGAGTTGGTTTTTCC
>JAPUGV010000203.1 GCA_027298025.1 Chloroflexota bacterium | reverse complement strand
TCAAGATAGATTGGAATCCGGCTGCCACCTTCTAGCTTCATCCAAGAGGGGAGGATCTGCAGTCGCTCACCGATCTCGAGCGGTTGGTAATGCTCTTTCCAAGCGACTTCCCAGGGCTATTCCTCGACGAGCCTAAATTCCGGGATAGGAAGGGGTTGGATCTGGCTGAGGTGCCACAATCCCTCGTCGAGCTGACGCCTGCGATCGGGCAGTGCACTGTCATAGGGTAGCCAGGCCCGCACGCGCACGCTTGCATCCAGCATTTCAACCGCAACACCGTTAGGCGCGAGGCGGCCCAGCAGCTCGACCGCCGGCTCTGCCAGATCGGCCTGGAGATCCATGGATACTTCAAGCCAGTTCAATCTACGATGCCGCTGAGGAGGTCCTTGAGGTCATCAAAGAGGCTTCGCTCCTGTGGAATGACCTCACTCCCGAGGGTTTCTGAGAGCCGTTCAAACAGCTCACGCTGCTCGGCTGTAATTGTCTTCGGGATGTCGACGGAGACAACGACCAACTGATCCCCGCGCCCGTTGCGTTTCAGGTGTGGGACTCCCTTGCCACGCATTCGAAATATGCGACCCGGCTGCGTGCCGGCCGGAATGCGTAGTTTGTCATCCCCCTCCAGAGTCGGTACATCGATCTCGGAGCCGAGCGCTGCCTGGGCCAGGTTGATCGATAAATCGAGAAGGATGTCGTCGTTCTTGCGACGGAAGAAGCGATGCTTTTTTACTCGCACAACCACGTAGAGATCGCCGCGCGGGCCCCGATTGAGCCCCGGCTCCCCTTCGCCGCTAACGCGAATTTGGGTCCCATCACTCACTCCCGGTGGGATCGAAATCTTTCGCTGAACGCTCAACTGCTCGATTCCGCGGCCGCTGCAATTTAGACAGGGGGACGATACGATTTCTCCGCGGCCGCCGCAGTTTGGACACGCAGTAACGTTGACCATCGAACCGAGAAAGGTCTGGCGGACCTGGCGCACCTCTCCGGCTCCGTCGCAAGTCGGGCAGCGAACCGGGGTGGTGCCCGGCTCAGCGCCAGAGCCGTTGCAGCGAGAGCAGGTGTCTCTGCGAGTAAGCTCGATTTCCCTCTCAACTCCAAAGACTGCCTCTTCGAATTCGAGATTGATGTCGTAACGCAGATCTGCACCGCGCCTTGGGGCGCTGCGCCGCTGCCTTCCACCCAGCCCAAATCCAAAGAACTCCTCAAAGATATCGCCGAAACCGAAATCGGTGGGCATGCCTTTCAAGCCGACATGTCCAAAGCGATCGTAGGCTGCCCGGCGCTCCTGGTCCGAGAGCACTGCGTAAGCTTCGTTAACTTCCTTGAATCGCTCCTCGGCCCCCGGCTCGCTGTTCACATCGGGATGGTATTCCTTGGCCAGCTGCCGGTAGGCACTCTTCAGCTCATCTGCTGAGGCGTTCCTGCCCACACCAAGCGAATCGTAGTAATCTTGTTTTTCTGGCATAGTGATCTTAGAGACGACGAAGGCATCGGCCTTCGCCGCGGTTATGCTGCCGAGTCTTGCTCCAGGGGATCAGGCCTCGGTGATCTCCTCGTCGACCGCATTCGTCCCGTCCTGGCTCCCGCCCCCGTGCTCCGCGGTAGCATCACGCGCTCGCACGATAGCCTCTTGAACCGCGGTCGACAGATTGAGCGTCATCGTTTCAAGGGAGTCTGTATCCGCTTCATCCAGCGCAAGCTCGAGTTCCTGGATCTTCTCCTGCAAGGCAACACGCGCGCTCTCGGAGATGTTCCGTTCGTGACGCTCCATCGCCTTCCTAGCGTTGTAGATGGTATTGTCCGCCGCATTTCGAGCTTCGGCCCGTTCTTTGCGTTCCTCGTCATGAGAGGCATGCAATTTCGCATCCCCGGTCATCCGCTCCACCTCGTCTTCCGTCAGACCAGAGGAGGCGGTGATCGTGATGTGCTGACTGCGTCCCGTGGCCTGGTCCGAGGCACCGACCTTCAGGATGCCGTCCGCATCAATATCGAAGGTCACCTCGATTTGCGGAACGCCGCGCGCTGCGGCAGGGATGCCGTCCAACCTGAATTTGCCGAGCGACTTATTGTCGGCGGCCATGGATCTCTCACCTTGGACCACATTGATCTCGACTTCGTCCTGATTATCGGCAGCGGTAGAAAAAACCTGTGTCTTGCGAGCGGGAATAGTGGTATTGCGCTCAATCAGAGCCGTGGCCACTCCGCCAAGGGTTTCGATGGAGAGCGTGAGCGGTGTGACGTCCAGAAGCAGGATGTCTTTGACCTCTCCGCCAAGAACGCCGGCTTGAATGGCGGCGCCGACGCCGACTACTTCGTCCGGGTTGACTCCCTTGTGAGGCTCTTTTTCGAAAATGCGTTTCACCGCCTCCTGCACGGCCGGCATACGCGTCATCCCCCCCACCAGGATCACCTGGTCGATGTCTTCGGGTTTTAGATCCGCGTCCCGCATGGCCTGCTCGCACGGTCCTACCGATCGCTCGATCAAATCATCGGTGAGCTGTTCAAGCTTCGCCCGCGTGACCGTCATGTTCAGGTGCTTGGGCCCACTGGCATCTGCAGTGATAAAAGGAAGGTTGATCTCAGTTTCGGCGACGCTGGACAGCTCGATCTTGGCCTTTTCGGCCGATTCCCTCAGTAGGTGAAGCGACTGCCGATGTACCCGCAGGTCGACTCCCTGCGCATTCTGAAAATCATC
>JAPUGV010000202.1 GCA_027298025.1 Chloroflexota bacterium | reverse complement strand
GCGACCGCCAAGGCAGGCACGCCCACGGGAGGGCTGTTTTTATTCCCCGGTCCTGAAGGGAGCCTGAGCGCCCAGCCCGCGATCCAGTACACGTACGGGGGGCCGACCGACATGCTCGGCAGTGATGGCTTGCCGGGAGACATCATCGGCGGCTCCTTCACCAGCGACGCCGGCACTTTCGACGACGTCATCGTGGGGCTGCCGGGCGAGAACGCCGTGCGGATCATTCCACCGACGATCGATACCAACGGTCCGATCGCGCGCACGGGCATCGTGGAGATCATCAATACGCGAACCGTGAGCGTGGGGATTTTAGGCCACGCGATGGCGTTGGGCGATTTCGACCGTGATGGGGATCTCGACTTGATCGTCGGCAACTACGGCACGGGCGATGCGTACGTTTTGTTCGGCCCGATCGGTACGAACGGCCCGCCGCTGCGGTACTCAGACACAGACAACGACTTCGATATGGCCCTGCTGAGCGGACAGGACACCGGTCAGGCTGTGAGATTCGGAGATATCTCGGCCGACGGCTTTTCTGATCTGTGGCTGGCAGACCCCGCGGCCGATGTCCAATGCCTCACTGGACTGGGAATTCCCTGAGTCACATCATAATCCTTCGGACACCGAGCACGCGGACCAGCAAGCGAGACTTGCGGGCGGCCGGACGCACACAGCCACCCGGCGGGAGTGCAGTTCAAGATGAGGGCGGGAGGACTCGAACCTCCGACCAGCGGCTTAAAAGGCCGATGCTCTACCGACTGAGCTACGCCCCCGGGACGGAGAAGCGGGATCTTACCACAGGCGATCAACGAGCCGCCATCGTTCGTTGCGGATCCGAAAAGCAGGTTGGCTGTGATGGCCCGGAGTCTTCAAGCTATCCAAGCAGCGACGGTAACCCGCTGATGCCCGGCAGAAGTAAAGCAACGAGACCCAGGAACGCCAGAATAGCAGCTATGAAGCTCATATCGGGGTTCTCCTGTTTTCCGGGCAAGTCCACCCGGCACCGTCTAAGATTGAGAGACCCGCGTCTTAGTGCGGCGGGCCGATGGCCGTTATGGTATGAGGTCCGCCGAGGAAACTCAACACGAGCATTCGCCATTTTCCGAATTCGCTTGGCTCAAGGGTAGGGTGTGGTCGGGGATTGATCCCTCCGCACTTGGCTCAACACTTTCTCGAGGAACGGCCCGTTCCTGTGGACCAATTGGTAACACATGCCGAAAGCGGCCAGATTGGCGGCAACGGCCAGCATCTCGGCGAGCATATGGTAAGTGCTGCGGACGGTGTCTTGTTCGCCGCCGACGTTCGCCCACGCTCCGAGCACAGCGGCGATCAACGTGGCCGCTACGGCCACGGCGGTGAGCATCACGATGATGCCCTTTGGACGCTGCGATTGCCTGATCAAGACTTCATCCAGGTGGCCGTTCAACACGGCCTGCTTGACCAGCTTGCCGGTAATCACGAAATAAGTCAGCAAGATGCAGTAAACCAGACACGTGTAGAGCGTGGCGAACAGACCCATTCCAAAATGGGCAGCGAAGGAACGGGAGTCTTGTGCGCGAAATCCCAACACGGCCGTGGCGGCGATCACGATCACATAGCCGATTACCAGTGCCAAGAGAATCCGCTGCATCAAAATTGCATTCCTGACCCGGATCTACTCGGGTTCCCCGGGGCGAGGATTCTCGGATTCCTCCGCGCCTGCGGCCTTTGTGGCAGCCGGGCTCGGCTGAGCCACGGGCAAGGTGCGCTCGCCATCAACGGGTACCGTCTCGGTGAGTTCCTTGATACGGGCCAAAGCAAAGTGTCTGTTTGACCGCGAGGATTCCGCCGCCAGAACAGCGCGATACAGCTCCAGGGCCCGCTTGCGGTCATGAAGTCGATAGTCGTATACCACGGCCGCCTGGAACCGCGCCGGATGAGGCGTGGCTGGATCCCAGGTCCAGGCGCGCTCGTACCACTGCACCGCCACGGAGTTCTGATTCTTGTAGTATTCCTTCAACATTTCACCGCAGTGAAACGCGGCGTCATCGATCTTGTCACTCGTGGGATACTCGCGAATAAGCTGCTTCAACATGTCCAGCGCTTGGCCCATTTTTTCCTGATTGAAGAACACGGGCGTGCCGTGGCCCGCTTGTCCGGCGACGGCCATGGCGTCGTCGTAGAAGGCATCCGCTTCTGGAATCCTGTCACGTGGAGTGAGGTCCAATCGCGCAATCTCACTATCATACAGGTAGTGATAGGGCCGAATGCGTCCAATATCTTGAAGCTCGCTCCCCGCCCACAGGCGTTTCTCTTCGTAACCATGCTGCTCATAGTAATTGTGCAGTTGCTGAAGCGTGCGTTTGTACGACGTGCGATAGTGGATCAGTTGCTCGACAAGATCCACTTCGCCGGCCTGGGCAAGTGATGCGTCTGACTGGCGCGCCAACTCCACAGATTCAAACGCGGTCACGCGTGCCCCCTTCATAGGCCCGCGCGTGATGGGTGCGTCCGTCCGGCAGGCCCACGAAGTCGAGAGACATACAGCCGCTGCCACAGTTATAATTCTTCCCTTCATCGCGACAACTCCTTTTTGCAGCGCGCTCACCACTGCGCTTCCTCGAATGGCCCCCGCGGCCGAGACACTTTGGGCTTCGGGCGGCTCTTGATAATCGCCCCCGCCAGAACCAGGTCGCCGGGATAAGTAATCTTCAGATTTCTCATGTCACAATCAATCACCGTCACGTCATGTCCACTCGCGCCGACGATCTCCGCGTCATCGGTGGCCTCCGTTCCCTCGATCACGTCGGCGTAGGCTGCAAGCAGCGTGTCCTTGCGAAAGACCTGCGGCGTCTGGGCCTCAAAGAGCCCCTCACGAGACACGGTTTCGTCGACGACTCCTGAGTCCGAGACTCGTTTGATCGTACCGCTGAGCGGCGCCGCCAGAATGGCCGCCCCGCTCTTGGTGGCCTCGGCGAATACGCGATCGATCATTTCCGAAGTCGTGCAAATCCGCGCGGCATCATGGACGGCCACAAAATCGGCCTCCTCGCTTACGGCCTCAAGCGCATTAGCGACTGTCTGCCAGCGCTGTTCTCCACCCTCGACAAGTGTCACGCCCATGAAACCCAGGTTGGGGCCATACTGGTCCTTGACATATTGCGCATCGCTGGGGCTTACGGCCAGGATCATCTGGCACACATCGTCTCGGTTGACGAACAATTCGATCGCACGGATAAACAAGGGGCGGTCCTTGAGTTTGGCGAACACCTTGTTTCCCTTGCCGCGATAACGCTCGCCTTTGCCCGCCGCTGCGATGATCACTGAGAATTTCGCCAAATCGCGAGCCTCCTATCTTTAGCGCCTGCGCGGGGCGACTGCATCGTCCGTCTTACCGAAGATCATCCTGCCCGCACTCGTTTGCAACACACTGGTGACGGTGATTTCCACGTCCTCGCCGATGTGCCGGCGGCCTCCGCTG
>JAPUGV010000201.1 GCA_027298025.1 Chloroflexota bacterium | reverse complement strand
GACGGCGAGACTAACATTATGCCTGTTGAAGTTTGCGAAACACGCTATCCGATTCTGGTGGATCAGTTTACGTTCAACACTTCTCAGCCTGCCGGGATCGGCCGCTTCCGGGGTGGATTCGGCCTTGTGCGCGACTATCGGGTCTTGTGCGAGGCGGCTGATTTGACGGCCACCTTTGGCCGCTTCAAGTTTCCGCCTTGGGGAGCTGGCGGCGGCGGCGATGGGTCTCCCAATGCGGTGGAGATCATCCTTGCTGGAGACACGCAACCAAGTCTGCGGCGCGGGAAGTTGGCGCGATACACGCTTTATCGAGGGGATGTCGCAAGGCTTATTACCGGCATTGGGGGCGGTTACGGAGACCCTTCGCGGCGCGATCCGGCCCTCGTCGAAGCCGATGTGCGCAACGAATTCTTATCCTCCGCACAAGCCGAGAAGATTTATGGCGTCATCGTCGAGCCCAGCTCGCGCGTTTGAACCCTGATATGGCCGCTGATCCCTTCACACGGACCATCATTCAAGAGCATCTCCGATCTGCCGCGAACGAGATGTTCGTACGCCTGGGGAAGGCCAGCAAGAGCCCCATCATTTACGAGGTGCTCGACTACTCCTGCGCCTTTATCAGCCCTGAAAGCGAACTGATTGCCGAGGCGCAGGGCGTTCCCGGTTTCACGGGCGTATTGCCCTTCGCCGTGCAGTCTATCCTCGACAAGTACGACCCGGGTGAGATGCTGCCAGGCGATATCTACGCAACGAACGATCCATACAGCGGAGGTGGCACGCATCTGTCCGACGTGTGTTTAATCGGGCCAATCTTTTGGAAGGGCGAGCTCGTAGCTTTTGCCGCCAATAAGGCACACTGGACCGAAGTAGGCGGGATGGCGGCCGGCAGCTGGACAACCGATGCGACCGAGATCTTCCAAGAAGGGCTGCAACTTCCAGCGGTGAAATTGTATGAGGGTGGGGAGGCCGTGGACGCTCTGATCGACCTTATCTCCGCTAACGTCCGTTTGCCGGACATGACGCTGTCCGATCTGTATGCAGGCGTAGCCGCCATACGTGCTGGCGAAGCTCGTGTTCACGAGATTTGTCAGCGATACAGTTTAGCCGCCTTGCGCCAGAGCATACGCGAGCTGCTTGATCAAGGCGAGTTGGTGGCCCGCGAGGGACTCTCGGCACTCCCGAACGGAACGTACGAGGCCTCAGATTGGATGGACGACGACGGATTGAGCGAGGATCCGATCCCCATTCAGGTGAAGGTGACGATCGACGATGAGAGCTTTACTGCGGACTTTACCGGTTCGTCTCCACAGGTTTCCGGCCCGATTAACGGTACGTGGGCCAGGCTGCAGTCCTCCTGCCGTGTGGTGTTCAAAGGCGTTACCTCGCCTGGTCATCCCAACAGCGAAGGCAGTTTTCGGCCGGTAAAGGTCATCTGCCCGGAAGGTACCATCTTTCGCGCGAAGCGACCCGCTCCGGTCTCCACATACTGGGAGGCGGGAGCAGCCGCAGTCGACCTTTTGTGGCGCGCCCTCTTCCCCATCGCGAAAGACCGTCTAACCGTCGGGCACTTCCTCAGTATCTGCGGCACCAGCCTTACCGGGAAACACGAAAATGGCGATTTGTTTGTGCTCGTCGAGCCACAGGCCGGCGGATGGGGAGCGGGCGTGGATAGAGATGGCGAGAGCGGCCTCGTGGCCCAAGGCGACGGCGAGACCTACAACATCCCAGTGGAGGTGTGCGAGGCGCGGTACCCGATCTTGGTGGAGCAATACGCCTTTGATATTGTTCCGCATGGCGCGGGCGAGTATCGGGGTGGCAGGGGCCTTGTTCGCGACTATCGTATTCTGTGTGAGGAGGCCACCCTCACGACCACCTTCGGCCGTCACCGATATCCTCCCTGGGCCTCGGGAGGCGGCCAAGATGGCTCCATCAATTCAGCGGCTGTTTTTCCTCAAGGATCGGAGAAGCCCTCGGTTTGGCGCGGAAAGCTTGCCCGACATCCTCTTCGAAAAGGAGATCTTGCGCGGTTGATCACCGGTACCGGAGGAGGTCATGGGGACCCGCATGATCGCCCCGTCGAGCGAGTGCGAGAAGATGTTAGAAACGGCCAGGTAACGTTGCAGCAAGCAGAAGAACATTATGGAGTAAGGCTGCAGTCGGAAACATTGGAACTATCAGGAATCAGCGCAGCGCGCGAGAGACGCAGCGATGGCGTCCGGAAAGGTGCAAAGATAGGGAGCCGACGATAGCCGCTTGACCCGCACTATCCAGGGCGATAGAATCCAAGTAGCAAAATACAACGGGGAGCCTTCGGGCTGAGAGGAGGGCCAGCATGCCCTCGACCCGAGAACCTGATCCGGATAATACCGGCGGAGGGATTGTCGAGAATGGTTGGTTACCCCTCCGCCCGGAGGGGTGTTTTTTTGGACGCGGTCCTGTTCGCCAATGGGGTGATCGAAAACACAGAGCGCGCCCGGGAGGCAGCAGAGAGTGCCGACCTGGTGGTTGCCGCCAATGGCGGCGCTCGGCATTGTCTTCGGCTGGGTGTCATGCCCCAGTTAATCGTTGGCGACCTCGATTCATTGGACGACGCCGGCCAACGGACACTCGAAGCCGGCGGCACTGAGTTCATTGTCCATCCTCCTAACAAAGATCAGACCGATCTCGAGCTTGCGCTCCTGGTCGCGGTGGCTCGCGATGCTAAAAAGATCACGGTATTGGGCGCCATGGGTGGTCGCCTGGACATGACGGTCGCCAATGTTCTCCTGCTCGCTCTTCCGGAGCTTAGCGAGGTCCGGGTTGAGCTGTGGCATGGAGACCAGACGGCCTGGCTGATTCGTCCCCCCGGAGGCACTCTCCGGGGCGAGTCCGGCGATATCGTGAGCCTGATTCCGCTGGGTGGGGATGCTCAGGGTGTTACCACGGAGGGTTTAGAGTTTGTCCTAGAGGATCAAACGTTGGAATTCGGACCCGCGAGAGGTGTCAGCAATGTAATCGTCGGGCCGAGTCCACGGATCGAACTGCACGCAGGCGCGCTGCTCGTGGTGCTTACCCCCGATGCACCTTGAAAGCCCGTCTGCTTTGAGGCAGGCGTAGATCCGGCTATGACGATTATTAAGATCGGCGATCGAATGGGTGGAACAAACATCGATGACAAACCAGCCAAATATAGGACCAAGGGATGTATCTAGCTAATTCGTCTCGTCTAAGGAAGCCCAACAACCGGTTCGCCCGAAATTTTCTCCCGCCTTTGCTGCTGATCCTGTTCTTGATGGCAATCTGGCAGTTGGTAGCGGACCGCGGCGGCCTCTCAAGCTTTATTCTCCCCTCACCGCTTGAGGTGGCACTGGCAGCGTGGGAAACGCGTGATCTGCTGTTGCCGGCTATTGGAACGACCATGGTCGAGACCTTGATCGGTCTGGTCATCGCGACGCTGCTAGGATTTGCCATCGCGGCTGCTATTGACCTCTCAGCCACGATTCGGCGTGCAGTGTATCCGATCCTGGTGGCCTCGCAGACCGTCCAGATCCTCGCCATCGCCCCCCTGCTCATTATCTGGTTTGGCTTTGGATTGCTTCCGAAGGTGTTTATCGTGGTCTTGATCTGTTTTTTTCCGTTGGCGCTCAACACTTCGGATGGCTTGGCCTCGGCCGATCCAGAGCAAGTGAATCTGCTCAGAGCGATGAATGCAAAGCGCGGTCAGATCTGGCGAATGGTGCGGCTTCCCTCTGCCTTGCCGGCCTTTTTCACCGGATTGCGTATCGCGGTGACCTACAGCGTGGTAGGAGCCACAATAGCGGAGTGGGTCGGTGGCACTGGAGGTCTAGGCCTGTACATGCTTCGCTCGAAGAATGCCCTTGCGACGGACCAGGTCTTCGTCGCCATCGTAATTACCTCGGCCATCAGCATCGGCTTGTTCTTTCTGGTTTACCTAATCGAACGTTTGGCGCTGCCGTGGTATCACACGCAAGCTCGAGGAGAGGCATGGGAAACGACTTGATTGGGGAATTCGGGCGAGTGTGCGGTAGATCTCGCGCTGGGAGGATAGCTGGATGAAAAGAAAATTGGCTTTGAGCGTATGGTTGTTTTCTCTCGCAGCCTGCGCGGGGCAAAGTGAAGAACTCACATCGGTGACGCTCATGCTCGACTGGGTTCCCAACACCAACCACACCGGGATTTTTGTTGCCCAGCGGAAAGGCTTCTTCGAAGAAGCGGGACTGAAAGTGGAAATCGTACAGCCGGGGGAAGTATTTGCCGAGCAGGCGGTAGCTGGGGGAGCAGCGGACTTTGGCATCAGCTTTCAAGAACAGGTCACCCTGGCCCGTGCGGAGGCCATTCCGTTGGTGTCGATCGCGGCCATTATTCAAAGCAATTCCTCTGGCTTTGCGAGTCGAATAGGCGGATCACCGGCTGATTGGGAGGGCCTGCGCTACGGCTCGTTCGGAAGCCCCTTTGAGGAACCGACCCTCCGGGAGCTCATGGGCTGTGATGGCGCGAAATATGAGTCGCTGGAGATCGTGAACACCGGGTTTACGGACCCTCTGGCCCTGCTGGAGCAGGAGCAGATCGATCTGGCATGGATCTTCTACGGCTGGCAGGGCATACAGGCCGAGCTGCAGGGCATCGATCTCGAGGTGGCGATGATGGAGGACTGGTTTGGCTGCATACCTGACTACTACACGCCCATCATCATTGCCGCTGAGTCGACCCTTGTCGAACGACCCGAAATCGTACGCGCCTTCTTAGAAGCGGTATCCAGCGGATACCGGTTCGCAATCGACGACCCGGAAACAGCGGCCGAAATCCTACTGGCTGCGGGCCCAGAACTCGATGGGCAGCTCGTGCAAGAGAGTCAGAAATGGCTTTCCCCACGCTACCAGGCGGACGCCGCACGCTGGGGCGAGCAGGATCTCGAAGTGTGGAGAGCCTACTCCCAATGGATGGCGGATCACGACATCCTTGCTGAGCCGATCCAAGCCGAACGAGCTTTCACCAACGAGTACCTACCGTAGGAGCCCGACTTGATTCCCAAGCTCGAACTGCGGAACCTCAGCAAATCTTTCCAGACCAACGGCCGGAACATTGAGGCGTTGAGCGGGATCTCTCTGCAAGTGGATGCGGGAGAATTCGTGACGCTCGTCGGGCCCTCCGGGAGCGGAAAGAGCACGCTCTTCAATCTCATAGCGGGATTGCTCGAACCGGATAAGGGAGAGGTCTGGTTGGATGGCCAGTTACAGCGTGAGCGAACCGGGAATTTCGGGTATATGCCGCAGCGTGACCTGCTCTTTCCCTGGCGGAGCGTGACGGACAATGTCGCAATCCCACTGGAATTGGTCGGAGTGAATCGAGGCGCAGCTCGAGAGCGCGCGCAAGAGATGCTGGTTCACTTTGGGCTTGAGGAATTCGGGGGATCCTATCCGTCTGCCCTTTCAGGTGGCATGCGCCAGCGCGCGGCGCTGCTCAGAACAATCTTGACCGAGCAGGACGTACTCCTGCTAGATGAGCCTTTCGGCGCACTGGATGCATTGACGCGCAGAGAGCTGCAAGATTGGCTGCTCGAGGTTTGGCAGGAATACTCGAAGACCCTATTCTTCATCACGCATGACGTGGAGGAAGCGCTTTACCTGAGCGATCGAGTGGTGGTGCTGAGTGCGAGGCCCGGGCACATTGTGGAGATCTTGAATGTCAACCTGCCTCGGCCCAGGCGGCCGGGAATGATCGCGCGGCCGGATTTTGGTCAACAAGCGGCCGTGCTGCTAAAGGCGCTCGGGATCCGTGACTGAGCGGATTACGGTCCGGAAGCTTAATGCCATGGGCGAGGAAGTCTTTCGGTACTCCGGGAAAATCCTTCGCCAATCTGAGACGAGCTTGGTACTCGAGGCGATTTTTGATATGGAAGAACGCGAGTTTCACGGTCTCGTGTTTCGGATCGGCGATCGATTCGTCGAGACCCACTACCGCGACCGCTGGTACAACGTTCTCGCCGTCTACGACGCTGACACGGGAGAACTCAAGGGTTGGTATTGCAACGTCACCCGTCCGGCCCATATAGAAGATGCCACGGTTTCGGCCGAAGATCTTGCCCTGGATCTGGTGGTCCAATTGGATGGAAGCTGGTTTGTGCTCGACGAGGATGATTTCGCGGCGTTGAACCTACCTTCCGCAGATCGGGCGCATGCCGAGGCCGCGTTGCAGGAGCTGCAACATTATGCGGAGGCGCTCGACGGTCCTTTTGCGGGGGAGGCGCGGATATGAGCTGGATTCGCCTGGGGTTGCACGCGAATGGAGGGTTTTGAGAGGGAAGCTGCAGCGGTTGAGGGTTAGAGGGGCAGCAAGTGGATCACGGCAGAGAACTGATCAATGATCTGGATCGCGACATCTCCGAGGATCCAAGCCAACGCCAAGCAGCCACAACAGAGCAGTGAGGCAACCGATATTGCCACCGCCGCAATAATCAACCAGGTCGATTGATCTCGAGTTGATTCTTTCTCTTCAGTCAACTTTCACAACTGTCTGCTGCGTCGGCCACAAATTGTAATCCAGCCGGATCCTGAGGATGGAGAGAGCCCTGCGTGCAGGGCTCATTGTGTATAATCGCTGTTCGTTCCTCGGTAGCTCAATTGGCAGAGCATCCGGCTGTTAACCGGAGGGTTGTTGGTTCGAGTCCAACCCGAGGAGCCTTTTGATCTCTTCTAGCTCAGTCTGCAGTTACCTCAACAGGCTCGGCAGCCGCCGTCCCACCGCTCTTCGAAGCGACACCCGGGACATCGAGCCGCCCCAAAAGCCGAATGCAAGCTAGCGCCCCCAGTGCCTCAAACCAAAACACGATTCCATGCGTGCTCGAGAAACTCCCGGTCCGTGCCGCTGACCTAGCCGCGAACGATCCATAGGTAGGCCAGGCGCCGACTTCCCTAAATTGAGTGTGTATCCGCACAGTATCCGGCCCGGCGGGAAAGAGGAGCCAGGAAGCAGCGCACGGCCATCCATAGAGCAACCGTCCAGGCCGCCATTCCCAGATCCGCGATCATGATCCGATTCCAGGCCGCCATTACTACCAGGTCGGATATGGGGGAAGCAATGTGGAAGGTCCCGAGCTTGGTTACCCTCTGGAGTCAGAGGGTCGGTCGTTAGGTCATAGCGAGCGGGTCCTGCACCAGCATCAGGATGGCTGCGGGGCCACGGAACGGGATCTGACGAAGAATGTGCTCAGGACATACCCCCCGAAGATCAGCGAGATCGCCGCCAGCTCGCTTACCCGGAACAGCCCTGGCCCGCCGAGCGCGCCGAGCGAGTGGGCTGTTGCTGCCACCAGCCCCCCGACACCGATAAGCAACACGCCAATTGTTAGCTGGCGCGGAACATCCCGCCGCCGTAGGCTCCAAACCGAGTACAGAGCGCTGCCTACAAAGGCGACCGATCCCAACGCGTTGCCGATAATGATCAGGAGCCGAACCGGTATGAGGGGAAAGATCTTCACCTCAACAAATCCTAAGGAGTCAGTAAAAGTCAACTGGGATGCGTCAACCGCAAAGGCCACGATCAAGGACACTCCCACTAGGGACAGGGCCGCCACGAAGATCGTAAACCCTTTCGCTAGCCGCCGTGAGGCGATGAGGAAAAGCGAGCCTGCGCCCAGCCAAGGCGCAACCATGAGTGCGCCGAACGCGTAGTAGATTCGGTAGGTGAAGGCGGTCCATTCTCCTTGGATCGTGGCTGACAGCTCAGCGGCTACTGCGATGGTCCACACCAATAGTGCAAAGGACCACAGCAGTTGCTGCAACTTCCGCCGCTGAATCCATTGGCGGAAGACCACCGCTGTGAATACCGCGCTGATTAGCACATTGATACTAGAAAGCGCTAGAGCCATGCGCACCTCCTCAAAAATCGACAGCTTTCTATCTGAACTGAGGTTGTTTGGAAGTTTTCCTCGGTTTCTCCCTCGACCTGTTGTAAGTCAGGCCGCGGATTCTCGGCACCCCCGCCGATCGAGGAGCGGCGCACGAGTGCGCTTCTTGGGGCTGGTCAATATGCTTCCGCAGACCTGCACTGCATAAATCGATGTAAATAAACGGGCAGCTAGAGATTTTTGGGGGATTTGTAAAGATTATAAGGCGAGTTTGACAGATTCGATCTGAATCTTCGGTTAGAGTCCGTCGATTCTAGGCAGCCCCATCCCTCGGAATGGCTGCCCCATGACGATAGGTCCCAACGTCAGATCGGGTACCAGGGCCATACGTGCGACCTCATCTGGCCTGCATATCGGATGCCGCTGCCTGAATTCGATCCCGGTTCAGGATTGCGGCAGCTGCGCCTGGGGCTAGAGCAGGGACTGGGCGCGGTCTAAGCGGCTGCGCGCTGCAACGAGTGTTTGAGGAAGCGCTTGATCTCGTGCACCGGCACCGCCAGTCCCACGTCGGGGCCAACCATGACGGTGTTGATGCCGACCAGGCGACCTGAAAAATCTACCAACGGCCCCCCAGAATGTCCGGGCCTGTAATGCAAGCCCACTGCCAGCCAGTCACGACCGAATTCCGGACTTTCGGGCAGTTGCCCACCCTGCCCGATCACCACGCCAGCGGTGGCGGCACCTTGTACACCCCACGGGTGCCCGAATGCCATCACCCAATGGCCTGGCTGCAGCGTCGCGGAATCCCCGAGTTCAATCGTCGGCAGATCGTTTAACTGCACCGTCAGGGCGGCGAGGTCGAGATCTCGGCTGCGAGCCAACAGTCGCGCCGCGGCTCGGCGGCCGTCGGGCAGCGAAACCCTCAGCCTACGGCTGCGTGCAACATGTGAGTTAGTGAGGATCAGCCCTTCTGAATGCCATATCGTCCCGGCTCCGGCCCCCCACCGCCCGCTCTCCACTCGCACGAGGCTTCTTTGAACCCGCTCCGCAAGGAGCGCAGATTCCGCGTTGAACTCCTGGAGCATGCTCGTCACTGGCGCTCCCCGATGGTGACTTTCTGCTCCCGCACACCTCCGCCGCGCAGGACGCGCACGATGACCTCCTCGCCCACGAGTTCGCTGCTCAGCAGGCTGAGCAGGTCGTCCAATCGCGGCACTGGGTCGCCATGCAACGAAAGCAGCGTGTCCCCCAGAGTGAGCCCGCCCGCTTCGGCGGGACTTCCCGGTTCGACCGAAATTAAGATCAGACCCGTTTCCTGGCCCAGCTCTTCCGCCAATGCTTCGGGCAATTTGACCGGCTGCACGCCCACTCCAAGGTAGCCGCGCTGCACTTTTCCGTGGGAGAGGATCGACTCTACGATTCGATCGACGGTTGAGTTGGGGATCGAGAGACTAACGCCGCGCAGCGCGGAAGTATTGAGGCCCAGCACTTTCCCCTCGGCATTTACCAGGGGGCCACCCGAAAATCCCGGATACATCACAACATCGGTTTGCAGATAACGATCAATCGTTCCGCCGGCGGCCGTTCGCCAACTGGTGCCCAAAGCGCTCACAATTCCCAGGGTCGCTTGCACCGTCCGCCCGGGTCGACCGAGGGCAAGCACCAGATGACCTACACTCAGGTCATCCAATGCAGCAGGTGCGGCTGGGGATAGCCCCACTCCCTCTACCCTCAGCACCGCCAGATCGGTTGTGGGATCCCTTCCCACCAATTCCGCATCGACTTGCTGGTCGTCCGCAAGGCCCACACTGAGCCGGTCTTCACGCTCGACGACGTGGTGGGCTGTGACCACAATTCCACCCTCAGACCAGACGATACCGCTCGCGGGCAGACGTCGACGGCCTTCAACCCTCACGACCGCCGGCCCCGCAGCTTCGACGATGCTAGCTAATTCCTTAGAGATACCCTCAACTACGTTCGCCATGATTCCTCCCTGAGTTCAGCAAGCCTATCTCGCGGCAGGTATGACCGCATCGGTAATTTGGGTAGGTCGATGCTAGCAGTTTGTGGGTTCGATTGGAGGCTAGACGCTAAAGCAGGATCAATCCGCTGCGGGTCGCCCGCACCACCGCTTCCGTACGACTCTGGGCGCCCAATTTTCGCAGGATCGAGTTTACGTGATACTTCACGGTATGCTCGCTGATTTCGAGCTGAACGGCGATCGATCGGTTCGAGAGACCTTCCGCCAGGAGTTTTAGGACTTCGTGCTCTCGCTTGGTTAGCTCCTCCACCTTAAACGCATCGGTTGCACTGTGGGTTGGCAGCAGCGCTCCTCCGAGCGCGGGATCGACCGCCACCAGTCCTTGATTGACGGCGTTCAGGGCCGCTCTGACGCGCGCGGGGCCGGACTCCCTGCTCAGCAATCCGCGTGCCCCGGCAGACCATGCTTCAATTGTGAGCGAGTTATCGGGCAAGAGCGTCACTACAAGTGCGCCCGCCTCGACAAGATCGCTCATCCGCTCTCTCCAATCGGAAGACTCAAGACTCCAGCCAAGATCCCATAAGACTGCATCGGGGGCGTATGCGCGATAGGCAGACGAGACAGAGTCGTCTGCTGCAATTTGAGCCACGATATCAAGCCCAGTCACCTCAACAAGTTGATTGGCCAGCCCCGCGCGAGCCAACGGATCGTCGCCGACCACAATAACTCTCACGCACAACACCTACGAGAAGCGCCGGCCTCAGGCCAGCGCATGCAAATGGAGATCATCAAGAACAACGGCCCCTAGGCCTTGGTTAGTTTACCGTACTCAATCCAACCCCCGCAGGGCTCACAGCTTTGCGGCTGCCGCTTGGTCGATCAGCCAGGTCACCTGACCGCTGCGGGGCTGAATGATCTGCGCGGGCAGGGATTCGGGTCGAGGTTCACCTTCTAATACTTCTTGTAAGCGGTCCGCCTTCGATTCGCCGGCCACCAGAAACGAGAGCTGGCGAGCGGAGTTCAAGACCGGTAGGGTAAGAGTCACGCGCCAGGCCTGAAATGCCTCCGCAAATACCGCCAGGACCCAGTGCTCGGTTTCGCGCAGGGCGAGGCTACCAGGAAATAGCGAAGCGATGTGCCCATCTTTCCCCATACCCAGGAAGATGAGGTCGAATCGTGGCCGCTCCTCGGAACCAAAAACCGACTGAAGCTCATCTACATAGGCCTCGGCTGCTAGATCTGGATCGAGTTCGCCTTGGATGCGGTGAACGTTTGTTTGTGGGATCGGCACCTTTTGAATCAGGGTCTTCCTGACCATGCGATAGTTGCTGTCCGGGTGATCGGGGGGAACGGATCGCTCGTCTCCCCAGAAGAGCTGCACGTTTCTCCAGCTCACTCTCGTGGCCAGGCTCGGGTCCGCCAATCGCCTGTAGGTCTCCTGCGGAGTCGAGCCTCCCGACAATGCCACCGTGAAGCGGCCTCGCTTATCGATTGCATCCTCCGCTGCCGCCACGAAATGTTCTGCGGCCGCTTGCGCCAGTGCCTTTGTATTTTCAAGAATTTGAAGATCGGCCATGTTCAGCCCGCGTGGTCCCCACATCCCAACCGCCAGACGCGTTCATCCCGCGCGATGAACGCCTCGGCTCCGGGCGGGCCCCAGCTGCCCTTTCGGTAGAGCCCAAGCGAAGGCGCATTTGGTGAGCTTTCCCAGGCCTCCAGAACGGGATCCACAATGCTCCAGGCCCTCTCGATCTCGTCGCTGCGGGTGAAGAGGGAAGGATCCCCATTGAGAACGTCGATGAGCAGGCGCTCGTACGCATCGGGTAGGCTCTCCCCTCCAAAAGTGGCGGGGTAATGAAACTCCATATCAACCGATTTGGTCTCTTGAGATGCCCCGGGAACTTTGGTTTCAAAGCGCAGGTGTATTCCTTCATCGGGTTGGATGCATAGGGAAAGGAAATTTGGAGTTAGATGGTAGTCGGCCGGCAAATCGAATAACAAGTGCGGCGGCTCCTTAAACACAATAACAATCTGGCTCGTCTTTTCAGCCAGCGCCTTTCCCGAGCGAAGATAGAACGGCACCCCCTGCCAGCGCCAGTTATCCACATACAACTTCATGGCCGCGTAGGTCGGGGTTTGCGAGTTCTCCGCGACCCCTTCCCCCTGTCCATAACCCTCGTACTGCGCCCGAACCGTGTCTTCGACCTGGATGGGCCGGATGGCCATCAACACCTTCACCTTCTCGTTGCGCACCGCGTCTGCATCGAACGCGGCCGGCGGTTCCATCGCCAAGAGCGTGAAGAGTTGGAGAAAGTGGTTTGGGAACATGTCTCGCACGACACCTGCATTATCGTAGTAGCCGGCCCGGTGCTCCACGTCAACAGACTCCGCAACCGTAATCTGGACATGGTCTATGTAATTTCTGTTCCAGATCGGCTCGAAGATGGTGTTTAGGAATCGAAAGTAGAGGATGTTTTGCGCTGTTTCCTTGCCCATGTAGTGGTCGATGCGATAGACCTGATGCTCATTAAATGCGGCGTGCACGATTTCATCCAGCTCCACGGCCGATTCAAGGTTGTGCCCAAAGGGCTTCTCTATGACCACCCTGGACCAGCGGTCGCCATCGGTTGCCATCCCTTGTTTGCCCAGCTCCTTGACGATTACAGGGAAGAAGCGCGGGGCTGTGGCGAGATAGTACAGACGATTGGCCGGCCCACCCTCCTTTTCACCCAGGAACTGCTCGAGCTTCTCATAATCAGCCTCCTGGCCGATATCTCCCGGCACATACCAGAGGTCCTGGGAGAATTCGTCCCAATCATTTTCATCCGGGACGATCCCGGAAAGCTCCACCATTCCTTCAAACATCTGCTGCCTAAATTCATCGTGAGAAAACTCACTGCGCGATGTTCCAACGATGTTGATGGAATTCGGAATCTGGCCCTTGACGCGCTGCTGAAACAGCGCCGGCACCAATTTTCGACGGGTCAGATCGCCTGAGGCTCCAAAGATGACGATAGAAATGGGCAGTCCGTTATCCATCGACTCGTTGAGCTACTCCTCTCCGGCTCGCTTGACCGCATGGCCCCCGAACTGGGCGCGCATAGCCGCCAACAGTTTGGCAGCATAACTCTCATCTTGCCGGCTCACAAGGCGCATAAGGAGCGATAGGGTAATCACCGGCGCCGGGACGTCCAAGTCGATCGCATCCGCCACCGTCCAACGTCCCTCCCCACTGTCGGCCACCCAGCCTTCCAGCTCACTTAGTGAGGCATCCTCCTCAAGCGCGGCCGCGGTCAGATCCAGCAGCCAGGAGCGTACCACGCTGCCGAAGCGCCAGATCTCGGCCACCTGGTGCAAGTCCAGATCGAACTGCTCCTTCTTGCGCAAGATTTCGAATCCTTCCGCATAGGCCTGCATCAACCCATACTCGATGCCGTTGTGAATCATCTTCACGAAGTGGCCTGAACCGCTCGGGCCGACGTGGCCCCAGCCTTTGTCCGGTCCTGGCGCCAAGGTTTCCAATACTGGCCTGAGCCGCTCCACCGGGTCTTTTTCGCCCCCAACCATCATGCTGTAACCGCCAGTCAGCCCCCAAATCCCTCCGCTGGTCCCTACGTCCACCATAAACACACCGCGCGCACGCAAAGCCTCGGCACGACGCAGCGTGTCCTTGTAGTTGCTGTTGCCGCCATCAATGAGGGTATCCCCCTGCTCAAATGAAGCCGCTAGATCCGTGATCACACCTTCGGTCGGTTCTCCGGCCGGCACCATCACCCAAGCCGTGCGAGGAGTGGTCAGTGCGGAGGCCATTTCCCCGAGCGATTCGACACCCTGCGCTCCCTGATCGACCGCGGCCTCTACATTGGGAGCATTCCGGTCGAACGCCACAACACTGTGCCCGCCTTGCAGCAGCCGGGTGGTCATGTTGGCGCCCATCTTCCCTAGTCCAACCATGCCAATTTCCATAGAAATATCCTTAAGGTCTCTTCTCATGCCGCACACCGTCTCTGCCGCCCACCATGAGATCGGTGGCCAGTCCCAGGAACAGACCATGTGCCGCGACGGCCGCCCTGCGGTCGAGCTGGTCCGAGAGAGCGGCGGGGTCTTCAATAGGGCCGAATTCGGCATCGAGAATCCAATTTCCCTGATCTGTAATCGCGGGTTCTCCATCAGAGTTCTCTCTCAGCGAAACCGAGGCTCCTAGAGATTCGAGATAGGCCGCCTCTGGAGCCCACCCAAATGGCAGAACTTCGACCGGCAAGGCGAAGCGAGTGCCCAAATGGTCTGAGAGCTTCGTCTCATCCACCACAATGATCTCTCTTTGGCTTACCTGTGCCACAATTTTTTCCCTCAGCAGCGCGCCCCCGCCGCCTTTTATGAGCTCAAGCTGCGGATCGACCTCATCCGCGCCATCAATGGTCAGGTGCACTTGCGGGTGGTCATCCAACGTCGTCAGGGGAATCCCCAATTCCCTAGCATGATGCTCTACCCGCAGAGAGGTTGGTACCCCGAGGATTCCATCGAGCTTGCCCTCGCTCAACTTACGAGCAATCTCACGCACGGCGTAGATCGCAGTGCTTCCAGAACCCAAGCCGACGATCATTCCGGACTCTACGAATTCAACCGCCTTCCTCGCGGATGATTCTTTGTGGGCCTCAGTCATCTAGCCGACGCTCTTCCAGCATTCGCTCCACTACCTCCGATACCTGCTCAGGTTCGTCCACGATCCACTCGGAGGGCAGCAGGGCCTGCTTGTGGACACCATCACGGGTGAAAGAGGTGGTCACGGCGATAATCCACATACCTGCCGCTATTGCCGCGGCAACACCCGAGGGCGAATCTTCCAATACTAAGCACTCCGCCGCGCCTATTTCCAGCTCGCGAGATACGAGTTGGTAAATTTCCGGATCAGGCTTTCCCTTCGCCACGTCATCTATGCTGGCGATGAAATCGAACGCGCGCTGCAAGTCCAGGATCTCGAGCACGCGAGTCGCTTCCCGACAACGGGACATAGTTGCCAGGCCGGTGCGGCACTGTTTCGCGCGGGCCATTTCCAGGACGGCCAAATTATGCGGCCATTGGTGGTTCAGGATGACCTCCGGATCGGCCAACATCTGATCATAGTGGCGGAGCCTGGCCTGGATAAATGCCTGCCAGGGAGTATCGACCCCGTACTCCGACATCCTTTCACGCGCCTTGGCCTGCAGCTGAAAGCGATCAACCAGCTGCTGAGCGACCTCTCTTCGTGGGAGACCAACAACATCCTTGAAAGCCTCAATCACCTGCTCTTCCCGGAGGTCTTGTGGACAGAGCTCTATTGCCGCGCGCGCGTACGAGATTGCCTTGAGCTTCTCGGTCTGCACCAACGTGC
>JAPUGV010000200.1 GCA_027298025.1 Chloroflexota bacterium | reverse complement strand
GGCCTCGACCTGCTGGAAGGCTGCCTCGTGCAGGGCGCCTGTGGCGTGTGCAAGGTTGGCGGTGGCGAGGGCTTTGGCGCTGCAGATGAATTGGACGAAGTCTTCTCCGACTAGCTCGCTCCCGTCGAGAGCTCAGTGACTCAACCGAACCGTTTCCGATTTGGCTTCTTGGTGGTATTGGGTGTCGCCTGCGCCGCCTGCCAGACGGTAGCCGTCACGCCTACGGCGGTCCCCAGCCCCTCGTCGACGCCTCCGCCCCCCGCTCCAATCCCGCCCATCCGAGTGATCTCGCATCATTTATCGCCGGGATCCGCTCCCGGCGAGTGGCGAGTCGTCGGTCTTATCGAAAATCAGGGACAAGCGGCGGTCGGCCAAGTCGAAATTAGCGTAGGCCTAATAGACGCCGCGGGAAAAACGATCGCAGAAACATCGACGGTTGCGCTGATGTCGAATCTTCTTCCAGGGGAGGCGGGTCCATTCTCGGTGACCTTCAATGCTGCAATTGCGCCTGCAGACGCGCGGGTCGAACCGAAGATTGGCGAGGCTGCCAGTGGTCCGACTGCCAACCAACGGCGGGCCAATTTGATCTCTGAGCTGGAGGAGTTCTTTGTTACCGGGAGCGGTGAGCTTGCGATGATGGGATTCGTCTCCAATCCCGGGCGCAGCCACGTTTCGCTGGCATCGCTCAACTTCCTTGGGCGGAGCCCGGACGGCAGTGAGAAGCTGGTGGCGGCGATGCAATTTGGGCCCAATCGGCTCGCCCCGGGGGAAACGGCACCGTTCCTGGCCCTAGCGCCCGAGAACCCGGGAGCCATCCAGTGGACCCAATATCACGACGGTTTGATTGCCGAGCCCCCGCGCGCTAACGCTCTGGAGATCCGGGATGAACCACAGCTTCATCTCACCGCGCAAGGTGCGCCCTTTGTTGTTGGCACGCTGGCCAATTCAGGTCTAACGGCCGCCACCGGTTCCGTGCTTGTCAGCCTGTTGGATGAGGTTAAGCTCATCGGCCTGTTGGAGGTCGAGATTCCACGCCCATTGCAGGCCGGAGAACAGCTCGTCTTCACGGCATTTGGCTTTCCCGGAGTCAACCTGCGGTTTGACCCGCGCGATCTAAGCGCGGTCCGTGTAGAAGCGCGAGTAGAAGAGCGGTTGGCCGACGAGATCAAAACACCGGTCGTTTTGTCAGTCGATGTCTCTGCATTTCACTCGGTGGGATCTGCAATATTCATTCGCGGCACCGTACGCAATCCCACGGGGGTTGAGGTAGAGGCGGCGACCGTTTACGCCGAGGTTCGATCGTCGCTCGGTGAGCTGGTAACCGGAGGCTGGTTTGTAGCTGAGTCCCTAGAACCAGATGGCGCCGCCGAATTTGTGCTGGACCTCCCTATTCCCGCCGGAATGGATGCAACCCTTACGGAGTATGACCTGCGTGCCATTGGACTAAAGGCGGAGCCATAGGCCCTCTGATATAATCTCGCCGGCCCCGGCCTTCCGGGGCACATCGTTGCCGCCCGCAACCTGGTGGGATTGTGGGTGTTCACCCTAGCGTGGGGTATTGCCATGGCTGAAGCAGATGTAGCGCTAAAGGCGCTGGACGAGAAGGAGATGCTGCGTCTCTACCATGAAATGATTCTGATCCGGCGCCTGGAGGAAGAAGCAGCGCACCTCTACCAACAGGGAAAGATCGGCGGTTTCCTCCACCTGTATATCGGCCAGGAGGCGGTCGCCAGCGGTCTGCTCTCGGTTCGTCGCCCAGAAGATCGTGTGTTTACGGCTTATCGCGACCACGGCGTGGCGATTGCTTCTGGCATCGAGGCCAAGTTCGTGATGGCCGAGTTGATGGGCAAGGCCACCGGAGCCTCCAAGGGTAAGGGCGGCTCGATGCACCTTGCAGATGTGGACCTTAACTTCTGGGGCGGATATGCCATCGTTGGCAGCCATATGCCGCTCGCGGCCGGCATGGCGATGGCAGACAAATATAGGGGAGATCCCGGCGTCACGATCTGCATGTTTGGCGATGGCGCTACAAACATTGGATATTTCCACGAATCGCTGAACCTATCCATGGTGTGGGACCTGCCTGTGCTTTGGGTGTGTGAGAACAACCAGTACGGAATGGGAACCTCGGTCGAACGTGCCTCGGCGGTTGAGGAAATGCGCCAGAAAGCCGAGGGTTACGAAATGCCCAATTCCAGGGTCAATGGAATGAACGTTCTCGAGGTTCGCCGCGCGGCCGAAGAGACCCTTAGCTACATCCGCGAGAACGGCACTCCCTACTTCTTGGAAGTGGTTACTTACCGCTTCCAGGGGCACTCAATGGGGGATCCAGAGCGCTACCGGGAGAGCGACGAAGTCGATCAATGGCGTGAGGACGATCCGATCGGCATGTTCCGCACTCATCTGGTGGATACCGGAGTTTTCTCCGCCGAAGAGCTCTCGAAGGAAGAGGAGTTGGTAGATCGAGAGATCGAGCAGGCGGTCGAGTTTGCGGAATCCAGCCCAAATCCCCCACCCGAAGCCCTGTTCGAGGATATCCACGCGGAAGAGTAAATGGCCGAAATCACGATGCGAGAGGCGATCTCGCAAGCCCTATGGGAAGAGATGGAGCGCGACGAGCGCGTCTTTGTCATGGGTGAGGAAGTTGGATTGTGGGGTGGCACCTATGCCGTGACCCGCGGCTTTTACGACCACTTCGGTGCTGAGCGGGTACGGGACACACCTATTGCAGAGGGCGTAATCGTTGGCGCGGCCAATGGGGCCGCGATGGCCGGGCTGAGGCCAGTAGCGGAACTAATGACCATCAACTTCGCATTCCTGGCCATGGACCAGATAGTGAACGGTTCGGCCAAGTTGCGAGCCATGTTCGGCGGGCAATTCACCATCCCGATCGTCATTCGCACGGTCGGCGGCGGAGGGCGCCAACTCGGCGCCACTCACTCTCAGACCCCGGATGCTGTGTTTGCCCACTTTCCGGGCCTGACAGTCATCGCTCCCGGCACCCCCTACGACGCAAAGGGACTGCTCAAGGCCGCTATTCGGTCAGAAGACCCCGTGATGTTTATTGAGAATGCAACGATGTACCAGACCAAGGGTGAGGTACCGGAAGGCGACTACGTGGAGCCGATCGGGGTCTCCAAGGTGCAGCGCAAAGGTAGCGATGTCACCATCGTTACTTACTCGAAGGGTCTCCAGCTTTCACTTCAGGCCGCGGATCAGCTTGCTGCGGACGGTGTCGAAGTGCAGATCATCGACCTTCGCTGTCTTCGCCCACTCGATTTGGGACCCGCTATCGAATCTCTGAAGCGCACGAACCGTGCGGTCATCGTCGAAGAAGGATGGCGCTCCTATGGTGTGGGTGCCGAAGTCGCCAGCCGGCTTTATGAGCAAGCTTTCGACTATTTGGATGCTCCGGTAAAACGCGTGGCGCAAGTCGAGGTTCCCCTCCCTTACAATCGTGAGCTGGAGCAAATGGCGCTGCCTCAGGTTGGTGACATCGTCAGGGCTGTCCAAGAGGTGCTCTAGTGGCTACTGTAGTCAACATGCCCAAGCTGGGGTTCGACATGGCCGAGGGCTTGCTCGTGCGGTGGGTCAAGGCCGAAGGCGAAGCGGTCGAAATCGGCGAGATCCTCGCCGAGATTGAGACCGACAAAGCCACCGTTGAGATCGAGGCCGAGGCCGGCGGCGTCGTGCTGAAACACCTGGTGACCGAGAATTCCAGCGTGCCCATTGGTGCTCCGATCACCGTGATCGGTGAGGAGGGTGAGGAGTTTGATATTGAATCGGTTGAGGTGGAAAGCGAAGCCGTGGTGCCCGAAGCAACCCCGCCCTCCCCAATCGCGGTTGCTGAGAGCCCCTCGAATGGTGATGGTCGACTCCCGGCGGGCGTGAGAGCATCGCCTGTCGCGCGCCGCCTGGCGGACGAGAGAGGGATCGAGCTTGGCAGCCTCTCTGGGAGCGGCCCGCAGGGCCGAATTGTAAAGCGAGACGTGGAGGCCGCCGTTTCGGCCTCGGCTCCGGCGATCGCACCTTTCCAAGCCTCGGCCGTACCAGCCGAAACGGTCCGTATTCCGCTCTCCAAGCTGCGGGAAACGATCGGGCGGCGCATGACGGCTGCCAAACAGCAGCTGCCCCACTTCTATGTGACTTCCGATTTGGACGCGGCTCCCATGATGGATCTGCGCAGGCAGCTGAACTCCCGAATGCCGGAGGATGGTAAATTCTCCGTGAATGATTTCGTAATTAAGGCCGCCGCGATGGCACTCCGAGAATTTCCGAACCTCAATGCTTCTCTTGACGGAGGCGAGATCGTAAGGCACGGCCATATCCATGTCGGAGTGGCGGTCGCCCTCGATGACGGTTTGATGACGGTGGTTGCCAAGGATGTAGACAGCAAGCCCATTCGCCAGCTCTCCTCGGAGCTCCGCAATCTAGTGGCTCGTGCTCGGGACGGAAAAGTTCGCCAGGGAGATATTGAGGGATCGACTTTTACGGTCTCAAACCTGGGAATGTTCCAGGTGGATCATTTCATCGCCATTATCAACCCTCCGGAAGCTGCCATCCTTGCGGTTGGGAGCGTTCGGGACGAAGCTGTTGTAGTGAACGGGCAGGTGGTTCCCGGCAGGCGACTGAAGGTCACGCTCTCAGCGGACCACCGATTGACCGACGGTGCAGAGGCCGCGCGTTGGCTGCAAGTTTTCCGCCAGTATGTTGAGAACCCGGTCCATACCTTGGTCTAGGAAAGTAGGGATCAGGATCATGCGTGATGGCGCCCCGGCAGGGCGCTTTTCTATTTGCGGCTGAGCGAGGGCTGGCTTTGCGGTTCGGCCATCCCGAGTGTAAAATTCCGCGTCACTTAGGAATGGAGGTAGCAGAGTAGTTGGATTTGCCCAGGTGAGATTCTGTATGCTTGACCCTGGGCCCCAACCCATCTCATGACTGATCCCCTACGCGTCCTGGTTGTCGACGACGAGCGCGACACCCTGGACCTCATCGATCTCACTCTACGGACGGCAGGCTATGATATCCACCTCGCCAGTAGTGGCGCCGAATCCCTGGAGATGCTCCGCAATGGCAGCTTCGATATCGTCCTGTTAGACATCATGATGCCAGACATGTCTGGGTTTGATGTACTGCGCACGCTCAAGGAAGAGATGGACAACCATCCCCCGGTTGTGTTTCTTACTGCCAAGTCCATGCCCGAAGATCGACAAGAAGGGTTTGACCTGGGTGCCGACGACTTCCTAGCCAAGCCGGTTACGCGCGGGTCTCTCCTAGACACGATCAAGAAACACACCGGCTGAGCGATCTCAATGTGGGACGCCGAATCCAGCCTGAAGTCCCTCGAGGATGCCGTTGACGAAATCGAGGGCTACTTACTTTCCAAGGACATCATCTGGGCACGGAGCAGGCGCCCGAGCCTCTCAATTGGATTAATCTCGCTAAATCTCAGGTGGCTGAGGCCCACACTAAAGGCCCAAGATCAGGCCCGCTTGCAAGCCGTAGAAAGCAAGCTGACTGCCGTGCGCGACAGGTGGCGTGTAGCGTGGGAGCGGAAGGCGACCGCCGAGCTGCGCTCACGGCTGAATCTGTGGAGGGGATATCTTGACGACCTGGAGGGGCGACCCGGGCTCGGTAGTTCTTATCCTCAGGAAGTTCGAAACCGGGCTATGGCGGTGGACCTGTTGGATGCAGCGGGAAACCAGCCCGAGATCAAGACGCTAACAGCCTCGCTTGATGCCATCGATGGCCGGCTCCGGAAAGGCTTCCGGCCAGGTGCTTTCGTGTGGGAGCAAGTTCCCGAATCCGCCTTCCCCTCCGAGCCGTTCTGGTACCTGTACGGGCGACCTGTGAGCAGAAAGTAGCTCGGCCCTCAATCTTCAGACTGGACAAAAGAATGCAGGAAGCGCTTTCGGGGTGATGCGCGGCGCCATGCAGATTATTTGGCTATGCGCAAGGTCACCGCTGGACATAGTAGCGCATGATGGCCTTCGCCTCAGAAGGATCCGCCACTCTCTCGAAACCCGCGCGCTCGAATACCTTGGGAATCCCCATGAAACTCGACGCGGGATCCAACCGCTTACCGCGCGGCTTGGTGGGGTACGCCTCCACAATCTCGGCGCCCTGGTCCCTGGCATACTGAACGGCGCCTTCGATCATCTTCGTGCCAATCCCTTCATCGCGATGATTCTTGTGGATGAAGAAACAAACGATGGACCAGACAGGCTTATCATCCACCGGCTTGAGTACACGCGATCGATTTAGAGAGCCAAAATCTTCGCGTGGCGCCACCGAACACCATCCGATCGGCTCGCCGCCCTCGTAACCCAGGATCCCCGGGACGACGCCGGACTCGACCAGCCCTCTCATCGACTTGCGATTGCCCTTATTTCTATTGCGATCGAATTCGGAGCGCGTGGATCGCCACCACATGCACCAGCATCCGCTGTAGGCTCCACTTGGGCCAAAGAGCTTCTCGAAGTCGCCCCAACGATCTCTTGTTACCGGTCGAAATTCCATCGTTCTCCTCAGCTACATATTCTAAGAGATCTTGCTCCGGCACTTGATCCACTTTCCTACCTGGTTTCCGGCCGCCAGCATCTCCGCGGTGGCCTTGACTGCCTGAGACCCTTTGGGTACTATTAGACTTAACTATATTGAGTTCAATATGGTTAGCTCGCGAGCATCGTGCATGGTTTTTGAGGGAGGGTATGGGCAACGAAGAGGGCGATAAGCGCTTTTGGCAGAGTTGGGGAGATTCACAGACTGATGAATCGCCGGAGTTCGATTACGGGCGGGCCTGGCGCAAGCATTTCACTTCATTCCTTGGCGTGGCTCCGGAAGAACATTGGGTGTTCAAGGGCCGGCGCTTTAAGCCATGGACTTCTGGCAACCTCGGGGCACCCGGTCTTTTCAATCCGATCGTAGCTATGGTTTTGAGTCGCGGGGGAGGACTGCTGTCCCTTTACGTGCTTCACTTGCTTGCCGAAAAACCGCGCTACGGAAACGACATTATGAAGGAAATTGAGGCGCGCACCCGCGGAGGTTGGGGGCCGAATCCTGGAGCTGTATATCCTTTGCTGACCTCGATGGAAGAACGCGAATTTGTGGAGGGGAAGTGGGAGGATCCGGATAAGCGCACCCGACGGATCTATCGGTTGACCACGGCAGGCAAAGACGAGCTCGAGAGGCTTAAGGAAGTGATGCGACCTAAATTGGAGGATGCCATCCAAATACTTCGGCATCTCAATGCCGATCTGGATCTCGATGTTGAAGGAGGAGGTTATGCCTAAGAAAATTGTAATCAAGATCAGAGCCCGCGACGGAGCCCATGACTTCACCACACCGCTCAACTTCGGGCCGGCTAATTGCTATTGCTGCGTGATGCCCGGAGATGCCCCGCGGATCAAAGTTCGTACCACGGGCGCCAAACCGATGCGAGAGGTGTTGGATAGCCTTGAGCACTTTTACGATGATCTGTATGGAGGTGAATAGATGGCCGAAAAGGTAATACACGAATATAAAGTCATCGAGACCGATGACGGGTACCGCATCGAGATCAAAGGCGATAAAGAACGGATCAGGAAGTGGATTGAGGGGAATCGCAGAATGGGCTGGCGCGGACGAGGCTTCGGACCCTTTGGATCTGGCTTTCCCGGCATGATGTTCATGAAGGGACATCATGGCCCGGGCGATTTTACAATCGAGATCGAGGAGGAAGACGAAGAGCAGGAAGCCTCCAAGGACTAAAGGAAGCCACGCGATATCGTCCCCCGGGAGGGAGCCCCAGGGGGACGTTCGCGCATACGACCATCCTCTTCGAAAATCGAGCCCAACCAGCCACGGCCCAGATCTCCTGAGTGACGCGGCCCGCCTTCATCCCCACCCCATCCACTTGACAAGCAGCTTCAAATTCACTACTATATCGCAACTTGATATATCGATCACGGATATATAAATCGAGATGGCCGAGAGTAGTAATCGCAAAGCACCACCGTTGACGCCCGCGGTCTTCGAGATCTTGCTGGCCTTAGCGGACCAGGATCGGCACGGCTACGGGATCATGCGCGAAGTAGAGCGACGGACGGCGGGGGTCTTGAAATTGGGCCCGGGTACTATGTATGGGTCCATTAAGCGCATGCTCGAATCAGGATTGATTGAGGATTCGGGGGACAGGCCGGATCCCGAACTCGATGATGATCGACGCAAGTACTACCGCCTGACAACCCAGGGACGCCAAACGGCAATTGCGGAAGCCAACCGACTAGAGCGGCAGGTTCGTCAAGCACGGGAGAAGAACCTGCTGCCGAAGGGGGTCCGATAACCAGGGTTAGCCCATTGAGGATCTCAGACCGCCTATTTCAATTAATGATGATCGCATACCCCAGCCGATTTCGGTCGGAGTACGGCAGCCTGATGATGCGTCAGTTCAGGGACACCCGCGGCGGGGATATCCGCTTCTGGATGTGGATCGCGCACGATACAGCAGTCAGCGGAACTCGAGAGCGCCTCGCGGAATGGAGGGGACACATGTCGAAGATAGCGCTAATAGCGGCCCTGATCCTGGTGCTGCCTTTTGGATTCGTGCTTGTGAACGTGCTGCAATACGAGATCGGGATCCCGCTTCCATGGAATCCCTATGACAGTGTGTATGCCCAGGTCCGCGGCACCAGCTGGAGATTCCTATTTGATGCGGTGATCCTTTTCAGCCCGGTGGCGGCGCTATTGATGGTTTTGTTCACTCAGGTACGGTTTTCGGGGGGCCAGGACAAGGCTGTGTTTGCCCGGGTTGAGATCCTGAGGGCATCCACCCTGGCCTATCTCGTGGTTGGAACGAGCTTGGCCTTGCTCAGCGCAATGGGTCTTTATCTCGTTTTTGAAAACCTTCCTTGCCTGCTGGGACAGCAGGTCCTCTGCTAGCGCTCCTGGTTTCAGGGTGATCCTGTCGGTTAATCCTGGAGCCTACCGTTCTGCGCGGCACGCCGCAGGCCGGTTCCGAGTGTCGCTCCCCCGACGGCGGCAGCCGACAGGCACGCCACAAGTGTGACTGTGATCATGGTGGCTCTCTCCCCTTAGCGCCCTTCCCCAAG
>JAPUGV010000020.1 GCA_027298025.1 Chloroflexota bacterium | reverse complement strand
AATCTCGGCCGCCGCCTCACTTAGCAAGGAAACCATCCGCTCTATATGAGGCGTCGGATCGATATCCAGCAGCTCCATCTCTTCGATGGTCGTGTTGGCATAGTCCAGCACATCGTCGATCGTGAGTGAAAGCGCAAAAATATCTTCCCGATCGATTGGGGTATTGAAGGTTCGATTTAGCTCATCAATCAGGATCCGGCGGACTTCATCCGCCTCCTTTTCAATGTTCGTCAATTTGCTTGCCAAAGCTTCGTCGGGCTTCTTCACGTAGTCCAAAAGGATCTGCAAGCCCTCAGCTGTATATTCTGCCTGTCTTATTAACAGCTCAATAAATCGATTTGGCTTTCTAGATCGTCGAAAGATGGACACTGCGCACTCTGTTTGATCTGTGGCCCGGTATTATAGCCCGCACTCAGGATTGTGAATCAAGGCGATCGGGAGATTCGCTTGACAGCCCGCGAGCTTGACCGGACAATGGGACGATGGGCAAAGAGCACCGCTCCGGTTTTGTGGCCGTGGCAGGTCGGCCCAACGTTGGCAAATCAACGCTGCTTAATGCCATCCTTGCGCAAGACATCCTGCCCGTCTCTCCCAAGCCGCAGACGACGCGCGTTCGCCAACTGGCCATCCTCACTACTTCCAGCGCACAGGCGATATTCGTGGACACGCCAGGAATACACCGACCTCGCAATCGGCTGGGGAAGTATATGAATAGCGTCGCGTCCCACGCGCTAGAAGACGCGGATGTGGTCCTGTGCGTATTCGAAGTGCATCAGGCACCCAAAGTAGGCGATCGGCTGGTTGCAGAAGCCATTCTCCAGCGAGCCCCAAAGACCGCGACCATCGCGGCACTGAACAAGATGGATCTCGTTCGGCCAGAGCGGCTGCAATCTAATTGGAACGCGTTTTTGGCCCTGCTGCCGGCCGCACACCCGATAGGCGTGTCCGCCACCCGCGAGGATAACCTGGATTTGCTGACCCAGGAGATTGTGGACCGGCTTCCGAAGGGCCCTCAGTATTATTCGGACTCAGAGATAACCGACGCCCATGAACGCGATATCGCAGCCGATCTTATCCGCTCTGCCGCGCTGGCCCTCCTGCGTGACGAAGTCCCCCATAGCCTAGCGGTGATGGTCGATGAGTACACCGAGCGGGGCCAACGCGGCGCGTACATTGCCGCAACGTTATATGTGGAACGCGATTCGCAGAAGGGGATCGTGATTGGGAAGCGCGGTTCGATGCTGCGCGAGATCGGAAAACAGGGCAGAAAGTCGATTGAGCAAATGTCGGGCAGGAAGATCTACCTGGATCTGCGGGTCAAGGTGTGGCCCGGTTGGCGCGATGACGTTAAGGCGCTGAGGCAGCTGGGCTATGGCTAAGTCAGATCGCAAGCGAACCTCGACCAGCAGCTTCGGCACCGGGGGTCGGTTCAGCCACGATTCCTCAGCCTTCTACTCCAGTCGTCTTTATCGTAATCTGAAGCCCGAGCAGATCAGTGAATACATAGAGCAGGAGCTTCCGGACGAACACCGCGATCGCATATTTGAGAGCTCCTCAGAGGAAATGGGCGAGCTACCGGACCACTCGGTTCACCTGATGGTTACCTCCCCTCCCTACAACGTTCGCAAAGATTACGACCAAGACCTGTCCCTGGAGGAATACAGGGAATTGCTGAGCAAAGTATTCAGGGAGACCCACAGGGTCCTGGTTACCGGCGGCCGCGCATGTGTCAATGTCGCGAATTTGGGCCGCAAGCCCTACCTACCGCTTCACGCCTTTGTGATTCAGGACATGATTGAGGCCGGCTTCCATATGCGCGGGGAAATCATCTGGGACAAGGGAGCCAGTGCCGCAACTTCGACGGCCTGGGGATCCTGGCTATCGGCCAGCAATCCAGTGTTGCGCGACGTCCACGAGTACATCCTGGTGTTCTCGAAGCAATCCTTTTCGCGCAAGGTGGATGGCAGCCAAAGCACGATCGAACGGGACGAGTTCCTGGAATGGACGAAGAGCGTTTGGCGCATCCCTGCTGTTTCGGCGCGGAAGATTGGCCACCCGGCCCCCTTCCCGGAAGAGCTGCCCGAACGACTCATCAAGCTGTACACGTACCGGGGGGACGTGATTCTGGATCCCTTCGCCGGTTCCGGAACCACTTGTGTGGCAGCGCTGAAGAGCGGGCGAGGCTATGTCGGCTATGAAATCGAGGGGGAGTACGTGGCTCTGGCGGAGACGCGGTTAGCTGCCGTTCGAGATTCCATGGAGCACTAAGCAGGCCCTATCCCAGCCTTCGCTCCTCTAACAAGCTGCGCGCGTGCCGAATATCCAGCTCAATCTGTTCGAGGAGTGCCCCTGGGCCGGAGAAACGCATCTCGTCCCGCAGTCGATCGACAAACTCGAGCTTGATTTCCTTCCCGTAGAGCTCCCCCTCATAATCGAGCAGGTGGGCCTCCACGACAGGCACCCGAAGCTCATCTTCAAATGTAGGCCGAAAGCCAATATTGGTCACCGCTTGTCTGCGCACTCCCTCGACCTCCGCCATGCACGCGTATACACCGACAGCAGGGTAGCCCCGCTCCTCCCAGATCTTCAGATTTGCGGTTGGGATCCCAAGTTCCTTTCCGCGCCCCGCGCCTTCTTGAACGACTCCGGGAAGCTCAAAGGATCTTCCCAGGTAGGTCGCTGCCCGCGCGACATCACCGGAACGAAGCGCTTCTCGCACACGCGTCGAGCTCACAATCTCGCCCCCCACTACCATCGGAGGAACGAGGTGGTAGCGGAAGTTCCTGGCGTGGCTTTCTCGTTCAAGGAAGTGTCGGTTACCGCGACGTTGGTGACCGAGCGCGAAATCCTCTCCAGCCCATAGGTCCGTAAATCCGAGTTGGGCGATGAGCCGATCCAGAAAGTCGCCGGCCTCGATTCGAGAGAGTTCCATGTCAAATGCTTGCGTGATGACGTAATCCGCGCCCCTTTTCCCTAGCAACTCGGCTTTCTCATCTGGAGCCGTGATGTAAAAGGCAGGCGTGCGCTGCCGTAGCACAACGGATGGATGTGGATAAAAGGTTAGGACAACCACCGGCAAGTCGGCTCGCTTCGCCCGCCTTGTCATCCTTCTCAGCAGGTCTTGATGTCCGAGATGAACTCCATCGAAGGATCCGATAGTGAGAGAGCTACGTTCTAATCGGAGCTCATTCAGATCTCGAAGATGCTGCATCTAGGAGATAAATACTTTGCGGGGCTGCCATTCCTGGCCGTTTTCGGCCGATACCAGGATCGCCACCAGATCCCCGCCCGGATCCAATGCTCTTGCCATTCCTGTCGCTCCGTCTTTTGATGGAATGCGCAGTCCGTTTCGGATCCTTTCCAGCTCGGCCTCCTCCAGCGTAACAATCGGGAGATCCGGAAGCGCTTCCGATGCAGGGCGTACCAAAATTTGCCACTCGCCCCGCCTCATGGCCTCCTCCAACTCTTCCAGCCTCACCGCATCCTCCAAGCCGAAGGGTCCAGCCCTGAGGCGGCGCAGCGCCGATAAGTGTGCGCCGGTGGATAGGGCCTGCCCGAGATCGTGGGCCAGGGATCGAATGTAAGTTCCTGCGGAGCATTCGACACGGACGCTCAGTTCCGGCGGTTCATATTCTAGCTTCGTGAGTTCGTATACGGTTACGGCGCGAGGGTCCAGCTTCACTGGCTTCCCCTCCCGCGCCAGCTCGTAGGCTTTCTTTCCATGGAGCTTGATTGCGCTGTAGGGCGGAGGGACCTGTTGAATCTCACCGCGAAACATTTCGAGGGCGGACTCAATCTGCACTTCTGTGGGCACCTCGCCTGCGGAACTCGTCGTCTCGCCTTCGGCGTCGTAGGTCTCCGTCGACTCCCCAAACCGAATTCTGGCTTCGTAGCTCTTGATTGAGCTGGAGAGGTATTCCGATAAACGCGTGGCCGGACCCAGGCAAAGCACCAGCACGCCCGAGGCCCTCGGATCGAGCGTTCCCGCATGGCCTACCTTGCGCACCCTCGTGCCTCGGCGCACAATGCTCACCACCTTGTGCGAGGTTGGCCCCTCCGGCTTATCAACGACGATGACGCCGAAATTGCTCAAGAATCCGCCTCAACGATGGCCGCGAAGGTCGCCGTAAGAACTCGCTCCACGACCTCCTGGACTTCGCCCTCCATCATGGCTCCCGCCGCAAGCTCGTGGCCTCCTCCATCGAAGGTTGAGGCCAGCCGGCTGACATCTACGCCAGGCAGGGCACGCCAACTGATCTTCACCTGGCCCTCTGGCTGCTCCACAAGCAGTATGGCGACGCGTGGCCCTTCAATTGTGGTTAACACGTCAATTAAATCGGCGCCGTCTGAACTGGAATACCCGGCAAGTTCGCGGTCCGAAACTCGCAGGACGGCCCACACGACTTCATCGCGCAGTTCCATCCGCGATAGGCCCTGCGCCCAATAGCGCACGGCTTCGTAGCTGCGTCCTAATAACCCCTTGCGGTATAGGTCCGAAATGTCAGCGCCGAGTTCGATCAATTCGGCCGCGATCCTTAATGAATTGGAACTGACGCTACTCGTGCGAAATCCGAGCGTATCGGTGATGAGTCCGAGCAGCAAATTGCTGGCAATATCGACCTCGAGAGGGAGCTCCAGCTCAGGGAAGAGCCGGTACAGTACCGCCGTCGTGGACGCCGCTCCAGGCTCGACCAGATTGATCTTCCCGAATTGAGTGTTGCTCGGATGGTGATCGAAATTCAGATCCACACGTTCGACATCCAATGGCCCGAGCCGCCGGATGTCGGCTGTGTCTACCGTGACGATCAATTTCTCGCCCGCAGGGAGCTCTGGCCGAACCTGGTTTGCCCCGGGAAGGAATTGCCACTTCCGTGGCAAGCCACCCGCAAGGACGGGCCAGACCCGTTTCCCGATCTCTTGCAGGGCCATGGTCAACGCGAGCATCGACCCGACCGCATCGCCGTCTGGGCGCTCGTGGCCGATGACAACAATTTCCGACGAACCTGCGATCAGTTTTGCGGCTCGCTCGACCTCAGATGTCATCCGTATTCAGATCCCGCTAGCTTTCGTGGGGCGTGGAATCGAGGGGGTCATCATGGGAGGCCTCACCACGCGCCTCCCGCTCTTCTCGTTCCTCCTGCAATCGTTCCAGCAGTTCATCGACACGCGCTCCCCGATCTGGAGAAAAATCCCAGCGAAATCGAAGTTGAGGAAACGCGCGCATGGGAATGTTGGAGGCTAATTCTTTGCGTAGGAATCCTCGCGCGCTCTCGAGCGCGGTCAGCACCTCTTGTTCCTCATCTAGAGCCGTCACATAAATCGTCGCGTAGGCCAGCTCGCGATCGACATCCACTCCGGTGACCGTTAGACTCGCAAGCCGCGGGTCGGCCACCTTTCGCTGAAGCAGGATCGCCAATTCCCGGTTGATCCGGTCAGCGACCCTGCGCGCGCGTGTCTCGCTAGGCACGTCTATTTCTCACTCTAGAAATCTGGGCGCATCCTACGATTACCCCCTCGAAGTGAATCGTCCGAACATAAGAGGGAGTCTACAACTCTATTCCACTGCTACGATCTCCTCTGTGAAGGAGACCAGCCGATCACCCTTCTTGAAGGCCTCGAAGCCTTTGAGGGCAATTCCGCACTCGAAACCCTCGCGAATCTCATTCACATCTTCCTTTTCATGCCTTAGTGAGGCGACGGGACCTTCATGCAGATTCTCCTCGCCTCGCATGACGCGCATGCGCGCGTTGCGCCGAATCTCACCCTCAAGGACTCGGCAGCCAGCGATCTTGCCCACCTTGGGAACGCGGAAGATCTCCAGCACTTCTGCCTGACCCAATTCCACCTCTCGCTTCTCGGGCTCCAGCATTCCCTTCAGCGCCTTCTCAATGTCCTCCGTCAGGCGGTAGATCACGTCGTACAGGCGGAGGTCGACTCGCTCGGTTTCTGCCAATCGCCTGGTGGCCTGGTCTGCCTCGACATTGAACCCAATCACGACGGCTCCGGAGGCGGATGCAAGCATCACATCGTCCTCTCCGATGTTGCCGGTTGCCGAGTGCAGCACGTTGATCTGGATATCCCCGACGTTCAATTCCTCAAGCGAATTAACGACGGGTTCCACTGAACCTTGCACATCGGCTTTTACGACCAATCTCAATTCCTGGGCCTCGCCCGCTCGGAAGGCCTCGAAGATCTGATCCAGGGTCAGGGCCGGCGAGCTGCTAGGCGCAGCAACCACTTCTTCCTGGCGGGCCTTAATAATCGCTTTTGCCTCACGTACAGATGCGACCAAGGTGAAAAGCTCGCCTGCCCGTGGTACCTCCGATATCCCTAGAACAGAAACTGGCGTCGAGGGAGGCGCCTCCTCAATAGCATTACCTTGATAATCGAACATAGCACGAACCCGACCTTGGGCGTCTCCCGCAATTACAACGTCGCCAGTGTGGAGCGTCCCGTTCTGCACTAACAGAGTTGCCAAGACACCCCTTGTCTTGTCTAGCTCGCCTTCGATGACCGTGCCGAGCACCTCCCCCTCGGGATTGGCTCGGATTTCCACAGAGTCCGCAACCAGTAGGATGGCCTCCAACAGATCCTCGAGGCCTGAGCCTTGCTTGGCCGACACCGGGACGACCATCGTTTCGCCTTCCCATTCGTCAGACACCAATCCCACGTCCGCCAGTTCTTGCTTGACTTTGTCCAGATTTGCGTTCGGTCGATCGACCTTGTTTAGCGCCACGACGACCGGGACGCGGGCCGCGTTAGCATGTGCCAGCGCTTCACGCGTTTGAGGCATCACGCCATCGTCTGCGGCGACCACCAGCACCGCGATATCCGCGCCCTGTGCGCCTCGAGCGCGCATGGCAGTAAACGCGGCGTGGCCCGGCGTATCCAGGAATGTAATCGGCCGATCGTTATGCGTGATCTGATATGCGCCGATATGCTGTGTAATCCCGCCCGCTTCTCCGGCGGCCACATCCTCTTGCCGAATGGCATCCAGCAGGGTCGTCTTGCCGTGATCTACGTGACCCAGAATAGTGACTATCGGGGCCCGATCCACGAGCTTGTCGGGATCCTCCTCGATAAGTATCTGTCGCCAGAGCGGCAGCTCCGAAGCTTGCTCGGATGCCTCTGCCTCCTGCGGTTCAGGGGCCTGGGCTTCGAAACCGAACTCGGCAATAACAATCGCTGCCGTATCGAAGTCGATCTGCTGATTGATGTTGGCCATCACTCCGTTGGCCATCAGGTGCTTGATTACATCGATAGGACTCGCGTCGATACGATCCGCCAGGTCACGGACCGTCAGGGATTCAGGGATCTCAATCAGGTTTTGGCCATCCTCGCTCATGTCACACCTCCAGCCCCTGGCTGGAGTTTGAGCGAGCGACCAGCCTAGGGGGTCCTGCTAGTTGCCGCGGCTCGATGGCCGGGCTCAACCATTTGATTCTGGCAACTGATCCATGTAATGCATCAGTTCGTTGCGATCGTCAATCGCTAGTTCTACTCGCAGCGCTCTGGACAGAGATCCTTTCAGACCTCTTTCCCAGCAACTTCGTCGGTCGTGTAAGTAGGCGCCTCTGCCGGAAGCCTTCGAGCTCGGATCAATCTTAACACCATTGGGAGTACGAACGATGCGGATCAAGGACCTCTTCGGGAGAACTTCCCTGCAGCCTACGCAGGTCCGCTGAGGGACGTGTTTCCCAGACATCGCCTACGCTATTCCTCGAAGTCCCCCATCTCCTGCCAGTCGGTCCGCCGGCTATCCTTTCTCCGGTGTCGCACGATGATCTCGCCCGTATCCGGATCGAATTCGACCACTCGCGAGCGCTCCTTTCGCTTCTTGCGCTCCGCTTCCTGCTCCGCCTCAGTCCCTTCGGTGTCAACCACCTCCAACACAGCCAGGCCGACTTCCTTGCTGGCTCGCTCAAAGGCCTCTTCGATGGGTATCGCCTCGACTTCTTCTTCTCCCTTAGCCTTGGGCTCACCCTCCCCCTCAACCGCAGGTTCGGCCAGTTCACCTTCGACCTCGGCCTCTACGTCGGTCTCAGCTTCCGCTTCGGCCTCTTCCGCGGTGGGCTGCTCTTCCACTTCCACCGGTTCTTCTTCGAGAACCGGCTCGGGATAATCGTACCCGGGAAGTATCTCCTTCAGTTCGGAGATGGCTTTGGGTCCGATACCCTGCAACGCGAGAATCTTATCTTCATCGATCTCCAACTGCTCGAGCGCCTGCCCCGCGGTCTCGTATCCGGATTCGGTGACCAAATTAGCGACCCGCGTGCTGATGCCGACCTCAGCAAGCGTCACGTGGTAAGCGCCCTCAGGGATCCGCTCGCGAATCTTTTCGAGCTTTTCGAGATGATCCTGTCGCTCAGCCTTCCGGCGCGACATGAGCTCCTCTTCCACCCGCACCACGAAATCTGTGAGCAGATGGTATTCCTCAGGAGTAACGGGTCGCGTCTCCTGCTTCTTCGTCAGGATCATCTCGATCTGCGGCATCGTTTCGGCCTCGGCCGCTGCCATTTCTGCAAAGGTCTCGTCGGTGGCCAATCGGTTCAGTGATTCCGTTGCCGCTTCAATCAGGCTCTTGATGTCGATCCGCCAATTCGTCAGGCGCGCCGAGAGGCGTGCATTCACACCGGCGCGTCCGATCGCCAGGCTGAGTTGATCCTCCGGGACGACCACCACGGCGGTCTTACCGCGCTCAACGTCCTCGTTAAGAAAGACCCCAGAAACGCGGGCCGGGCTTAGCGCCTTGGAGATGAAAGTGGCTGCATCCGGATTCCATTCAATCACATCGATTTTTTCATCATTGAGATCGCGCACAATGGACTGAATACGCACGCCCCGCATACCGACGCACGCGCCCACCGGATCCACTCCATCACGAGTGGCTGCCACCGCAACCTTTGCTCTTTTGCCCGCCTCACGGGCGATGGCCTTGATTTCAACCAAGCCTTGATTGATCTCAGGAACTTCCATCTCGAGCAGCCGACGCAGCATGTTGGGATGCGTGCGGGAAACCACGATGACGGGTCCTCGGGAAGACTTCCGCACCTCGAGCACATAGACCCGAATGCGATCTCGGACATGAAACCGCTCGCCCGGGATCTGCTGGTTTCTGGGAAGAATGGCCTCCGCCCTACCGAGGCCGATGGTAACCGCCTGCGGGGTGATTGAGTGCACAGTTCCGTGCACCATATCTCCTTCACGCTCGATGTACTCATCGTATTGCGCATCACGTTCCGCCTCGCGCAAGCGCTGGAGGATCACTTGCTTGGCCGTTTGGGCCGCCACACGACCGAAATCCTCGGGCGTGGCATCGACCAGCGACATCCCACTTATCTCGGCCTTTTCGTCGTATTGAAGCGCTTCTTCCAGAGTCACTTCCGTCAGTGGGTTTTGGACATCGTCGACGATTTCCTTTTCGGCAAATATGCGAACTTCTCCCGTCTCCGAGCCGATCCGGGCCTCGATCTCCTGCGCAGTTGAGGCATTCGCCGAACGACGGTAGGCAGACACCATAGCGGCTTCAAGCGCCTCCATCACGGTGTCCTGGGAGAGCCCAAACCGCTCGGTGATCTCATTGAACGCAAGCGTGAACTCGCTCTTCATATCTTTTCTTACCCCTTCTTTGATCTTCGATCCATCGGGATGTGCACTGTGCCTATTTATGAAGAAAAGTGGGGGCTGCCCACTTCTCCGACGACCTTCCGCGATGAACAAATGCATTCTAGCACAGCGCCAAGTCGATCGCAAGCATGAAGCAAATTGGGCCGGAATCGGTCGGGGATTTGGTTGCTAGCCGAGGGGGTTTTGCAGATGCGAATCTAGCTATCCCTCGGGGAGCTCATAAAGGATACGATTTTCGCGGGTGGAGCAGGTGCACGCAGGTACGACTTTCGAGCCTTTGGTCAACGTGCCCTCATAGGGTTCTCCCCCGCCTGCGGCTACCCACGCATCCAGGACAAACGGTACCGGTCCTATCGCAGGGACCCATTCTCCGTTATAGCGCCTCGCTAGGTGAAAGTGAGTGCCGGTGGATCGCCCGCCCTCACACGAGGGATGGCCCAGCAGATCTCCAGGCTGAACGCGCTTACCCTCGACAATCCGCTTTTCTTCCCCCATGTGGAAGAAGAACAACACCCAGCCGGTCCCCCCGTAGCCATCGCCGTCGAGGTCGAGTTCGACGATCGCTTCTTCGCTGCGAATAATTAGCCCTGGCGCGGGAGCCGTCACCCACTCGGGTGAGGGCAAGCATCCAGTCAGTTTGGCAGGCGGAGCGAAATCCAGCGCACCCATGGGCAGGCTGGTGCCCCAGGAAAAGTGTGGGCCTCCAGTGAAGTCCCAGATGCGATCCGGAACAAAGGGGAGATCGAGCGTGGGTTGCACGAGCTGCGCTGGAATGTGGTCGGCAGCCCTCTCATAGGGATCACCCCACAGTCCCTCGTAGGTGGTTAAGAACCCTTCAGGTCCGACGGCGCGCTCGAACTCCTCGGAGTCATGCAACCCGGCCAGAAGCATCTGCACCGCCACCGTGCCTGCGTTCTGCCAGGAATCCGGTCTGTAAAGCTTTCCATCCGCGGTTTCAAACTCCCTGAGGGACCCGGTCCGCCAACCATAGTAGCCATCGTTGAGGCGCTCCGCAGCCCAAAGCAGTTGGCGAAACAGACCCCGGTATCGGTCTTCGATGTGGCCGATCGGATACGTCTCTGCCCGTTCCTTAGGAAACGGATCGGTTAGGCCGGAGCTTCCATACTCCAGCAAAGCCATGAGCAGGCGAGGATTCAGGGAGTAATTAAGCGCGACAATTTCAATCACTTCCCAGGCCGGCCGATTGATGCGGTAGGCATAATCGGCGGCGTCAGAAACAAAGCCAGGGTGGCCGAGCAGCGCTTGCCTGATGTCGAAATCCTCTGCGCTTGGCCCATAGACCAGCTCGCTGTCGGGTAGGATCTGGAAAGGGGTGCCGGTTAGCGGCAGATAGTAGGCTGGAACCTGCAGCGCCAATCCTGGAGCGAGGGTCGTGGTTTCAGGCGCAAGTTCGGGGTTCGCCTCCAGGATGGCCTTCACACTCGTACTGAAGTGTGCCGCTACGGCCGACAGCGTGTCACCACTCTGCGCCTGGTAGGGAACCAGTTCTCCCGGGGGATGTGGGCCTCGGGTAGGCAGGGGGGTGACGGCCGTTTGCGGTTGGGCGGTCACGCCCGGCGTTGAAGTTGGGAGGACTGTGCTGGGAGAGGAGCAGGCCGCTAGCAACAGCAAGCCGGCCAGCCAGAGGGGCCGGCAGGTCACCGAGAAATATTGGTTTCTCGACTGGCGCAGGTACAGGCTAAGACGACCTCATCCCCCTTGATCAGGGCCCCTTGATACGGTTTCAGGCCGGCTTGAGCCACCCAACCACTCAAAGTGAAGGGCAGCGGACCGTCTGCCAAAATCCATTCTCCATTGTACTTGCGGGCGAAGTGAAGGTGGGTACCGGATGCACCACCGCCCTCACATGAAGGGTGTCCTATCAGGTCACCGGTCTCAACAAAATCCCCCTCTTCCACCTGCTTATTACTCACGTGGAGATAAAGGAGATTCCATCCCGTCTGCTCCTCCCCGTCCCCGTCCAGGTCCAAAACGACGACACCCTCGCCTGTACGCGCCACTAATCCAGGCGCGGCCGCCAGCGCCCAGTCATCAGACTTGGCACAACCGGGTTCAAGCGAAGAGGGGGCAAAATCGAGGGCGGCCCAGGCCGACTCTCTCTCCCAGGCTCCATGAGGCCCTCCGGTGAGAGCCCATACCCTGCCCTTAAAGAAAGGCAGAATGAGTTCGGGCTGCTCCAGGCCCGCTTCGTAAAGTGGATGAGTGTAGTCAAAGGGGTCGCCGAAGAGCTTTTGGTACGTTCCTAGCAGGCCTGTCGGCGAGAGGGCTTCTGCCCAGCTTCTGCCGGAGCCGCGCAAGGAAAAGTAGTATTGCAGGCCAATCGTGCCCGCATTCAATTCCGGGGCCAATCGGACGATCGAATTGTCCGGAAAGATAATTTCCGTCAGAGTTCCGGCGCGCCAGCCGTAGAAACCGGTGCCAAGCTCATTCGCCAACCAGGTCAGCTGCCTGTATAGCCCCCGGGCATCGGGCGCTTCATGGCCGAGCGGATACTTCAGTTCGTTTGCGGTGGGTTCGGTGGGATCCGTGACCCAGCCCGAGTGATATTCGATCAGGGCCAGGAGCAGGCGCGGGTTAACGGAATGGTCACGTGCGGCGAGAGCCACCACCTCGGCTCCATCGACGGAGCGCTTAGACACGATCTCTTCATATTGACCTAAATAGCCGCCCCGACTCTCAACAAAGGCCTGAATATCAAATCCTACCGCGTGCGGCGAGTACACCAGCTCACTGTCGGGGATCAGCTCGTCAGCCGGCCCGGTCGAACCCAGACGCCGCGGAACGAATAGGATCTGTCCAGGAACCAGCAGCTCGTTTGCAGCGGGGAGCTGGCCGTCTGAGGCGATAATGTCTGAAGGGAGCACTCCGAACCGGAGGGCGATGCTGCGCAGCACATCCCCGGCCCGTGCGCGGTAGAGGATGGTTCCAGTCGACTGCTCTACGGCCAGCGTGGGAGTGGGAGGATAGGTCGGCGAGACGAGCGGCTCGGGCTGCGGAACCTCCACTGGTATTTGCGTTGACTCTGCCACCATAGGAAGAGGCTCGCCCGTCTCTGTGGGATCCGGCGGCATCTCTGTGGGATCCGGAGCCGCTGCTTCCGCGGCCGACCCGATAACGCCGGGAGCGGGGACATCGGCGCGCGTGCAGGCTAGAGTAGCCAACACTAAGGAGGCCAATAAGACCAACACCGCGCCCAACGCTTTGTGTGAGTTCAACAGCGTCATCGCGTGATCTGGTTAAACGGGAAGCGACAGGAGCACGCCTCCAGCCGCGTGTCGGCTCGAGTCAGTGCTCCGTTGTATTGCACGCCGTCGCCTTCGGAAACCCAACCATCCAGGTCAAAGGGCAGAGCTCCGTCAGCTGAAATCCACTCTCCATTGAATTTCCGCGACAGGTGGATATGCGTCCCACTGGATACCCCTCCTTCGCAGGAGGGATGACCGATTGGATCTCCTCGCTCCAGGGTTATGCCGGCCGGCACTCGATCGCGGGTCTCGATGTGCAGGTACTGAACGATCCATCCGGTCCCCTCAAACCCGTCCCCGTCTAGATCCTGAATCACTTCTCCATCCGACGAGCGCACGATCGGACCGTCGGCAATTGCCACCACCCACTCGTTTGAGATCACACAGCCCAGAGCATTTCCTGGCGGAGCGAAATCCAGCGCAGACCATGCGGCCCAGTTCCCCCATCCACTGTGCGGTCCGCCGGTGAATGACCAGACCTTGCCCTCTTCAAATGGAAGCTGCAAATCTGGCTGCTCCAGGTTGTCGGGAATGACGGTATATTGAGGCCCGGCAAACGGATTGCCGAAGAGAATTTCATAGACTCGATAGAACCCATCTTCTCCGACGACCGTTCGCCAGGAATCCGGCGGGTAGAGTTGGCCAAATAGCCACTGAATGGCCGCCGTGCTGGCATTGATTCCCGGGCCAGCCGGGACGGCCGAGCCATCCGAGAGAATGTAGGGTCCGGCCCAGCCGGCCTTCCATTGGTAATAGCCGCGATTGAGTTGGTCGGCAGCCCAAGACAGCTGGCGATATAGCCCCTCAAAACCAATGCGTTCGTAGCCAAGCTCGTAAGTAAAGCGGTCGGGCGCGCGCTCCGGCATGGTTAACCAGCCACCTTGATATTCGAGAACAACCAGTAGGAGCCGCGCATTCACCGAATACTTCGAGGCCACTCGCTCTACGATTTGTGCGCCAGAGAGTTGCTCCCCATCCACGAACTCAGAGTAATGATTGAGCGCCCCATTCCAAGCCCGAATAAGCTCAGTGGCGGAGAAGCCCAGAGCGCTCTCTCCGTTGAGAAGTTCAGCATCCGGAATGATCTTGAGACTGGGCGAGGGTGCCTGAGGCAGTGGAGTGGGTATGTGGAGGATTTGGCCCACTGCCAGGAAATTGGGATTAGGCAGTCCGTTCTCCACCAGGATCTGATTTGCCCCAACCCCCATCCGGCCGGCGATGCCGTTCAATGAATCACCGTATTGCACCGTGTACCATTCGGGAATCTCCTGCGGATCGGGCGGTTCACGCACCGGGTCCGGTGTGGGCGTGTGGAACGGGGCCGGCGCTTCCACCTGCTCGATAGGCTCGTCCGATTCTGCGGGCGCCTTAATACCAGAACCTCCCGGGCTGCCGCGCAGCTCGAGCCCAAGAAACCCCAGCGGTTGATCCCCGCGCGAACAGGCCAAAATGGCGATCATCAGCAAAAGCAGCAGCAGCCGCGGCCTTAGTTCAGCACGGATCTTCATATTTAATATCGTTAGGAGTGGACTTCACGCCCTGGCAGCGCGCAAGTTTCATGCCAGCGGGGTCCCTCCGGCTATGCTGACACCAGGGCTCTCGCCCGGGTCGATAGACCGCCTCGGCAGTGCCGGGACAGACTCTGGCACGGATTGGATGAAATGCAAGTGTGGGATCGAGTGTGCGGGGCCTATTCGGACGTTAACACGGGCTCAATTCAAGCCCTATCGGATGGGCGATTTACAGCCATTTTTCCATCACGAAGGCAGGCTCGTGGACCTCACGCAGCCGCCCCTCGTGATCGATGTAGGACCATCGGCCGGGATCTTCTGCGAAGACGGTGTAGCCTTCGCGCTCGTAGAGTCGTCTGGCAGCAAGGTTGCTCTTGGCTACGGAGATGACGGCTCGGCGAAATCCACGAGCCGCAAGATTAACCTCCGCCTCTTGAAGTAACTGTCCTCCTACTCCTCGATTGCGGTACGGTATCTTTACGCGGAATGCGTACAGGTACCCAGATGAGGCACCCCTGGTCGAGAATGCCGCGCGCGTCATGAGTTGCACGAATATCTGCCCGACCACCTGCTCCTTGATTTCAGCCAGCAGGAGAATGCGCCGTCCATGGCGCGCCTCATCGATCGCACGTTTGAATAGGCGACGATAATGCGCATATTCTCCCTCCCACTCGAGCGCTTTGAGGTCCGCGCCGGAGGCGAATCGAATTCTCATCGGCCCGCTGCTTTCTGCGTAGGATCCCTCGAGGATGCGCGCGGGTCTATCCACCTTCGCCTGCTTCCCTCAATAGAGCCGCGAGCATCTGCTGCTCACCCTCCGCAGAACTGATCTCGCCGTCCAGCCAGGCGGCTCGTAGTGCTCCCAAGATTCTTCCATACGCCGGCCCGGGCGCTAGGCCCAATTCATGCAGCCGATCACCATCTATAGTGGGCTGCACCCAGCGCCAATGCTTAAGATAGTTCTCAATAATTTGCCGAGCTACAGCCTGGTCCTCGAGTGCCAACCACGTGACTGCCAGCGCGGCTTCCGGTTCGGCATCCAGGCACGCGGCCCATTCACTCGGAGGCCGGCTTTGTGCGAGATCACAATTCTGGCGCCCGGCCTTCATGACCACCGCAGCTTCGCTCTGACTCATATGCAGTCGCTCGCAAACTCCCCTCGCCTCACTGGCGGAAAGGCGGTAAAGCCACAGCGCGTAGAACCGTTCACTCAACGTCGGAATACGCTCCAGTTTCCACGAAGCCGGAGGTGAAAATTCGCGCGCGGCTGACATGCGAGATTCGATCCAATCATCCCAGTCCAGCGCCGGATAAATCGCTTGAAGCAAACCTAATTGCTTCAAGCGAAGCATGATCGAGCCAAAGCTAGGTTCCTTCAGGATGGCCAGGATCTCGCTTCGTATTCTTTCACCGCTAACGTTGTCGAGCAGGGGCAGTGCCCGCTCTAGCAGTTCCAGGGTGCGAGATTCGATCGTGAATCCCAGGCGTTGTTCAAGGCGGACGGCCCGCAGCATTCGGGTGGGATCGTCGACGAAGCTCAGTGAATGCAGGACCCGAATCTGCTTGTCGCGGATGTCTTTTCCTCCGCCCCAGGGATCCGATAGTTGTCCGTAATGGTGTCCGTCCAGCCTCAGGGCAAGGGTATTGATGCTGAAATCACGACGGTGAAGGTCTAGCTTGATGCTGCCCTCCTTGACCGACGGCAACGCCGTGGGGTAGGAATAGAATTCGGTTCTGGCCGAGACGAAATCGACCGTCTCAGGCACCTCGGAAGGATCGAGTTGCAGGGCACTCTTCAGATTCTCATTCTGCGGATCGAGCTGCCATTTTGCGGTACCGAAGCGCCGGTGGCTTCTCGCTTGCCCCCCGTATTGAGCGGCCAGCGATTCTCCCAGGGCGATGGCATCTCCCTCCACAACAAGGTCGAAATCCATGCTCGGAGTTCCGAGAATCAAGTCCCGCACAAATCCACCAACAATATACAACGCGACCTCGGAGGCTTCCGACTCGCTGGCGATGAGCCGCAGCAGCGCCAGCCGCTCGGCGGTGAGCGCATGCTCCAGATTCTCGATCATCCCCTGGTTGGACTGGGAATTTGAGCTGTTGCCCAGCGAATTTAGGAGATCTGTTCGAGTGACGATGCCGATGACCTCACCGTTGAAGGGATCCGAAACCGGGATCTGGCCCCAGTTGTGCTCCACCATCATTCGCTGCAAGTGACGGATCGAATCCTGAGGATGCACCACCAAACTTCCCGCCTCCATGATCTCCGAAACCGGACGGCTCTGCATACCATGGGCCACCGCTCGATCCACCGCGCGTCGGGTGATGAGGCCGACGACTTCCCCACTGTCAGTCACCGGGTAGCCCTCATGACCGTATCGCTTCATCCTCTCGGCGGCCTCTGCCACCGTCTCCGAGGGGTCCAACAATTGTGGGCCCCTCGACATGATCTCGCCCACGGTGCTGGGGGAGTCGATCGATTGCTCAAACAGGGACCGCTGCTCAGCTGAAAGAGGCGGATTGAGGAAATCGCTGGCGATGGCCAGGCTGGCTCCTTGTTCGAGCAGCCAGGCGCTGGCTCGAATGTCCCGGGGCGTCGTGCCAGGGTAGATGAGCGATCCCGTGCCTTCATAGATCCCAAGCAACAGGAGCGTGGCGGACGGCCCCGATAGGTCCTTGCCCTCATTTTGCAAGGACTCCACGAGCAGCGTCGCCGTAGCTCCCACCACCTCCACCTGGAGCTCCCAGCCTGGGTCCAGATCGCCTTGCAAGGGATGATGGTCGATCACATTCACCTGGGTATCAGGGCCAAAACCTTTGAGACTGACAGGGCTTTGGGAATCCACGAGCGTTAGCTCGCGGAGGGTCTTGATTTTGATTTCGCTCCGCTCTCTCAGCGGAAAATCTTCGGCGTAGCGGGTCAGAAATCCACGAACATTGCGATTCAGCCGCCGGGGCAGAACAGGCGCGGCCTCAGGATGCAGCAGGGATGCTGCCCAAAGAGAGGCTACGGCGTCGAAATCCGCCTGCTCGTGTGTACAGATCAGGTGCACTTTCGCGATGCTCTTCCGTTGCAGTTCGATCTCGGCCGAGGATTATACATCTGGCACCGCGGCGAGTTCGGCAATCGCTCGCTGCAGCGCTAAGTCCACAGGAGTTCCCAGAACAGATACGGCCCGAGCGGCTCGCTGGAGCACTTCCACATATTCCGGCCTGGGATCGAGAGTGGGGAGAGCCGTCCCCTCCAGCAGCGCAGAGTGCATCTGGCCTACATGACCCGGCAGCGGCGGTGCCGAGATGTGCACGGGGATGTGTCCAGCGCCGTTGGGGTTGCTCAGGGCAAGTTGGGAGTCCTCTGACAGCAAGAAACCGACAAATTCCCATGCCGCCTCGAAATCCTCCGGTTTGAGATTGGACGCGAAGTAAACATTTTCGGTCCATACATAGCCGGCCAATGACTCCCCGGTTTCCTGGTACACCGGCCAGGGGTCGATCGTAAGCCCCCCTTCCCCGAGCGCCGCACTGAGCCGATTAAAGTTCTCCGTGCTCTCAATAAGCCAGCCGGCTTGACCTCTTTCGAAGAGATCGCGGTCCTCGTCCGAATTGAATACCACCGGGCCGGCAAGGGCCAGGCCCTGGAGCAGCTCGAGCCAGCAGCGCGCGATCGGACTCTCCAGGTCCGGCGCGGATCCATCCAGCAGTAGCTGTCCGCCGCAGGCACCTGCGAATGGAGCCGAATTTCGAAATCCGTAATCTTGAGCTACCCCCTCATTGAACGTGCCGCGCAGGGCTTGATCTGCCTCTACCAGCCCCTCCAACGTGGCGGCCGGAATCGGGGCTAGTTCACGGTTTCGGTACAGCACGTTTCCATGCATCCGAATCGGTATTCCCAACACTTGCCCCTGGTGGGTAGCTTGAGCCCACGGCAATGGGTGGACCCGCACGCGGAACTCATCTGTAGGCTGGTCGGAGAGGTCTTGCGTTAGTTCGGATTCGAAAAGCTCCCTAGCCCATGTCGAAGGCGCCAGAATGAGCGAGGGAAGCGTCCCGATGGCCTGCGCTTCGTCCAGTGCGGTTCGGAGTTCCTCGGCCGGAATGTACGAGACTGCGAAAGAGAATCCGGGATGGCGCGATTGGAAGCTTTCGATCCGCTCGTTGAGCGCCCGTACACCTTCGGGTTTCCAGGTCACCCAAAGACTGACCGAGCCTGTCATTTCGCTCGTGGGCTGCAGATCCGGCGTCGGGGCCGGAGTCGGCCCGTTATCGACGATGACGGGTTCGGGGGTTGACGTTGGCTCGGATTCCACGCATGCCCAGAGCCACGTAGCCATCAGGATTGAGACCAGTAGTCGAGGGATTCCCACCTTCAGCCCCTGAGTTTGGCTAGGCACCATTTGGGAAAGCAGGCGGGGAGTATACATCGCGCATACCCGTTTTCCTGACCATTTCGCCAGGAAGGACCGGCGCGAAAGTCTACCATGAAGCTATTGCCGGCCTGAGGCTCGGTATAATCGCGGCGTGTCTCGTTCCGATTGGCGTTTGATACTCTCTGAACCCGCATCAGGGGCGATAAATATGGCCTTGGACGAAGCCATCCTGGAGGCGGTGCTTAAACATCGAGCGCCTCCGACGCTGCGCTTCTATGCTTGGGACCCCCCCTGCCTATCGCTTGGCTATGCGCAAACCGTGAACGATGCCGATCAAGCGGCAATCGAGCTCGAGGGGTGGGACCTGGTACGACGGCCAACCGGGGGTAGGGCAATCCTGCACACAGACGAGCTTACGTATTCGATTTCGGCGCAGGTCGATCATCCGCTTTTCGCGAACGGTGTACTTGCGAGCTATGAACGAATCAGCGTGGCGCTGATGGCCGGTCTGGAAGCGATGGGCATTGAGCCGGAATTGCGCATGGCGGACCCACCTGCCCTGGGCAATGGCAGCCCGGTGTGCTTCCAAAATCCAGGTGCCTTCGAGATCACGGTCGAGGGGAAAAAGCTCGTGGGCTCGGCACAGCTGCGCAGAGCAGGAGCCGTGCTCCAACATGGCTCGCTACCCCTGAAAGGAGAGCTGGGGCGGATTTGCTTGGCGTTGCGCTATGCGAATCAACACGAACGCGAGCGGGCCATGGGGGAGGTTGGCCGCCATGCAATCACCGTGGAGAGTGCCCTGGGAGAACCTCTTCCATGGGAAGAAACAGCGCGGCATCTTACTGCTGGCTTTGAGAGTACTCTTCAGGCTCGCTTCTCTCGGCAAGAACCTTCACAGCTCGAAATCCGCCGCTCCCATGAAATCCTGGAAATGCGCTACGCACATTCGGATTGGACCCAGCGCATCTAACGCTCGATGCACCTCCACGTGATCACTCTGGAACTACACCTTCCGGGCTGCTCCTCCCTGAAGGAAAAGCGCAGTCGGCTGAAGCCGCTCCTGGCCGCGCTCCATCAGAATTTCAATGTCTCTGCGGCCGAGATTGAACACCAGGATGCGCATCGCTCCGCCGTGATTGCCTGCGCGGTGGTCAGCAACAGCGACAAACACGGAAATCAGGTTCTATCCGGCATTCCGAACTGGATCGAGCACCGCTTCCCAGATCTGCAGCTCGTCGACGATCATCTTTCACACTGGTAGCGCAAATAGAAAAGCCCCCGAAGGGGCCACCTGCGAGCAGGACCGCCAGAATCAGGCCGCCTGAATATTCGGGTTTAGCGCCTTGCGGCGGACCAACGTTCGGAGCCTTGAGGCCAACAAGCTGGCATGGACCGGCTTGATGAGGTAGTCGTCTGCGCCGGCATCCAGGGCGCGCGCCACGCTGCCGGGCGATCCCAGTGCGGACAGAATGAGGATAGGAACATCGGAGAAGGATCGAATGCGCTCACAGACCTCCCAGCCGTCCACTTCGGGCATGAGAAGATCCAGGATCACCACGTCAGGCGCCCCCTCGGGATTCTGCACCGATTGAATCCCTTCCTCGCTCGACAGCACCGACTTTATCTGAAAGTCCTGGCCCCGAAGCAGGGTCCGTAGCATTGTCGAGAGATCGGGGTCGTCGTCAATGAGCAGGACTTCGATCGCCATATCCAATTCCCACGATATCGATCACATTATCTACGAAGAAATCCCCGCCTTAGCTTACAGAGACCTTGCAGTACTACCTTCCACTTGCCCGAGCTTTGGGGAATAGCTAAGATAGCCACGGATATGAACTGATCATGGCAGAAGCCGTTTCGTCTACATTAGAAACAAGAATGCTCCCCTGTCCGCAGTGCAACTTTCCGATTCCAGGTGATTCTCGGACTTGTCCCAACTGTGGAGTGGACCTGGCCTTGCTCGCGCTTCTTGCAGAGCGCAGCTACCTCGCCGGGATACCGGATACTGCTCCGCTCCCCGATACGCCGGCGGCCTTCGTCCCACGCATCGGCGACTACCTCATGGAACAAGATCTGCTAACCGAGGAAGAGCTAAAGACCGCTCTGGCGCGTCAGAAGGAGCTCGCCGATAAGGGGGAGCGTCGCCTCCTGGGTCAGATGCTTGTGGAATTGGGGATGGTCTCCCCCGAAACAATCGATATGGTAATCACCAACCAGATCATCGAGCTGCACGCCGCGGTCCAGGATGCCAATCGAACATTGGAGCGTCGAGTTTCGGAGCGAACGGCTGAACTCAAGCACGCCCTCGCACGGCTCACGGAGCTCAATCAGTTGAAGACCAACCTGATCTCGAACGTTTCCCACGAATTGCGCACTCCGCTGGCACACATTAAGGGCTATGTGGAGTTGCTCGAGGAAGAGGAGCTGGGTGACTTGACCCTGGAGCAGGGCAAGGCGATGAGCGTCATCCACCGAGCCACCGTGCGACTTGGCCAATTGATCGATGATCTGATTTCGTTCTCAACCGCCTCTCGGGATGGGATTGAGCTGAAGCTCGAGCAGGTTTCAATTCGCGACCTGGCCCGCGACATCGTCGATCGTTCTAAGCCGAAGGCCACCCAGGAGGGAATCAAACTGCGCCTTTCGGTGGACAAGGGTCTTCCTACCGTTCAGGCCGACGCCGAGAAGCTCAGTTGGGTAATTTACCAGCTCCTGGATAATGCGATTAAATTCACACCAGAAGGCGGCCGCGTGAAGCTATGGGCGGAGCACGTGAGCGGCTTCGTGACGATCGCGGTCACGGACACCGGAATTGGCATCCCCTCCGGCAAACTCAACGAGGTCTTTCAACCCTTCCATCAATTGGACGGCTCGGCAACTCGTCGCTACAGGGGGACCGGGCTGGGGCTGGCGCTGGTGAAGCAGATTCTCGAGGCTCACGGCTCAGAGATCACCGCGGAAAGTATGGAGAACAAGGGATCCACTTTTCGGTTCGAGCTGCCCATCTCAGATAACAACGTCACGGGCAACAGCGGCGCAGGTGACGAGGGCGCCGAATGACCGGACCACTGGTTCGACCCGGACCGCTCACTCACGGCACGGAACTCAACGCAGTCTATGCCATCGCGCGCATCGTGGCCGAAACCTACGATACCGAGGCCGGCCTGGATGCCGTATTTCGCCTGTCGCGGACCATATTCATCTTTGATGTCGTCTCACTCTTCCTCCACAATAAAGAAACAGGTGAATTCGAGCCGGCTTATGCGCTGGCGCTTGGCCGCGGCCGCTCGCGCGAGGCGGATCTCGAATGGGGTGAGCCTGCCGCCACCGAGGCCTACCGCAGCGGACAGACCATACTGAGGCAGGAGGATGCCGGCCCGAGCGTGAAGGGCCGCGAGCGGCGCCGCGATTTTCTCGGCCTACCGATGATGGTACACGGACGCTGCGTGGGCGGCCTCGTCTTCGGTCGATTCGGAGGGCCCGCCTACCCTCCTGAGCACATACGGCTGGCAGAATTTGTGGCCTGGCATGTGGGGCAGCTGCTCGAGAACCGGCGTATGGCCCGACGCATTGCTTCACTGGAGGCGCAGCGTGAGTTAACCCGCATGCAGGACGAGTTCATCTCCACGATCTCTCATGAGCTGCGAACCCCGCTCGGCATGATCAAGGGCTACGTGACCACGCTGATGCGAGAGGACACCCACTGGGATTCTGAGACGCGTCTGGAATTCCTTGAGATCGTCGACGAAGAAGCCGATCGATTGCGCGAGCTCATCGACAACCTGCTCGATTCGTCTCGCCTCGAAACGGGAACGCTCCGTATGACCCTCGAGCCCATCGAGCTGTCCGCCCTGATCCGAGATTCAGTATCACGCACTAAGTCGGTCTACCCAGAAATGGATGTGGAGATCGATGTGCCGGAAGATCTTCCAAGGCTGCAGGCAGACCCGACTCGGATCGCACAGGTCATGGACAACCTGCTATCGAACGCCAACAAATATGCGACCGGCTCCCCCATTGCGGTGCGATCCGTCCGGTACGACAATGTGATTGAAATTGGCGTCGAAGATGGAGGGCCTGGCATTTCCCCCGAGCACGTACCCCATCTATTCGAGCGGTTTTACAGAGTGCCGGAGCAGACCTCGAATGTACGCGGAACGGGCCTCGGATTGTACATTTGCCGAAAGATTATTGAAGCCCACAGTGGCGAGATCGGAATAGAGAGCGAGGAAGGTGAAGGCACGCGCATCTACTTCACCCTACCCGTCCAAGTGATGGAACCCATAATGGAGGGCGAACATGAGCGATAAGAACACACTTTTGGTCGTGGACGACGAGCCGCGCTACGTGCGACTGGTTCAGGTCAATCTAGAAACGGCAGGCTACGATGTGGAGACTGCCCACGATGGCCAGAAAGCCGTAGAACACGTTGCGAACGATCAGCCGGACCTCATCCTCATGGATGTGATGATGCCTATCATGGATGGCTTCACCGCGACTGAGCGCATTCGGGAATTTTCGACCGTTCCGATCATTATTCTTACTGCCAAGGGGGAAGAGCGCGACCGAGTGCGAGGGCTCGATGCCGGAGCCGATGACTACATCGTGAAGCCCTTTTCCGCACAGGAACTATTGGCCCGGGTGCGAGCGGTACTGAGGCGAGCGGAGCGACAGACGGACCACGATTTCCACCAGCCGATCTATGTGCATCACGAGCTGCAGATCGATCTGGCCCGGGCGCTGGTAACTTCCAACGGTGACGAAATCGCGCTCACAGCTACTGAGTACCGGCTGCTGCAATCTCTCGCCGCCTCTGAGGGGCGCGTGCTGACTCCGGAGGAGCTGCTCACGGCGGTATGGGGCCCTGAGTACCGGGACGACAAGGAGATCCTTTGGGTCTGCTTAAGTCGGTTGCGGCAGAAAATCGAGCCGGATCCAAAGAATCCCATCCACATCGTCACGCGACAGGGCTTGGGGTATTTGATACCTCCCACGTCGGAAAATGGCACCGGCTAAGCCTCAGCCATCTGCAAACCCTGAGCGGTACCCGGACCTCATGTTGGGTACCGCTCTCGATTCCTCCCCTGGCCCGAGTTTGATGATCCACTGGTAAACTACCTCTGGTTCGCATTCGGAGCGATCAGATGGATGTCGACGCGCGCTTAAAGCTAAAGACCAAGATGGTGGGGGCCGAAATACGCGCGGCCAGAGAAGTTTCCGGCAAGAGCATCAAGTCCGCCGCGGAACTCATTGGTGTTAGCTCCGCCACCATGTCCTCCTACGAGCACGGTCGCAAAGGTATTTCGCTCCCTGAGCTCGAACTGCTGGCTTACTGGTTGGATATCCCGGTCGCCAATCTACTCGACGGTTTGCCCAGCGCTCCCGAACGAACAGTACACTTCGACCCGAAGGTCGTTGTCTCCTTTCGGCAGAAGATGACCGGTGCTTTGCTTCGCAAGCACCGGCTCGCTTCCGAAATGACGATCCGCGAACTTGCCGAGGTGGTTGGATTTCCCGCTAGCCGCATCAGCGCCTTCGAGCGCGGCGCAAGGCCGATCGCAATCCCATTTCTGGAAGTCCTGGTCGATGCGCTGGGACGATCCATGGACGAATATATCGACACGGAAGGGCAAGGGCCGATCGCGGGCTGGTACAGGGACCGACAGGCCTATGAGACCTTTCGCTCGCTCCCGCCCAACTTCCGCGATTTCCTTGCCGAACCTGAGAACAGCGGTTTTGTACGCGCCGCCATGAGGTTGCGCGAGCTACCATCCGAAAAGCTGCGAACCCTGGCAGAATCCCTCGTCGCAATAACCAGTTGACGGCATTTGATTCAGAATCAGCCGCGCTTGAGCAGCGTGCGCTGGCAGCTTACGAGACAGATCGATACGACGAAGCGATCGATCTCTTTGAATCTGCGCGCGCGGCCACAGACGATCCATTAAAATCCGCTGAATTGGCCAATAGCTTGAGCGTGACCCTGCTCAAGCATGGCCGAAATGGGGAAGCCTTGGAGGTCGTTCGCGGAACGGCGCAGGTGTTCCGGGAAGCGGGAGATTACGGCCGCCAGGCACGCGCCACCGGAAACCTGGCTGCAGCGCTGGAAGCATGCGGAGAACTGGACGGTGCCGAAGCCGCATACCGTGAAGCGGCAGATCTTTTTCAACGGACCGGAGACGACGAAGAACGAATGCTCACGCTGAATGCGTTGTCGCAGCTTCAGCTGCGTCAACGCAGGCCATTTGATGCGGCCGCCACCCTGCAGGCAGGCGTCCCAATCGGCCGCGCTGCTGGATTTCGCGCACGCCTGATCCAGTTCCTCCTAAGAATACCGTCCCGTCTTCTTCGCTCTTGAGGGAGTCGGACTTGAAGCTCAGACAGGCCTCACCTGAGGACCGGGTCGTGATCGAAGATCTCGTCGCGAGCGCACCCTGGTCCCACGTGCATCTGGACTGGCTTGATCCCACCAGCCTCACCGAAAAGGAGCCATTTATCCTGGCAACCGTAGGAAAGACGGCGGCGGGCACCTTGGGCTGCCCGCCTGATCTGCCTGGTGTGGCCTGGGTACGAACCTTTGCCGTGGCTGAGGGATATGATGTTCAGGAGATGTGGGAGGTTCTGTGGACCGAAGGTGTTTCTCGACTGCTCAAGCTAAACGTCGGTCGAGTCGGTGCGCTCGCGCTCGAAGATTGGTTGGAGCGGCTTGTCTTGGAGGCTGGCTTCGAGCGCACTAATTCTGTGATTTTCTATGAAATCGGGCTTGAGCCAGGCGCGGGAGCCAGCCGCGATACCCCTCGCCAGCTACGTTCGATCCGTTCCGCAGACCTGCAAGCGATCCTGGAGTTGGACCGTCGCGCCTTTGAGCCAATGTGGCAGCTATCCGGTGATTCGCTAGCGGAGGCCATAACTCAGGCCTCTTCCGCAAGCTTGATCGAAGATCAAGGGGAGGTCCTGGGCTACCAGATCACGACCAGCTCGCCCTTTGGCGCGCACCTCGCTCGACTTGCGGTACAGCCCTCTCATCAGCGAGAGGGCCTTGGCACCGCGCTAGTGAATGACGCGATTGAAAGCATCCAGCAGATCGGATTGGGTCAGCTCTCGGTCAATACGCAGGAAAAAAACACATCCAGCCGCCGTCTTTACGAAAAACTAGGGTTTCGAACCACGGGAAAGGAGTTTCCGGTTTTCGAGATCCAGCTCTGACCTAGCCTTTGGCCAGGGTCGGTGAGCCGTCGCCTTGATGCTGGACTTCCCAGAGGGCCAGCACAAAGCACAGGGATGAAAGCCGGTTTAGATAGGCAAATAGATGTGGATTCTCGAAATCCGTGCGGTCCTCGCGCGCACCGAGATCCAGACGAACCGCAGCTCGCTCCGCTCTGCGCACCACGGTGCGGGCGAAGTCTAAGGCCGCGGCAGAGCTTGTGTCGCCGGCGATGACAAATTCCTTGGGCATCACCACCGCGGCTCCGAAGCGCTCGATCTGCGCTTCCAGCCAGTCAACACGTCCACGGTCAACGACCCTGAATCGTTCGGCGATCTCTGGCTCCGCCGCCACCTCGGACATGATGTGGTAGAGATCCCGTTGCGCTTCGATCAGGACCTCTTGGACCTGATTCGAACGGATGAGCGCTCTTGCGAGACCTAGCGCGGCCGAGGCCTCATCCAGCGCGCCATAGGCCTCCGGCCGAGGGTGACTCTTCGGAACGCGGCGGTCTCCAAGCAGTCCCGTGTAGCCATCGTCGCCGGTACCTCCGAAGTACTTTGGCATGGCGTGTATTATATGTACAAGCGCATGGAACCCCACGATACTCGCTCGATATTACAGCGATCCGGCCCGCATGTAGTTGGCGCGCTCGTCCTCATCTCAGGAGTGGGAGCAGCGATGCTGCTCACCTCCCCACCCAGGGGCGAACCCATCGTCCTGGCAGAACCTGCGAATTTGCGCATCCATGTGGCGGGCGAGGTGCTCCATCCGGGAGTGTATGAGCTTCCTTTCGGATCCATCGTCCAGGATTCCATCGATGCCGCCGGAGGATTTGGCAAGGAGGCGAGCCAGGACCGGATCAACCTGGCCGCCAGACTGGAAGATGGACAGCAGGTGTACGTACCTGAAGTCTCCGAATCGGTGCCCCTGAGTTCCAATCCGGTTGGCTCCAGTGAGAAGATCTCAATCAATACCGCTTCGGCCCCAGAGTTGGAACGCCTGTCTGGAATCGGACCGGTTCTAGCGCAGCGAATCGTCGAGTACCGAGAGCAGAAGGGTCCGTACCAGCGCCTTGAAGACCTGCTGGAGGTGGAGGGGATTGGACCCTCGAAGCTTGAAAGCCTGCGGGACTACGTGCAGGTACCCTGAACCGGGACCGATCTACCGATGATCGCGCACCACGTGGGCTGTATAATCCGCGAACATGCCTGAACTGCCCGAAGTTGAGACCATCCGGCTGCACCTGCGCCGCGGCTCTGATGAAGAGCCCTCCCTTGTGGGGCAGCGAATTGAAGGCGTTAGCCTTCGCTGGCCAAGGCATATTGTCGAGCCTGCCGTCTCCACCTTTCGCAAGCAGATTCGCGGGCGCACGGTTCAGGACGTAACGCGTCGTGGCAAATTTATCCTCATCCCGCTCGATGGAAGAACTCTTGCAATCCATCTCATGATGAGTGGCGATCTAAGGATAGCCGACTCCGCCAGCCCGCGGGGTCGATTCGACCATACGGTGTTCAATTTAGACTCCGGGTGGCAGCTCCGCTTCAGCGATTCCCGGAAATTCGGCAGGGTGTACCTATTGAAGGATCCAGGTGGGCTGCTAGGGAAGCTCGGTCCTGAGCCACTCTCGGATGATTTCGACTCGGCGGCGTTGGACCAGATTCTTTCCGAACATCGGCGGGCGCTCAAGCCTTTGCTGATGGATCAGACCGTGATCGCGGGCCTGGGGAACATCTATACCGACGAGGCCCTGCATCGAGCGAAGCTACATCCGCTGCGGCAGAGCGATTCCCTCCATTCTGCGGAAGTGCGAGATCTATTGGAAGGGATCCGAGCGGCGCTTCAGAGCGGCTTAGACCACAATGGCGCCAGCATCGACTGGGTTTACCGGGGAGGGGACTTCCAAAACTACTTCCGGGCCTATGGTCGTGCGGGCGAACCCTGTCCCGCGTGCGGAACGGAGATCGTGCGCACGGTCGTGGGCCAGCGCGGCACCTACTTCTGCCCGACATGTCAGGTTGAGGAGCGCGCGTAAGAATGGATAACCCACTGATGTTGGGGGTTCTGCTCATCATCGTGGGGATTGCTGTGGGTTTAATCGCCGTGGCGTTGGTGCTTAATCGACGGGAGGGCCGGATCGCTGCGGAGTTGGAACTGGAAGGCGAGCAAGATAAAGAGCCTTCAGATGCGGCAGATGTGGAAGAGCAGCCATCTCCCGAAGAAGATGGCGACGATCCGGCGAGTTCTGAAGCAGACGAGGGAGATCCTCAATTGGAATCCGAGAAGCTGGAAGCACCGCCCGATGAGACACCGCGGGAACGGCATTTAATCGCGGAAATTTATCGGGAGGACGTAACGGGAAGACTGGTCGTGCGCTTAGGCGATCACGAATATAGAGATGGCAAAGATATTGAGAATGAGGCAGAGCGCAGGCGCCTGGCATACGCGGCCTCAGACCTCGCGGATTGGTTCCGGGGGGAATTCGAGCTCGGGGACCGACCCGCGGCAATCTCCGCCCAGCGGCCCTCTTCGCCGGACCGAATGCTCGAAGAGATAAATCAGATCTTGCAGCGGTCCCTAGCCGATACCCCCGATCGCGGAGTTCGACTCTCTCCAGACGCTGTGGGCGGAGTGAAAGTCTTGATCGGCGTAAAAAGCTACGAGATCGAACAGGTACCGGACGAGGAGATCAAGAAGCTCATCCGGCAGGCTGTTGCGGAATGGGAAGCGAGTCAATAAGCGGTTGAGCCTCCTCAACCGCCACCGTCGCCATGCGGCCCGACTCTTCGCTCAATTGGGCAACGGGGTTCCGGGGATCGTGGATAAAGAATAACCAAGCCTCGCGCTCAAGCGCCCACTTCTGCCAGCGCCGCTTCGTTCTGATGTTTTCAAGTGGCTCAACATCAAATGCCGTAACCCAACCCGTTCGGGCCATGTGCACCGAAAAGGTGGCCATGTCGGAGACAAACATTCCGGTCCAGTCGCCAGACTGCAGGATCACTGCCTGATGCCCGCGCGTGTGACCGGGAGTCATCACGCATCGAACATGCTCCGTAATCTGCTCGTCTCCGTGTAACAGTCTCATCCTCCCCGCTTCAATCAACGGGTTGAAGTTTTCGACAAAGTAAGTCGCACGGGTGCGTGCGTCCGGATGACTGGCATCCGCCCACTCCATTCTTTGCACCACATACTTGGCGTTAGGATAGGCAGGCTGGATCTCCCCCTCGATGAGGGTCGTGTTCCCACCACAGTGGTCAGAGTGAAGATGCGTATCGATAACGAGATCGATGTCCTCAGGGGAAAGTCCTAAGGTTTGTAAGCCGTCTACCAAGCCCCCAGTAGGGCGTTCCAAGCCCCAATTGCTGGCGCCCTTCTCATCCAGCTTATCGCCCAATCCGTTATCGATCAGGATGTTCTGGCCTTCAGATCGAACAAGAAGACAGGTAAGACTCTGGGGCACGAGATTTTGTTCGTTCGGTTCCACGATGCGGTGGTAGAGCGCCCGAGGCACCAAACCAAACGGCCCCCCTGGATCTACCCAGATCAGACCGTCGCTCACCAGATGGATCTCTAAATCACCAATGACTATCGCCTCTGCTCCTTCATCTGCCTGTGCAAGCTTGCTAGTGCCTGTGCTAGCTTGCTGACGCTAGATTTCCTTCATCCCCAGCCCAAGCAATTGTTGCAGCCGGCCCTCAAGCTCCTTCTTCTCTGGCTCAGGAAGAAAAGAATGCTGGGCTCCTGAGAGGATCAATCCTTTGAGCGTCTCTTCGGACAGCCCAAGCTCAGATACCGCGGTGAAGTACTCATCGCTCAGCCGTACGTTGGAGATGCCGGGATCGTCTGTGTTCAGGGTCACTACCAGGCCGGCATTGATCATTTTCGGCAGCGGGTGTTCCTCCATTCCCCCGATTACACCCGAATGCAGGTTGCTGGTCAGGCATACTTCAAAGGCCGCTCTCCGGTCTCTCGCAATTGCGACCACCTCGGGGTCTTCGATCACGCGCACTCCATGCCCAATTCGTGAAGCACTCATCAAAGTGATGGCTTGACTCACGGAATCTGCACCCGCCCACTCACCAGCGTGGACTGTGGTTTCCAGGCCGGATTGCTCCGCGGATTTGAAGATGGAGGTGAATGGATCGGCCGGGAAATCGACTTCATTGCCCGCCAGGTCAAGTCCGAGTATGCCGTCGCCCGCATGATCGGCTGCGATTTGCGCCACCGCTTCTGCCAGTCCCACCGATTCGTGGCGATTGACGCTGGCGATGAGCCCAACCCGAATCTCAAATTGATCCGCTGCTTCTGCCGCAAACTCGATAACCCACTCCACAATTTCATGTAGTGGAAAATCTCTGGCCTGAGAAAGCGCAGCCGGCGTAAATCGGAGCTCGAGGTACACAATGTTGTCGGTCGCAGCGTCTTCAATTGCCTCGTGAGTGACCCGCTGAATAATTTCTGGAGAACGATAAATTGGCCGTAAAACCCGGAATTTGGATAGGAAGTTAGGGAGGGTTTTCGGTTCGGCGGTTCCGATCTGAACCTGCTCGCGAAGCAGCGATTCCTCTTTAGGCAGGTCAAGTCCTTCCTGGGCCGCAATTTCCATGAGGGTTCGGATTCGCAGCGAACCTTCAAGATGTCGGTGGAGATCGACCTTGGGCAGATCGGTCAGCAGCTCGTATTGCGAGGGAGAGCTACTCAACGGCGCCTTCGACGACGGCGCTTACGACTTTTTTGTGGTTGGTCATCGGTCTTGGATGGAGCAGTAGGTCTGCTCCTCGTCTGTACCGCACGTGTCGGCTGTGGCGTGCTAACCTGCAATCGGAACATTCTGGAGACAATCCCTGCTCGAATGTTGACCAGTAGACCGCGAAACATATCGACCGCTCGGCTCTTGTATTGAACCAAAGGATCGCGCTGCCCGTACGCCTCGAGCCCGATTGAGGTACGCAGAGCTTCCATTTCAGTGAGATAGTCTACCCACAACTGGTCTCCCACACCCAATAGCAGACGTCTGTACGCTTCCGCCACAAGAGCGCCCCCCAATATTAGATGGACCTGCTCGCGAACATCCTCCTGCAGGGTACCTGCAGCCTCGGCCTCTTGATAGGCTTCCTCGCCTAATCCGGCTCGAAGCTGTTCCCGGAGGTTATCGTCGAGACCCGCAAAACCCAATCTAAGGAACTCTGCTTCGCCGATGAGGCGCCGAACGGCAACCTGCGCTCCGGCCAGGTGCTCTAGGACTCGCTCGGTGAGCTCGCTTGGCTCCTCGGCCTCCACCATGCTGGCTGCATAGTAAGCATAGGAAAGAAGAGGCACAATAAATTCGCGGGCCTGGTGGCTGCGACTATCAAAGGCCTTCTGCCGTGAGTAGCTCATCTGCACCAGCGCGCGGGTCTTGGCCGTCTCGTCGACAAAATCCGCTTGCGGCAGCGTAACCTCAAGCTCGCGTGTAATCTCTGCTTCGAGCAGCTGCACGCGCCGCTCTTCGACACGATCCAAGGCTGCGAAGAGTTCGACCTCGGCCTGATCCCAATCGATGGGGGTCTCAACCGTCGCCACGTCGAGTTGCTCTCCGACCCGCCGCTGCAAGACTTGAACGAGGCCGGTCCAGACCCTCACCCCCAGGCCGGCTTCAATGAGCTCAGGAACGGAATCTCGGAACCGATCTGGATCCTCCGTTATCTGTCGCCGGGCGTTTCCATCTACTTGCAGTCGGAGGCCCGCGGCATTCTCGACTGCACCCAGCATTTCGTTGGCATCTGGATCCGTGCCCAGCTCATCCGCTTCCAGCAGCGTGCCCTCGATGGCCATGTCAGCCAGCTCCGCGCGCTGCTTGATCTGTTCGTCGAGGCTGGATATCGCTCGCTCAACTTGGCCTTCCGCGGCCATCCGTGTGTGGCTAGCCTGCGCCTCTAGCGAACTTCTTCCGATTTCCAGAAGAGCCGCGCGGAGTGCCTCTCGCTCGTCGATGTCCTGAAGCTTCTCTAGCAAAAGAGACAACATAAAGGACGGGTGGGGTTGTTCAGTATCCAATCCAAGCGTAGGCTGCACCTCTTCCAGCCAGGCCAGCAGCCGCCAGGGCCCCTGCTCATCCTTCAGCCCGGCGATGACGTGGGCCTCCACTTCGGCCCTTAGCAGCTCCTGAATGTCCTCGCTCAGGTCGTCTTTGGCAAACACTCGGTTACGCTGGCTGTAGAAGATTTCGCGCTGCTGATTAAGCACATCATCGTATTCGAGCAGGTGCTTACGGCGATCGAAGTTAGTGCCTTCCACGCGCGTTTGGGACTGCTCGATAGTCTTATTCACGATTCCGTGTGCGATAGGCGTGGCGTCGTCTATATTGAGGCGCTGCATAAGCCCAGAAACCTGCTCGCCGCCGAATAGACGCATCAGTTCATCTTCGAGTGAGAGGTAGAACTGTGAGGAACCCGGGTCACCCTGACGAGCGGCGCGACCCCGGAGCTGGTTGTCAATTCGTCTGGCGTCGTGGCGCTCGGAGCCGATCACATGTAGGCCCCCTGCATCACGAACAAGCTCCTCCTCTTTCATGAAGCGGCGGAAGAGCGCTACCTCAGGCTCGTAGATCCCGAGCGCCGTTTCGTCCGCTCGCTCAAGCAATGCCAGGCGCTCCTTCAGGTTGAGTGACTCCGGGTCTGAGATTTCCATTCTCCGGAGTACGCGATTGACCGACGCAAGCACTTCTTCCGCGATCTCTCCGCCGAGCTTGATGTCGACCCCTCTTCCCGCCATATTGGTGGCAATGGTTACCGCACCAAATGATCCGGCGCTGGCGATGATCTGCGATTCCTCAGCATGCCTCTTCGCATTCAGAACGTTGTGCTTGATGCCACTAGATAGTGTCTCCGCGAGTCGCTCGT
>JAPUGV010000002.1 GCA_027298025.1 Chloroflexota bacterium | reverse complement strand
CATCAGCTCCCGGTAGAATAGGCAGGATGGGAAATCTACCGACGCTCTGTAGCCGTCAAACAACTCATCCCAATCCACCGAACCGTCGCTTGCCAACGCGAGCCATCCATCCGCCTGGTCGCGGTTGCGCATTATTTCGATCATGTGATGGCATTTGACCCAACCCAGCGTCTCGAGAGCCTCGCGCAGGGAAGTGGTTCCAGTTCTGCCGAAACCTGCTCCGATTACATCAAGTGCCAACCGCAAACCTCTATTCGATTTCTTGCCAATGACAACAGCCGCTTCGATCTCACGAATACTATCTCGCTGAGCGATCGCAAACAGTCATCGCTAGGTCTTTCGATCCGCGACTGCGGCTTTGCTTCTTCTTCGAAAATATCATGGAGTAACGTAAATATATTCGGCTAATCGACAGCTGCTTACGGCTCCGTGGACGTCTCGTTCGGCCAAGCGTCGCGATCGAGGTCTAGATAGGGCGGACGGGTTCGCAGGCGCGGGTCGTCTACCGGCCCACCCATCGTGAAGTGGTAGAGCACCTGGAAGCGATCGCCCTCAAGCCCGAAGACGCGATGGGTCAGGTCGTCGAAAAAGCACCCAATCCCAGTGCCGCGGATCCCGATTGCCTCCCCCTCGAGGTAGAGAACCTGGCCAATGACACCCGTCTCCCAATACAGTCGGCGGTAGAACCAGGGACCGAAACCCTCGAGAGGCTCGCGATACTCAGCGAGCATTGCGACGGCAAACGCACCGTCCGCCGCGATCGCCTGGTCGCAACTCGTCTGCTGGGCTGCGCGGCGGGCGTCCCCCCCCATAAGAAAGAAGAACGGCAAGGAGCTCGGGCACCCATCTGGTCTGCGCCACAAAAAGTCTGGCTCCATCGAGCTCCGGAGCGCGTTTTTGCGTGCGGGGTCGCGCAATAGCACATAGAGTCCGGGCGGCAGGGCCTCAACACGGTGGACGAAGAGTAGGAGATCAACACACGGACGCCATGGCAGAATAGTGAACGGGATCTGGTTGTCCCCTGGCATCGCCTTCAGAAGGATCTGATAGAACGCTTCTCGCGTGATGCTGGTGCGTCCATCGAGCGCAACCGCGCTGCGCCGCTGATGGATCATGCTGCGAAGAGAAAGGGGCGACTCGCCCAGCTCGAGGGAGTCGTTGCGATGGGAGAACGAGGACCAGAAAGCGTCGCTTGGTGGCGCATGCTTCTCCGTGGCAGCGGCGACTTCATCGATGGCCGGCCAATCGTGGTGGCCCTGGCTAAGCGTGTTCCTTCGCCCCATCCAGTGCGCGGCACGGAGAGCGGCGACGAGATTGGTCTCGAGCCGGAAGCTCCGCTGCATCTCGGCCTCCAGGTAGCCACTCTGCGGGAACACGGCGATCAAGCAGTCGGGGTGCTCGGCCTCGACTCCGGTCTGAAGGTGGGCGCCAAGCAGAATGGCGAGATCCTCGTCAACGACGCCTTCCAACAACCGGGCGTCCCAGCCGAGTCCAGCAGCGGCCACCGAGACGCACGCGATCGCGTGCCCCACATCGTGGTGGCAATATCGAAACGCCCGCTCGCCGTACTTCCACGACTCGCGCCAGTGGATGGAGGTGAGACCGATGAGGAGCGCGTTTTTGGGAAGCTGCGCTGAAATGGCACGCCACACCTCTTTGGGCAGCTCTACCCGGAGCTCTAGCGCATGAACCAGCGGCGCGTAGTGGTAAACGGCCGGCTTATCGTGCAAGCCTGGGAGAAGTCCACCGACCAGGTAAGCCTCCGTGGGATGGAGGTTTCCGCTCGACGGGTTGACACGCAGCGGCCAGCGGGCGCCCGGGATCTCCTTCCACGCGGACAGCGCCAGCGAATCATAGAGGAGCCGAGCGACGGTCGCCGCATTGGCTGGAGTTGGATCGACTTGCCCAAGGACGAACGTTGGCTCGTAGCGCGGCAGAGGCCCAACGGGTTCGAACCCCAAGGGGAAAGTGCGGGCCCCCTCAAATCGACGGAACGGATCCGGTTGGGTTTCCCAGTCCATGTAGCCGACAGAGGGCGCGGACTGGAAGGGGAAGTGCTTGGAGCGCTGATGATACGACAGTGTAACGTCTAGCACCGACTGAACCTTGTAGCTGGTCGGCTTCTAAAGTGATCGACATTCGACACTAGCATCCCTTGCAGCTCCTCGGTCATATATTGGCCTGCTGGCAGAAAGGGCTGTTGCTATCGTCTCGTTCCTATGGTCGATGGACGGGTCGCCCTATTGGCTACTCGGGCGCCCGTGTTTTCAGACTATCGACGGCATGCACTGGAGCCCTGTCTCCCTTCATCATGTGATCGATTGCGCCGTACACCAGGCGCTGGCTTTCCAGCATGCCCTTGCCGGCGAACACGGGCGAGGTCACCTCGATGGTGAAGTGCCCCCCTCCGCCGCTAATCTCGGCTCGTGAATTGGGGATCTGTCGCTCGATGGCCTCGCGGAGCGCGTCGATGACGGAGCCTTGGAAGTCAGTGGGATGAGGGGACATGCCTGCTCCAGATGGTTCCTTGAGCTGGATTCTACCTAGATGGGGCTGAAATCTCCCCAAAGTCGGCGAGAAATTTCTGGTCTAGGAGGCGCCTCGGCACTCTGAACGTCTGCTTGTTTCTTCAAAGCGGTCATTCAAATTCTATGCATACGCTTGCATATTAACTGTTAATGAACGTCTGCTTTCGGCCATAAGCAGACATTCAGGTCGATCCCAACTCGCACATTCTGAACGGCTGCTTTCGGGAAAGCGGACATTCAGAACTTAGCCTAAACCGGCGGTGCCCTGCCAGGCAGGCACGGCCTCACGAAGCACGCTAATGCCCGTCCAGACAAATAGGGTCGCCAGAATAATCCCGACTAGGACGTCCGGCCAAAACGCCCCAGTAAGCGCCACCAGACCTGCCGCGCACAGCACACCAATATTGCCAATCACATC
>JAPUGV010000199.1 GCA_027298025.1 Chloroflexota bacterium | reverse complement strand
TCGGCCGACTCACGTGCCGCCAGCGCGATTTCGAGCGCCGCGATGCCGTCCGAGAGAGAACATACGGGTTCTGATTCCCCTGCGATGACAGACAGAAACTGCCTCATCTCCTCGAGGTACATATCGTTGCGCTCGAAGGTGGGAGGGACAGGTTTGGATTCCTTGGTCTCACGGCCAGCGCTGCGCACATGGACTGCCTCATCCCAACCGTCCCATATGATTGTGCCTTCACTGCCAATGATCTCGATGCGATGCAGGGGAGGTCGTTGATAGTAGTCCAAATGGACCGCGCCTACGCAACCCTGGACGAACCGCAATCCTACCTCGGCTGTATCTTCTACTTCAAGGTCTAAGCCTCCGAGATTTCCTGTCATCGCCCACACCGCAGCCACCTCGCCTAGCAGCCAACGCAAGTAATCAAAACCATGGCACTGTGTAAGAACCACACCCCCCCCGAGCTCTGATCGAGCAGCGTAGGAAACATGGTAATCCTCCCATGGATGCCAGTCGGGCAAATACTCCCCCCAATGCCATCGAGCGCTGATCGGTCGGCCGACCTCCCCTTCTCTCAACATGCGTCTCATTTCCTGCAGGCTAGGGTGCAGCCGGAATTGGAAACCCACGACCGCTTGCCCGCCGCCACGTTGGACAGCATCCCTGAGATCATCAATACGCGTCCAGCTATGCGACACGGGCTTCTCGATGAACAGGTGACAGCCTGCTTCCGCAGCCGGAATGGCTACCTCCAGATGAAGTGAGGTCGGGTTAGCCACGATTACAGCCTCCGGTCTTCGTGCAAGCGCGGTCGCCAAGTCACTTTCTACGGGAAAGCCGGCCAAGTCATCGTCGGGTAACGTGCTCTTCCCCGTTCGAAAGAGCAATATATCCCGCTCGCCCAACCGCAAGAGGTTCCGAAGATGTCGGCGGCCTATCGACCCAAGTCCGGCAATCATGATCTTCATCTTCTTGGCCTCTAAATCAGGGAAACCAGGAAGTCCGCCGTGCGGTGGCCGGCAGTTCCATCCACAAAGGTTACTTCCTGCTTCACGAAGTTCAATCTGTTTTCTGAATCCATTTGAGGTTGTTGCAGATACTCATTGATGGCATCCCGCAGCTCACTCTCAGTTTGAGCAATGCGCCCGGCACCAGCCTGGCGGAACCGATCGTGGGTCGGCCAGTTGCCAATGCTTGAGAGAGGCAGTGAGTATTTTCGGGGCCAATTCCAGCCACCAGGCATATCGATGCAGGCGCTGATGATCGGTCGTCCATGGATCGCCGCCTCGACGACCATTGTTGAGTACACGGTGATGAAGACGTCAGAATGTGCCATCATCGAGGCCTTTTCAGGGCTATCCTCACCAGAGTAGTGTCCCAATTGTCCCGCCAGCGGTACCGGCTCGACGACGTGCACATGAGGGTACTCATGTGCCAAAGCGCTGATGCGATCCCTTTCGTCGGAAAAAAGGCGCACATCCATGAAGTGATTTGGGTGAAGTCGGATAAGCAGCTGGCAAGGTTCCGCGAGAGTTCCCGAATTGACCAACCGGCACAGCGCTTCCACATTCTGAATGCTGGGCGAAAAGCTGACGAAACTGCAGGCGTAGGAGAGTAGTTTACGGTGGGGGTTCAGCCCATGACGTTGGAAGTAAGTCTCGCGCGGGATTTCCCATTGCTTGAGGAAATACCCATCATAGGAGGGTATCCCGCCGACGTTAATTCGATTTCGGGGCCAGTCGGAACCCAGGTGCAACTCCTCGGCCTGGATCGCCGACCAAGAATTGACATGCTCTACTCCAGCACCGGGCAAACCGTAACTGCTCGAATTGTCCCAGCCAACAATCACGGATGTTGTGGGTGTGCCCCGCGCAGCCGCTTCGCGGAGGAGATACCTGTCTAGCCGCCAGCCCGGCGTGCTCCCCACGACTAGGTCCGGCTTGAAGCTCTCAAAAAGGTCTCTATAGATGTCGGGAGTGAAGAGTTCCTGCGCACGCAGCATAGCGCGTCGAAGCAGCCGGGAGCGACGAAGTCCGGCGATCACTCCCCAGCCCGCGGGCATAAACATGCGGCGACGATTCGGCTCCTCGATCCATACCTGTTCCACATAGCTGTCCATCGCACGCGTGTTGATGCGATTGGATCCACCCACGCGACCCAAGAAGCTCAGCCACCACTGGAGTTCTCGTGATCGCCGGGCGTACGCCTTGGCTTGAGCCACCCTCAGCCCCTCAAACGTCAGCCCATCGCGTCCGAACTTCTGCTCTAGTTCAACCCTAAGATCCTCATGGACCAGCATGATCACATGAGTGCCCGCTTCCACCATCCTCGGTACGAGCTGCGACTGAAGAAAGTAGATCAGAGCCAGGCCATGATCTGCCGACACGAATACCCGCTTCTCACTCATGATTGCGCCATCGATTCACAGAGGATAGGTACCTTCACCTGCCGTAATACCGGCGAAAGATCCAATCGTAGATGAAGAGCAAACCTCGCTTCAATGGCGGAAACTCGAGCACACGTTTCTTGAGGCCAGGCGTCTTTTGCTTGGTTTTTTTACCGGAGTCCGGCGCGGGGATGGGGACCAAGGTGTTGCTCATGTTCATGGTCAGTGGACGGGAAGTCATCAGCCGCAGATGCCCTCCATCATTGACACTCTGATCCAACACGCGAACTTGACCCATCGGGCGGTCCATATCCAACGGAACGAATTGGCGCAGCATTGACGTATGCCCCACAAACTGCCAGTGAGAGGCACCGATGTGGGCCGTCACACCCTGGTAGGTGACGCGCAGGTCTGAAGTCTGCTCGTACCGCGCGCGAATGTGCACTTCATCCTGTCCCAGACTCATGTCAAACTCGCGGAAGGTCTCCCAGGGGACGAACTGACCCTCCTCTAGAGAGGCCCCCTCAGCTTGC
>JAPUGV010000198.1 GCA_027298025.1 Chloroflexota bacterium | reverse complement strand
CCCTGAACGGGCTCGTAGGGCGTGGGCTGCAAAGTACCAACTGGCCGCGTGATCCGAGGAGGTCCGCGCGTGGCCAGGTGAGTGATGAGGGTGGCCTGGGCGGCAACTTGAGTTCCCAATACAGCACTCGCGGTGGAGAGGGCTGCTAGGGTGCCTTCAGTTGATCCTGTGCCGGTTTGGCACGAGGCCGAGGCGACGGCGAGAAGAACGAGAATCCGAGCTCCATGGAAGGGATGGTATATTCTGGCAATCCACTCAATCATCGCTCAACCGCGGTTCAAATAACGTTCCCACATAAGGCTAGAAGGGTACCGCAACTGGAGCCCGTTTCCTGGAAAATCTAATGGAGGCTGAAAATGACACGCTATCTAATTGAAGTCCCTCACGACAACAATAAGGATGCCTGCAGGCAGGCCGTTCAGGCGTTCATGGAAACCGGGTCTCACTTTATGACCAATGCGGACTGGGGCTGCGGCGATGATGAACACAAGGCCTGGTTCATCGCAGACCTGGACAGCAAAGAGCAAGCGATGTCCATCTTGCCACCTTTGTTCCGGGAAAATGCCAAAGTCATCGAGCTGCAACAGTTCACCCCGGAGCGTTCAGATCAAACCATCGATCAGCACGGAGAATAGCTTCCAACCCAGTACAGTATGGCAGGAGAGATCTCGGACTATGACGTCATCATCATCGGGGGGCGGATCGCTGGTTCAATTTTGGCCTGTCTCCTTGGAGACCGGGGCCATCGGGTGCTGGTACTCGACCGCGCCACCTTTCCGAGCGACACGCTCTCTACTCACTTCTTCCGAGCGCCAGCGCTGCGTGCCTTCGATCAGATTGGCGTCTACAACGAAGTTCAGTCCGTAGCTCCCCACCTCACGGTCAACTACAACGTCATAGACGGAATATCATTCCCGGAGCCGGTGGACCGTCCGAAAGACTTCCCATTCTACATGTGTGTCCGGCGGATCACGCTCGACGATATTCTTGTGCGCCGCCTCAAGAGGACGCCGAATGTCGAAGTGCGTGAGGGTGCAAAAGCACACTCCCTGCTCTCAGACCATGGGCGCGTATCAGGTGTTGAGTGGAAAGTTTCGGGTCAGGAGCACCTAGCGCACGCGAAGGCGGTCGTCGGGGCAGATGGCGTGCGCTCGTTTGTGGCCAAGCAAATTGGAGCTAAGACGGAACAGAACGAACCGGTCCATCGAGCGATGTACTATGCCTACTTCCGAGGGATCGAGGCCAATGAAGGTCCGGCCGCCGAATTCCACTACCGGGGAAATAACCTGGCGTTCTGCATGCCGTGTGACGATGAGCTTACGATGCTTGCCGCCTCCGTTCCTATCGATCGGTTCGGTGAATTCAAGCGTGACCCGGAGCGCGGATTGCTGAACGAGCTGGACACCATGACCGCGCTTGCCCCTCGTCTGGCGGACGCCAAACGAGAGGGACCGGTCCGCGGTTCAGGCAGCATACCGTGTTATCTCCGGATCCCGTATGGCGCGGGCTGGGCCCTGGTTGGAGACGCCTCCATGGCGATGGATCCGTGGTCTGGCCAGGGGATCGATCAAGCCTCGACCCACGCGGTCTTCCTGGCGCAGCGGATCGCGGATTACCTTGAGGGGCAGAGCGACTGGGAGGCGGCGATGCAGGCTTATCATCAAGAGCGCAACGAGTTCAGCAAGAAGGTGTACCGTCGCACTAGCAAGTTCAGCGCCGATCTGCGCCCTATGACACGCGCCGCTCTGGCTAAGCGAGGTCTTGGCTAAGAGGCAACGTCCTCAACGGCTGAGTCTCGCGTAGGCGGGGACGGGATTTGACCTCCCGACTACCCGCCCGCTATTCCTCTCTACTCTATGGCCGATCGGTCTCTTTGGCCGCCCTCGTCCCTCGATCTATCCTCCGTCAAAGCCGGATGTCGTGACCTGAAGTGCATGCAAGCCATTATTGCCATAGCCGCCGCGATTCCAGCGATCAGTTATGGGCTGAACATTGCCCAAAGAATCGGTGGCTCTGGAGACAAATTCGTATTCTGCGCCACCTTCGGCCGCCCACAGGAATCGCCACCGCTGGAGACCGAAATGTGAACTCGATCGGTCCAGCTCGGCCCGGTGCCACTCGGTTCCTCCATCCCAACTGACCTCGACCGTGGAAACGGTTCCCTCGCCTGTCCAGGCAATGCCAACAATCCGTAATTTGCCCTCTTCCACCTGAATAGCATCGAGGATCAAGGATCGCACGCGAATGTGGCGGACCGGCTCGCCCTCCGGCGTGCCATCTTCCTCAGAATACACATAATGCTCATCTTGGAAGAAGCCACCGAATTTGTCCTCGCTCACGACAATCTGTTCGAGCCATTTTACGGAGGCCATCCCGTACCAGCCGGGCACGACCAAGCGTAATGGGAAGCCGTGGTTAGGGGTCAGTGGTTTTCCATTCATTTCCCAGGCCAAGATTGTGTCGGGATCAAGCGCGACCTCCAAAGGCAGGCTGCGAACATATGATTCCGTGCGACCGGGCGCCACTTCTCCCTGATCGGCTCCATAGAAAACTGCCTCCACAGCCTTATCCGAAATTCCGGCCAACTCCAGCACGTTCAACACTGGCGTTCCTGTGAACTCGACAATGCTGACCGCTCCGTACCCCCAGGGCGTTCCCGCAGGGACCGGATCCATACTCCTTCTTCCGTTTCCCGCGCACTCGAGCGTCAACCTGAGTGTTTTGGAGGGAAGCGTCCTGAGATCTAAATGCGGAATGGATTGGGGTTCGCGGACGGCGCCGGTCACTCTTAGAGCCCATTCGGAAACTTCGAGCTCCGGAACTTCGAAGTGGTTCCGAACGAAGACTAATTCTGTAGGTGTTTTTTCTTTGAGCAGCGCGGGCAGGGGTGTTTCCGCGTTGTACGGCCTGCCCGAGACCGTTACTAGCTCATGCAAAGACGCTGATGAATGTTCTTTGTCCAAGCCACCTCCTCCAGATATTCTCCTGCGGATTCAGTATCCGGCTCACCGTTGGGCGACATTTAAGTATGCTGAGATGTCGGCAGTTGAAATTGATCAGAGGACAGGTCCAGCTTTCAGCGACGCTAATATGGATGCAGGATCCGCCCTCGAACAACTACTCTCCCAGGTTTCGCGAAGCTTCGGAATCGCATTGGACAGGAGTACGCTCCAGCCTAGCCAATCTCCCGGACCGCTCAATCCGTCCTTCACGCGCGGCCTATTCGTCGATCGTCAATTGCCAGATTCCCGTACACTCGGGCAGCGTAATAGACCCATCATGGACTACTTTATCCAGCATAGCCTCCCCATAGAAAAGGCTGACGGTTTCTTCTGCCTCTTTTAGTGACGCAAAACGATAGTCGGTGCGAATCCAGGACGACGAGAAGCCCTGGTGCTCGAGAAATGAGTAATAGTCCACGAGATTCTCTGGCGGCTGCGGAGTCACACGTCCAGTGCCGAGCGTCTCCAGGATGATGATGCGGCCTCCGGGTCGGAGTACGCGCCTCATCTCGGCTAGGCCCTTGGCCAATTCACTTTCCCAAGTGCTTTCGTTCCATACCACCAGGTAGACGATGCTCCACCCGGAAATCGCTATATCAGCCGCGCGATCTTCGATTGGGAGGTTTCGATGGTCTGCGGCCGCGACTCCCCAGTTCCGCAGCCCGGTCTCGCCCAACTTGGCGGCCGCAACCTCGAGCATATTATGCGAGGCGTCAAAGGCTTTGATGGATCCAACGGCCGGGGCAAGCAGGCGCGCCAGCCTTCCGGTGCCTGTTCCGAGCTCTACTACGTCCTTTTCATCGAAGGTCTCCAATTCATTTAGTTTGCGAAAGATGTTTGATTCGAAATCTTCGCGCGAGACCAACAACTCATACTGGTCGGCGTGATTGGCGTAGATCTCACGGTGTTCGGGTGTTTGCTTCGGCATCATGTGGGCCCGACGTTTTGCAGGACGATAATCAGGCGTCTTATCGGATTTTGCCCAATTACCCGTTCATCATGACCCGATCTGCGCGCGGTTCGCCGCGGAGAAAGCCATCATTGGGCCCAACGATCGCACCCGTTCCAAATGACGCGTACAGCTTATGTGCGGAAATCGCAACGATGGCGAGGTCTTCAGATCGGCGCCCAGCAAGCGTTCGCGAAGATTGATCGCTCGGACTGGAGTGCTCAACCTACCTCCCGGCTGTGGCAAGTTCACGAATTGTAAGCCTCTACCGGTCGCGTAGCTCTATGGTCGATGCCCACCAAAGTCGGCCGGATTCCGTTCTCCACTTCGATAGCAGTTGGCGCAGGGGCGCAGGCTGAAGGTTACGCTCCTCGAATTCTGATGGCGAGAGCCAGGTGAACTCGACGTGATCTTCATGAGAATGGGGCGCTTGGGTGGCATGTAGCCCGGGAGATATGACTACGAAGCAGTGATTGATTTCGTGGCTGTGCACACCCGCGACCTGCCATGCATGCTCCACAGCCCCAAGGTATTCGCGCACCTCGACATCTACCCCGAGCTCCTCAGCTAGCTCGCGAACAAGTGCGTGTTTCATCCCCTCACCGGTCTCGACGTGACCCCCCGGCAAGTACACATTCCCCGCTCCTTTGGTATGAGCGATGAGGAAGCGGCCATGGTCCTCGATAACGGCACGTACAAGCAGTTCTATTTCCAATCCTTTTGCTCCACGGCTTCCATGCAATGCGACCCTACGCTCAGAACCATGGCAAAGGCCTTGGCCAACTAATCCGCGATTCCGAGCTCCTCCTTTCTTTCCTTTATCGAGAGTTGAACTAAATCCCGGATAGAGGTTTGCTCGGCCTGCTCAACACTTTGCACCTTCACGTGGCGGAGCCTCTTGCCGGTCCCTTCCATGAGACCCTCTGGATCTGACAACTCGGCACCATAGAAAAATCCAAGATTGACGCGAGTGCTCTGGGCTCCGATATAGCAGAAGTGCTCGGACATCTTTTTAGGCCCAACGCCGTATCCTACGAGTCTTTGTTTGGGCCACGGTACCTCGAGCACGCCGGGATAGATCTCAATGATCAGCTCGCGGAGGCGTCGTGCGATCGACTGAACCTCGGGGCTGGAACCCCCAATTGCGTCCTCAAACGTGCCATGCGTGTTGATGGTTTTCATTTGCGCCTTCGAGCTCAATTCCCGTCTATTGCAGGCTCGATATGAATCACCACATCCGTGATCGGAAGGGGCGATTTCTTCAGGCGATCATTGACCATATGGCCGATGGCATGTCCGTTCTTGACAGATATGGCGCTGTCCACTTGAACGTGCAGGTCCATTAGGTATCCCAAGCCGCTCTTTCGAATGCGTAACTTCTCGATGGTGACCACTCCTTCCACAGAAGAAGCGATCGATATCACTTGCTGCTCTATATCGTCAGAAACGGAAGCATCCATCACTTCATCCAACGCGGGTCGAATCAAGCGAATGCCGTTGACGAAGATGATTGCGACTGCCAAAAGCGCCGCCCAATCATCCGCAGATTCATATCCTGGGCCCCCGATCAGCGCGATGCTGATGCCTACGAACGCGGCCAGGGACGTTACGGCGTCTGAACGGTGATGCCAGGCGTCGCTCCTGAGCGAAATGCTATCCAGATCGGAGCCAACTCTGTACATCCTGCGATACAGCGCTTCCTTGACGACGATAATGATTGCCAGAATGGGCAGCGTAAACAAGGCCGGCGACTGTTGGGGAGTCAAGATCTCCCGAATCGCCTGAACCGCAATGAGGACGCCGGCACCAATAAGGAATAGCGCCACAGCCATTCCGGCCAGCGATTCGGCCTTTCCATGGCCGTAAGGGTGACTTTGATCTGCAGGCTTCGATGAAATCTGGAGGCCGCTCAGTACGATGAGCGAACTGAAGATGTCAGAGGTTGATTCAATGCCATCTGCAATCAGCGCGTAGGAATTGCCAATCACCCCGGTTGAAATCTTGATGAGGGCCAACACGAGATTGATGGCTATGGCGCTGCCGGCGATCCCCAAGCCCGGACCTATCGATTGCATGAGACAATTCTATCTGTGATCTCCCAGTGGGGGCCCGCCGTTGCTGGAAGAATATGGGCAGGTCCGCATCGGAGGCTGTCTGAAGAATCACGTGGCCGGCTCAACGCCTTCGACAGAACGCAACC
>JAPUGV010000197.1 GCA_027298025.1 Chloroflexota bacterium | reverse complement strand
AGGACTAAGAGTTACGATGCCAGAACGCAGCCATCGGAGACCACAGAGTACAGGAGGCAATAGTCATGGTGGATGCAAGATGGTACCTGATCCTCAAGGAGTTCGAGTACGTACCCACGATTGAGCCTGGCGCGGATTTGGATCTGCGGGGGCAAAGAGACTCGGACGTGCCGAGCGGGTCGAGAAAGCTCAAAGTAGGCCTGGTGCTAACCGCCGTCTTGATGGCTGCAATCCTGATCAGCTCCTTGCCCGCAGTCTGAGCCGCCCCGGCACATCCGAACTCGCTTACTGCCGTACCCGCCCGACCCTTCTCCAATCCAAATAAAGACGCCCGTCCACGAGACGGGCGTCTGGGTTCGCGGCAAAGCTTGATCCAGTTCAGACTGCAAAACGATGGGGCATCTCAACCGCCTTCCGGGTCCCTTCCTTCAACAGCGCCGCGTACCTACCCACATCCTTCCTTATCAGATTGCCGTGGCTTGGGGCAAAGATTCTTACGTCATACTGTTTGAAAAGCCTATCGACACCAGCAGCAATCTCATCCGGGTCGGTCCACGCTAACCACGGGAATTGATACCAGGCGTTGACCGCTACGTCGTCCACAAAAAGCTCGTCCGTGTATCCAGAGTTCTCCATCTCATCCACGAACTGAAAACACTGGTTGCGGCTGGGTTCGTGCAAGTTGTGCCCCCAGTCGGCGGTAAAGAGGAATCCGGTCGTCCGTTCATAAAGCCATTGAGAGTTGCCGTGATCTAGAAAAAGGGGATCCACCATTTCTATGCTGTGTTTGCCAAGTTTGATAATATCGCCGACAGAAACAAGCATCGCGTCCTCTAACCCATGAAGGGCATAGTAGGAGTCGTCGCCACCGCCCACTGTGATCAGCTCCGCGCCAGGATACTTCCTTTGGATGGCTACCGCATTCCCCGCGTGTGGAAGTTCAATGTGACTGATCCAGAGATAATCCAAAGCATGGCTTCCCAAGAGGGTGTCGAGCGCCGCCAGCGTGTTGGCCCGCTGCGCGGGGGCACCCGTATCTATCAACAGTGACTTTTCGTCGAGTATTAAAAATGCAGAAAATGGATAATCGACAATTCGATTGCTGACGTAGTCTTCAGCGTTCGAGAGCAGCCCAAAGTAATCGGAATAGTGATCTTTGGCGTGATCGCCCAAGCAGTGGGTGATCCAAAAAATGCCGGATGTAATTTCTCGCACACCCACTCTACTCACTCCATCGCCAAACACCTTCACGCTCATCTTAGATTGATGCCTTCCTTACGATGCTGCATACATATGGCCGTAATCGCTCGTTTGAGCCGGTCAACGTGTTCAAGAATATCGCCACGGATGGCATTTCCATGAATGGGTGCGATGGTTTTCACATCGCGCCGCTGGTACAGCTCATCGAGAACGTCATTCAGCTTTTTTGGATTGACCCATCGCAAGAACCGAAAGGCATCTCGATGGTAAGTGGTGAACCATTGCTCGAGAATTCCGCCCTCAACCTCGTCACTGAACTGCTCGCATACTTCCGCCGGATGATAGTAGCCGAACCCATCCCCTGTGAACAAAGTGCCGGTCTTAGGGTCATAGATCCATTGCGATCCAGGTTGATCTTTCAGCAGCGCGTCCAAGAAGTTTAGTTCTCGTCCTGCAATTTGAAGCGTGGTCCCAGGTGATGCGGCAACGATTTGCTCCAAGGGCAAAACCGGGGCAATTTCGATGTGGCGTATCAAGATGCTTGAAACCATGACGTGGATATGAGGCCAATTCCTCGCGATACTCTCCAAATTCCCGGAGTGAGGAAGCTCAGAATGGGTCAGAAAAACAAATTCCGGAGTGCTTCCCTCGAGAACCTGATCCAGTTGTTTCATCGATTCAGAGCGGAAAAGCTGAGATCCGCAGTCGATGAGGATCGGGCGGCCATCATTGGTGAGAACATAAAAGCGAACGGCTTCATGACCGTGACGCCCGTCTACACACTCCCCGATCTGATATAAATCGTCCGCAACCATCCGTATCATGCGGAAATACCCTTTCCTCAAAACTGGGTTAGCACAGACAAGCCTACTATGTTTTCGCCAGTCAAGGGAAGCTTCGACAACCCATCCGTATTCATCGTGATGAGCAGGGAGTTGCATGCACAGCCTTGAGTTGCTCGATCGATTGGATGAAATATGCCAGTTGGGCTATCCGGTGTTAATTGGGCCGTCCCGCAAGTCGTTTATCGGCTATAGCTTGGATCTGCCGCCAGACCAGCATTTGGAGGGGACGGCCGCGGCGGTGGCCGTAGGCATCACCCGTGGCGTGGACATCGTACGCGTCCACGACGTCGCAGCCATGCTACGCTTGATGCGGATGACCGACGCGATCGTCCGTCGGTAGACCGAGATGGGGGAAGAGAGTCGCATTGGCGTGTTCTCAAGCGTTGCCGCTTGGGAGTTGGGGTCGGGTCAGAACTTGATCACGCTTCGGGTCACTTCCCCTTGCTCCATGCCCTCGAAGGCACTGTTAATCTCATCCAGAGGATAGGTGCGGGTGACCAACTCTTCCAGCTTCAGCTTTCCGTCCAGGTACAGATCGAGCAAGCGAGGCATATGGATCCGAGGGTTGGTCGAGCCATAGCTGCAGCCGATGATTTTCCTCTCATCGTATAGAAGCGCGGCAGGGAAAGATAGGACAGCAGTGTCTGGGGCCTCGCCAACGATGCACGCGGTACCCATTTTGCAGGTGGACTTGATGGCTTGGGCCATGGTCTCGTGGTTCCCTATGGCCTCAAAGGCGTATTCAACGCCCTTCCCGCCGGTCATCTCTTTGATCGCCTCCACCGGGTCTTCCTGGGAGGCGTTAATGGTGTGAGTAGCGCCAAACTGACGGGCGAAGCCGAGCTTATTCTCCCGCACGTCGACCGCGATGATTGTTTTCGCGCCCGCTAGCGCGGCACCTTGACGAACAATAAGGCCCACCCCTCCACATCCGAAGACCGCCACCGTGCTCCAGAAATCTGTAGTCCGGATTTGCTATCGGGATGACCACCCCACGCTCTACAGAGGCGTCGATTCGGCTCTTGGGCACCGCTTTGCCCAGGGTCCGCCCTCCGTAGTCGTGGAAAAGCACCCACAGGTGCACTACGCCGTCGGCCTCCAATTGCCGGAGAACTTGCTTTGGGTCCATGTCGCTCCCCTTTTGTCTTCGTGCTCTCGTCGTCACGGGCGGTGCTGCGAGGCTCAAAGCGACCGCCGACGCGGTCCCCGCCCGCGCATCTCTGATTCCAGGATTATGCGTCTTTCAAGATCTCGCGCGCGGCGTTGTAGCCCGAGGCAGCTGCGACTCCCCCACCAGGATGGGTTCCGGCACCACACAGATACAGGTTCTTGATGGGGGTCCGGTACTGCGCCCAGCCCGGCACGGGCCGCATGAAGAACAACTGGTCTAGCGTGAGCTCGCCGTGGTTGAGGTTGCCTTCGGTCAGGCCAAACTCCTGCTCAAGGTCCAGCGGGGTAAGCACTTGAGAGTGCAAGATGGCTCCGGTGAGGTTGGGCGCATACTCGGTCAGAGTCTCGACCACCGTGTCAAACAGCAGCTCGCGTTGCGCGTCGTCCCATAACCCTTGTTTAAGCTGATAGGGCGCGTATTGGACGGCAATCGTCATCACGTGCTTGCCCGACGGCGCCAGGGTTGGGTCGGCCAGTGAGGGGATGCTGGCCTCCAGGTAAGGCTGTTGAGAGATGCCGCCGTACTTGGCGTCGTCGTAGGCGCGTTCCAGATAATTCAGGCTGGGGCTGATGGAGATGACACCCCGCAGATGAGGGCCGTCGCCCGGCAGACTGGTGAAACTCGGCAGTTCGTCCAGCGCAAGGTTCACGCGGGCGCAGGCGCCCCTGAACTTGATGTTGCGCACTTTTTGGACAAAGTCCTGGGGCAAGTTCAGTGGGCCCACCAGGCCCAGGAAGGTCGCATGGGGGTCTGCATTGGAGATGATCTGCGAGGCAGCGATTTCCTCTCCGCTGGCAAGCACCACCCCGCGCGCTTGCCCTTCCACGATCACTACCTGCTCGACCTCGGCTCCAGTACGGATTTCCGCCCCGTGCTGTCGGGCGGCACCGGCCAGCGCCGCGCTCAGATTGCCCACCCCACCGCGCACCAGCCCAAGCGACCTGAAGACCCCCTTTGGGCTGCCCACGTGGTGATGGGCCAGGATAAATGTCGTGCCAGATGCTCGCGGGCCTTGAAAGATGCCGCTGATGCCGCTGGCTCCCAGGGTGCCTTTCAATACGTCGGTTTCAAACCACTCGTCCAGGAACTCGGCCACCGACATCGGCAGGAGGCGTATGACCTCCATCATATTTCGACGCCCCAGCCGGCGCAGACGACCTCCCAGTTTGAGTATCTTAATCAGGTCGTCAAAGCTGCCAGCCCGGATGTCTGGAGGGGTGACCGAGTAGGCAGCTTCCAGAATCTGCGCGACCTGCGCCACACGCTCAGCGAAGGCGCCCCACTTATTTGCATCCGAACTGGAGAAGCCGCGAAGGGTCTCGACCGTTTTCCCGCCGTCCTGCCATAAGGTCAGGTGCGCCCCATCCGGCAAGGGGGCGAAGACGGTCGGATCGTTCCTCAGGATTTCCAGCCCATGATGGGCCAAGTCCAAGTCTCGCATCACTTTTGGATGCAGCCAGCCTACCCCGTGCACCCAGGTATCGAATTTAAAGCCCGTATGGACTTCTTGTGTAACGGTCACCCCGCCGACGATATCGCGCCGCTCCAGCACGAGCACTCGTTTGTCGGCCTTCGCTAGATACGCCGCAGTGGTCAGGCCGTTGTGTCCGGCCCCGACGACGATGGCATCGTATGGCTGAATCATCGTTCCCCGGCTTTCAGCTGCTCCAAGGCTTGCTCCAGTTTTTCAGGATTTCTAAGGCGGCCAGGCGGCCGGGCGCGCTCGAAATGCCGCCGCCCGGGTGGGCCGCTGACCCACAAAGATACAAGTTCTTAACCGGCGTCCGATACCTGGCCCACCCGGCCGCTGGGCGCAGGAAGAAGAGCTGATGGAGTGATAGCTCGCCTTGAAAGATATTCCCCTCCGTCAGGCCCATGACTTGCTCCAGGTCCCATGGGGTCAGCACCTGGCGGTGCAGAATGGCGTCCTTGATATTGGGCGCAAACTCTGCCAGCGTGTCGACCACGGCGTCGCCGAATGCCTCTCGCTGAGCGTCGTTCCAGCCGCCGTTGAGATTGTAGGGCGCGTGCTGGACAAAGATAGACATGACGTGCTTGCCTGGCGGCGCCATTGCAGGGTCAATTGCCGAGGGGATCACAATGTCCAGGTAAGGCCGCCGGGAGAAGGCCCCGTATTTGGCGTCGTCGTAGGCGCGTTCGAGGTATTCGATGGAGGGGCCGACCGAGATAAACCCGCGCAGGTGTGGGCCATCGGCGGGCAGGCCGGTGAAATGTGGCAGCTCGCTCAACGCGAGATTGACTTTGCCTGACGAGCCTTGAATCCTGAAGCGGCGGATATCCTCTACGAAGTCGGATGGCAGGTGGCTCTCATCGACCAGCTTGAGGAAAGTGCGTTTCGGGTCCACACCGGAAACTACCCGACGGGCGTAGATTTCCTCGCCACTCTCCAGCGCCACGCCAAGCGCCCGCCCCTTCTTGACAATCACTTGCTCGACGTCTGCGCTGGTGCGGATTTCCACGCCATAGCTGCGGGCCGCACTGGCGATTGACTCCGCGACCGCGCCGGTTCCGCCTCTGGGAAAGCCCCACGCTCGGAAAACCCCGTCAATCTCTCCCATGAAATGATGCAGCATCACGTAGGCCGTGCCGGGAGAACGAGGTCCCAGAAACGTCCCGATGATGCCGCTGGAGGACATCACGGCTTTGAGCGGTTCAGACTCGAACCACTCGTCCAGGAAATCAGCAACACTCATCGTCATGAGCTTGACCAGAGAGTAGAAGTGCTCCTGCTCCAGGTCGCGGGCGAAATACCGCCCCAGTTTCGCTAACTCCAATAGTTCCTTTGGATTCAGGGACGTGGGGTCTGGAGGCGCCATCGAGATGAGCGGCTTGACGGCGCGCGCCATCTGAGACATCAGTCGGCCAAACTCAGGGTACAGGTCCGCGTCGTGCGGGGAGTGGCGATAGATTTCACGCCGAGTCTGGTCGCGGTCGGCCCAGCGGACCAGATAGTCGCCCCCTGGCAATGGTGAGAAGGAGCTCTCCAACGGCACGATTTCGAGACCGTGCTCAGCGAGCTTTAGCTCGCGGATGACATCGGGCCTCAGCAAGCTGACCACGTAGGAGGCGACCGAGTACTTGAAACCCGGATAAATCTCCTCGGTAACGGTCGCGCCGCCGAGAATGTCGCGCCGTTCCAGTAGAAGCACCTGTTTGCCCGCCTTTGCTAGATAGGCCGCAGTTGTCAGGCCGTTGTGCCCCCCGCCGATGACGATGGCGTCGTAATGCGGTACCCTGCCCATTCATCCAGCTCCTTTGCCCGTCGCCCAAATGAATCTCAGGCGCGCTTTCTTTCCGGGTCAAAAAATGGCTTCTTCACGACCCTGGCGGCGGCTTGCTTGCGCTGGTGTTCCACTTTCACTTCCATCTTTACCGGCGTCCCCGGCTTGGCATACTGAGCCCTGAGATGCCCCATCGCGAGGTACTTCTTAAGTATGGGCGACCAGCAGCCGCTGGTCGCATAGCCGATCCACTGCCTGCCGCTGTAGACTGGGACGCTCTCTCGCCAGGCCTCTGTCGGAAGCTGTGGCGGCAGGCCGAATTCCCAGTAGAGCCGCTCCAGCGACTCCCACTCGACTTCTATCCCAACGAACTTCCACTTTAGGCCGCGCCTCTTTTGCTCTGCCAGCGCCTGCCGCCCGATGAAAGGTCCCTTGTCCAACTTGACCGTCCAGCCCAGACCCAGTTCATAGGGCGTGGATGTCTGGGACGCCACCTCAGCTTGCCGCGCCGGGACGTAATCAACCTCAAGCAGCAGCAGGCCAGCCTCCACGCGGGCGATGTCGAGCGCAAGGATGCCCGTTGGCAATATTCCATAGGCGCGCCCGGCCGCCATCAGCGCATCCCAGAGCCGGCCGGCCTGGTCTGCCTCCACCCAGATCTCGTAGCCCAGGTCGCCGGTGTAACCGGTGCGCGTGATAATCGCAGGGAGATCTGCCACCGCGGCACGCTTCAGGCGAAAATAGCCCAATGTGTCCAGGTCGGTGTCCGAAATCAGCTTGAGAATCTCTCGGGAATTCGGGCCTTGAAGGGCAACCGCTGCAATGCGATCGGATTCGTCTTCGATTTCAACGGCCAGCCCAATTGCATTCTCCAGCAGCCAGTGCAGGTTTGGCTCGGCAGCGGTGAGCCGGAAGGTCTGCTCATCCAGCCGCCAGAGGGTCCCGTCGTCCAGCACCTTGCCCGCGTCGGTGCACCACGGAGTGTACATAATTTGGTTGACTGCGCACTTCGATGCATCCCGAGTGACAATGCGATCGACCACTCGGACCGCGTCCGGACCGTGGATGCGGTACTTATGCAGCGGCGAGATATCAATCAGAGCGGCGGTGGTGCGAATGGCGTAATACTCTCGCTCGTGAGTCAGTTCGTAGGAGCCAGCCACGACATAACCAGCCCAGCGCCGCCAGTTCTGCCCCTCGCACAAGGCCGAGGTCCTGGAGTGGAACGGGGTGCCTCTAAGCATTCATTTCCTCCTGTCGCAAGGGCCGATGACCTGCCCCCGGCAGGCAGGCGGGGGTCGAAACCTGGCTCGATAGTCCCGCTTCAGGTCGCGAATTTCCCAGCCGCAATCGACCCACTGATTCATACCAGACGTTACAGGCCCCATCGTACTTCCCTTGCCGAGAAACCACCAAGTGCAGACGCGAAAGAGAAACAGCAGCCAGAATAGCCTAAGGAACTCCGGCGGCTCGGCCCGGGCTCGTGGTGAGGGGCCGAGGGTTCTCTTTGCCGACGATGATCCCAGCTTTGGGAAACCGTTCGCCCGGCTACGGCTGAAAGTGGAAGCGATAAACTCAAGAAACCTTGTTAGGCACCGAAGACGGCAACACCAACAAGAGCGCCAGAGAGCGTGGATGGGGCGGGTTGCACCTTCACCGCTGAAAAGCACCCTGAATGATCACCGGCTAGGGATGAAGTGGCCAGCGCCGGGCTCGACTCGCCTCACGGGGCATCGAAAACCGAGGGGAAGCGGGTGAGAATGTCGGTCCTCCTGCGCTGCCTCTATGGCCTTCGCCATTTATTCTCGGTGTTCAACCTCATGGTCAGCAATATCTTCGACCAACTGGGCAATACTTCCACACAGTCACCACAAATCGCACGTTGCTCACCCCAAGTCGCAAACCTCAAGCATCCTGCTCGTTGCGTGCATCTTGCAGCTTGCGACTCACCCGGCTGCCTTCGCCAAACCGTGCTCGAAGATCTCCAATGCTTGCTCGATTTGCTCCTCGGACACTACCAGTGGCGGAATGAAGCGTATGGTGTTGTCCCACGGCCCGCAGGTCAGCAGAATTAGACCCTGCTCGAGGCATGAGTGGAGGACGGCCTTCGATGTTTCCACATCAGGTTTGTTCTGCGGAGCCGTGAACTCCGCAGCGATCATCAAGCCTAGACCGCGCACATCGCCGATGCGCGGGTATCGCTCCTGCAGATGGCGCAGCCCACTCATAAGTTGCTCGCCAAGGGCCTGGGCGTTCTGGAGCAGCTCTTCTTCGCGGATGACCCGGATCGTCTCAATCGCGGCGGCACAGGCTAGGGCGTTACCACCGTAGGTCCCCCCATGCGAACCCGGCTTCCAGCGCTCCATCAGCTCCATCGGCGCGATCACACCCGAGAGCGGCAGTCCCGAGGCCAGGCCCTTAGCCACGATCATGATGTCTGGCCTCACGCCAAAGTGCTCGTGTGCGAACCAGCGGCTCGTGCGGCCGAACCCGGACTGGACCTCGTCCACGATCAGCAGGATGCTATGCTCGTCACATATCTGGCGCACGCCCTCCAGGAAGCCCGAAGGCGGCACAACGTAGCCGCCCTCCCCAAGCACCGGCTCAATCAACAACGCCGCCGTTTCTTCTGGCGCCGTCTGAGTCTGCAAGAGGAAACGCAGCTCCTCGAGGCACCACTCGACCGTGCGCTCAGATGGCCAACCGTAGCGGTATGCGTAGGGATACGGGGCCACGAACACGCCTGGCATCAGCGGCTGGTAGCCGGCGCGGTAAATTGTCTTGCTCGTAGAAAGGGACATGGTGCCCACGGTCCGACCGTGGAAAGAGCCCTGGAAGACGATGATGTTCGGGCGGGCGGTGGCCGCGCGGGCCAGCTTGAGGGCGCCCTCCACAGCCTCGGACCCGCTGTTGCTGAAGAAGAAGCCATCAAGCCCCTGGGGCATGATGGGGATAAGCTCCTCGATCAGTTCAAGCATACGGGGATGAAGGGCGATATTGGCTTGGCCGTGGAGCAGCCGTCCCGCCTGCTCCCGAATCGCCTCGACGACCCGCGGATGGCAGTGGCCGGTGTTGGTCACTCCGATTCCGGAGCTGAAATCGAGATAGCGGGTGCCGTCTTGGTCGAAGAGGTAGCAACCCTCACCCCGCTCTGCAACAATATCTGTGTATCGGTTCCAGACCGGGCTGAGGTGGCGCAGGGCATCCTGAATCATCATGAATCTCCTAGCAGGCAGCAAGCGACGCTTTGCATTTCGATTTGTCTCTACTGCTCGTCATTATCTTCCCACCGTCGAAGCCTCTTATCCACCTGACTATGCCGCAGGTCGCTGACGACCTACGATGAGTACGGAACCCAGGTATCCTTCATTTCACCGACCATGTCCCAATGCACATGCTTGACCTGACAAAACTCGTCCAGGCCCTCTTGACCCAGCTCGCGGCTTGCACGACTCATCTTCATAACCCCGAACGAGCCGGCGTAGTAGTCGGTAAGTGGGTCGTGAATCCAGATCGTACCGGCCTGCACTTGCTCGAAAAAACGCTTGATCAGCCGAGGGTCGTTACTCACCCAAGAAGCCCCAGCCGATGCTGGCTGTCGTTGGCCAGCTGAATGGCTTGATCGAAATCTCGGAAGGCCATAGCGGCGAGGAAGTCGGGCACCGTTGTGCCCACCTTGGGGAGATGCTTGGAATAGGCGCCATTGGATGTGCCGAGCTCGACCCTTCCACCGCTCGCTAGGAGAGTCACTATCTTACACCTCTGATCATATTCTCCCCATGTCCGGTGGAACATTGGGAGTACAGGCGGCCTCCCGCGTTTAAACTGCAGTCGCGAGTGCGCGCTTCAGTCGTCGCTAGTGCGCGAAGAATACTCGGGGAAAAATAGGTATCATTAGAATGTTAATCCCCTGCATGAAAAGGGCCTTATTCAATCATAGGTATGCCCTGCACCGCTGTATTTCGGGCAGTGGCGCAGGTCCTAGCAGCTATCT
>JAPUGV010000196.1 GCA_027298025.1 Chloroflexota bacterium | reverse complement strand
CCGTTTCGGCGCCGGCAACAATCGCTGTGTCGAACGGCCAGCCCGGGTATCGGATGCTCGTGTTGACCCACCGCCTGAAGATGCCAGGCCTAGTCGAAACCATGACCGATCAGGCACCAGAAATCCGCCGGGTCATGGCAGAGATCGAAAAGGACCTGGGACCCGCCATGGAAGCGCTCGAAGGTGGGCCATGGGAGGTCAACTCGCACGACGTGTCCATTTACAACGGGCTGGTCATCGCCAGCTTCTTGTTGCACCGCTAACATACCGGTCGCCTCCTCAGCGCAACCGCGTGGGCTCCAGAAATGGAGGCCCGCGTGCTCGGTTATTTCGCATCGGGGGTCGGTCCATAAATTGAAGAGATCCGGCAGGGTCAGAGGTTTGTAAACGATGGCCGAAGCCAAGCTGCCAGTTGAGAATCTCGGCAAATATCGCCTGATCGAGCAGATTGGTCAGGGCGGTATGGCCACGGTATTTAAGGCAGCTGACACGGAAACAGGCTGGGAGGTGGCCGTAAAGGTCATGTCGCCGGTGATGGCACAAGACTCCCAGTTCACCAAGCGCTTCAAGCGTGAGGCAGAAGTCGTGATGCGCTTGAAGCACCCCCACATCGTTCCCGTCGTGGACTTTGGGCAAGACGCGGGCTATGCGTACCTCGTGATGCCGCTACTCGAAGTTGGAAGTCTGGCAGACAAGCTAAAGCTGGGACCATTGACGCCTTCCGAAGGCGGCATGCTCGTGGATCAATTGGGCAGCGCGCTGGAGTTCGCTCATGAGCAGGGCGTGATCCACCGGGACGTGAAACCCTCGAACGTCTTGCTCGACGATAAGGGGAATGCGCTGCTGGCCGACTTCGGACTCGCTCGCATCCACGACGCCTCCGTTAGCTTGACCGGATCGGCGCTGCTGGGTACGCCGGCCTATATGTCGCCTGAGCAGGCGCGCGGCGAAAAGGCGAGCCCGGCCTCCGATCAATACTCGCTGGGGGTCATTCTCTTCCAGCTTTGTACGGGCGAATTGCCGTTTCAGGCGGAGACTCCCATGGCCGTGATGCTCAAACACATCAATGAGCCCATTCCGCTCGCCCGCCTCAGGAGTCCCAACGTACCAGAGGCCATTGAGCGCGTCATCCTTAAGGCCACTGCCAAGAACCCGGCCGAGCGATTTGGCTCAATGGGCGAGATGAATTCTGCATTTCAGTCCGCGCTGGCTCACGCACAGGACCCCTTCAACAATCCAGCTCCGGATATCGAAGTGCCACCCTCCTCGATCGCGGCCAGTATCATGGTTCACGAACCAGAGCCGCTGAAGAGGAAGCGCAGTCGCCTACTTCGTGTGGCGGCCGCAGCTGCAGTGCTCTTGCTGCTCCTACTGGCTTGCCCGGTTGCCGCTTCAGGGCTGATGGAAATGCTGGACGGCGCGGCCAATCCGGCCGAGGGCAGCAGTCTGACTGTGGAAGATATGAGCGGCCCGCAGCTAACGGCGCTGGCCGGTACGATCGAAGCGCTCTCCACTCAGCTTGCGGCCGCTGGAGGAGATGAGACGCAGTCACCAGAACAAATCCAGACCGCCGTCATGGCCACGCTGGCCGGCGATTTTGAAGTGCTAGGCGAGCTCGAAGGGACTGCGACCCCCCTTCACAGCGCGACTCCAGGCCCCTCCCCGACCGCCACAAAGACCTTTACAGCGGGTCCCTCTCCAACCGCGAGCAAGACCCCGACCAAGACGAAGACCCCTACGCCGGGTCCTTCGCCGACGCCCAGCCGGACACCGACAATTACCTACACACCAAGCCCGGGGCCTTCACCCACGGCAACCAGAACGCCGATACCCAGCAAGACGCCGACCCCCAGCCCGTTCCCGAGCAGCACGCCCTTTCCCAGCCCAACTTTCAACCCAACTGGTACAACGACTGCTGTGATGACACCTCCTCCTACGATCGAATCCTGTAGCGGGATCGAGTTCACCGGTCTCGGTGCAGAAATTGGAGGGGCGATCGTATGGGGAGACATATTTAATGGCTCGCCCTCAAGGATTGAGATTCAGGAGATTTACCTGGAGTGGCCACAAGAAAATGGTTTCCATCAGAAATTCGATCTGGCGGGGGACGAGATCTGGGACACAGGCAACCCGTTTCCACCGACCATGACTGGATTCCTGGATAGTGGCAATCGGAAGATTGATTCCGGGGATACAAAGAAACTGGTTGGGGTGTTCGACACAGTTCAACCCGGTGACTACCATCTGGGGGTCATGTTCACTGACGGCTGTTGGATCGAGGGTTGGCCATAGAGATCAAGAGCCGAACACCTCGAAACTTGATTCCCCATGCATCTCAGTCTAGATCAAATACACGTGCAATTACCGCAGTTACACATTGCGATCCAAATCGGGCAGCTGAGTTAGGATCACCTGGACCTCTCCCAGTGGCACCTATCAAGAGAATATATTGGGTCTGCATGGATTCCTTCTAGCGTTGTGAAAGATTCCTCTAGCGTAGGATTCACGTAGGTTTTGCGTGGTGATTCCGACCAGCACGGAATAGGTCTCCCATGTAATCTATTATTGGAAGGGTGGAAATCTCTTCTTCTCCTCCTTACTAGAGAGCCGGGGTCGGCGTCCTCGGCTCTCTCGATTCGGGGTCCCTTCCGCTCTTCAGTCTTAGAATCCCCTGGGGTATCGTTGGTCGAGAACGTTCGGTTGGGCGTCGCCAATTCACTTGTTGCGATGCTAATTTTTGCGTTTACCGAAATCCTCTATCGGGAGACGGTCGGCGAGAC
>JAPUGV010000195.1 GCA_027298025.1 Chloroflexota bacterium | reverse complement strand
GGCAAAGCCAGCGTCCGCATGAAGTTGGCGAGATGGTAGGCTACCGGACACCACGCAAGACTCGGTACGCGGCTGCTGGCTAAGCTGTACCGTGGCGGCCATCCCAGGCCACCGAACTTCATGCGCTTTCCAAGGCGCAATACCCTCAGGAGCCGACATTCTTGAAAAGGCTGGGAAAGTCTCAAGTTGAACATCCCGCTGGAATTTGGAAGAGGGAGTTTGAAAGAGTTTCGAATTTTCGTCAGGGATCGATCCAGTAGGGACGCTCTTGGCTGAGCATTTTGAAGATGACGCGGCAGAGGTGTCGGCCGAGGGAATCGACGGCGACGAGAAAGCGACACGAGAGGTGTGTCTGGATGGCGAGATAAATGACCGAATGGCCTTCCGAGCGCGGGCCGATCTCCAAAATCAGGCCATCGGATGGATGCGGAAGGGATACAGTTCCCTAGGCGGTGGGACGGTGGTACGAATTTCACGAATCTGAATGTCATCTGGGGAATGTCGATTAGGTGGTTCAGACACTCTCTGCGGACCGATCCGATCAAGCGCTCGACGTGCCCATTTTGCCAAGGGGATCGAGGTGTCGTAGGGCGATCCCGGATACGCGATTTGAGCCGCGAGGCGAGAACCCACCACAGCGTTGTGAAAATCCCGATCAGTGATCGAGATCATGTTACACGCAGCCGAGTCGCCGCGAATCTGTTACGGATAGGATTTTCGGTAACGACAACGGCTTTACAAGGTAGTGACCGAGTACGTGCGCGAGGAGTTCAATCGCGTCGAGGCGCTGCAGGCGAAAGCCCAGATCCGAACTGAGTTGCTATTGGCCTTGCGGTACTTCAAATTAAAACGATTGGCCAAGTGGGGAGCCATCGGGTAACAATGCGGTGTTCTGAACGGCACAGCGAGCTAAACTCAGACAATTTCGTGACCGGGAATTTGGGAGATGACGGACGCGGAGGCGCGCTCCGTCGCAATTGGGCCGATGAGTCAAGAGGGCTTCAGTCAGCAGCTCTTAAGTCTGTCTATTTTCGACGGAATTGGGGAAGAGACGTTTTCCGCAATCGAAGCAGAGCTTGAATGGGTCGACTTGCGCGGCGGCTCGACCCTGTTCAGGGAAGGCGATCAGTCAAAGGCACTCTACGTCGTCACCCACGGTCGGCTTGGCGCCTTCATGCGGGACGCGGACGGTCAAGAACAGTTGGTGGCGCAGATTCACGCTGGCGAGACCGTCGGCGAGTTGGGGCTGATCTCTGGTGAGCCCCGCACGGCTACCCTGATAGGCCTGCGCGACAGCAAACTCCTGCGGCTCACCAAATCCGCTTTCGAAAAGCTGATCGAACAGCATCCGAAGGCGATGCAATACGTGGTCCAACAACTAGTGGGCCGCCTGCAGCAGGCTGCCCCGCGTTCCGCCCCAGACGACGCACCCAGAACCTTTCTGATCGCGCCGCTCGATCCGGGGGTCGCTTACGCGGACCTCGCCCACGACCTAGCCGAGGCGCTGTCCGGGCTCGGCGAGCGGGTGCATCTGCTCGACGCCGAGGTGGCCGGACAGAGTACGGAGTGGTTCCATAAGATAGAGGCAGCGCACGACCGCATCCTTTATTTGGCCGAGCCCAAGAATTCCGCCTGGACGCACCGATGTTTTCGCCAGGCCGATCGGATTTTGTTCGTCGCCACCGGGAGGGCGCCTCAGCCGGATCGCCCGCTGGTCGAGCCGCCGTCGACAGAGACGCCGCTCCCGTCTCTGGAACTAGTACTTTTGCAAGAACCCATGGCTCCCCAGCCCGGAGGCGCGGCACCCTGGCTCGAGCGACTTCACTTCGACTTCCATACTCATATCCGGTCGGAAAACAGGGCCGATCTCGCGCGCCTCGCCCGGCTGATGACCGGCCGTGCGGTGGGTCTCGTGCTCTCCGGCGGCGGCGCGCGTGCCATAACCCACATCGGGGTGATCCGCGCTCTGCGCCGGGCGGGTGTACCTCTCGACCTCGTCGGCGGCACCAGCATGGGAGCGATCATCGCCGCCGGCATCGCTCTCGAATGGGATGACGAGCAGCTAAAGCACATGCTAGGCCGCAGCTTTGCCGACAGCAATCCGCTCAGCGATTACACCCTTCCCCTGATCTCGCTGGTCAGAGGCCGCAAGGTGACGAATATGCTGCACGACGAATTTGGCGAGGCCCAGATCGAGGATCTCTGGCGGACCTATTTCTGCGTGTCCACGAACTTGACCGCGGGTACGCCCAAGGTGCATCGCAGGGGATCACTTTGGAAAGCGATCCGAGCGAGCATTTCACTTCCCGGGCTACTTCCCCCGGTGATCGAGGAAGAGCAGGTGCTGGTCGATGGCGGGTTCATAAATAACCTGCCCGGAGACGTGATGAGAGCAATGCGGCGAGGCCCGGTCATCGGCGTCGACGCAGGCACCGACCGGGGGCTGACCAGCTTGGCCACCGACCTGGAGGAGAAATCGCTATGGTGGCTCTTACGTTATGGCCGAAAGGGCGTACCCGGGATCGTGCGAATCCTTATGAGCGCTGGAACGGTGAGCAGTACTGCGCAGACGATCGCCTCGCGAAACCAGCTGGATTTGCTCCTCCAGCCGCCGCTCGGTTCGTTGAGCCTATTGGACTGGAAGGCGTACGAACGGGCCATCGACATAGGCTATCGCTCCACGATGGAAACCCTCGAGCAACTGGAGACCCCCTTGTTCTAGGCCTTGACGGCTTGTCGGGCGACTCACTCCTGACCTTTGATCGAACGAGATCGACGCCATTGGAGTGTATGTGGAAGTGGGGTTAGTCGGAGTTGAAGCGTAAGACGCTAAAATGTCGTGATGCCACGCTCTAACCACTCCCACTAATGGCTCCCGGGCCTACTCCGAACCCTGGCCGTGTAGTCAAAATTCTCGAACGCGCTGAACTATCGAGGTTTGCGAACCGGGCGAGTACAGCTCGATTGCGCTGTCTGTGGTTTCTGATTGCGCCTACAATCCCGCTCTAAGAGTCTCCCCTGGCGCTGGCGCGGGGCTCCCGTGTGGGCGTTGCTGGGTGAAAGCTGTCGATGCCATCATCACGGCTCCCGTCGCCTTGGCCTGCCGAGCAACCCCCTGGAGAAAAAGTCCGACGAAGTACCCGCGGTCCATTATCGGCTCCGTATATTTCCAGCAAAAATTTCCCTCTGGACCTCGGTCGCAATGGACATCGATGCTCGAATGTCTGAGGTCGGGGGCAAAGCAGACGTGCCGGCGACGTGGCCGGAGAGTCTGCTTGTTAGCCAGTACCGGACACCGGCGCCAAAATCCATCGCGCCCAGACAGGCTGATCTGGTCTTCGCTATGGATCGGCTATAGTCGGATCAGTCCTTCACAGATACCGCGCCGTCACATTGGCTTGTATGGCTTAACCCCAAGT
>JAPUGV010000194.1 GCA_027298025.1 Chloroflexota bacterium | reverse complement strand
AAGTTTGCACCATTGAGATAGTGCACGAACAGCCCGACAGCATAATAGAACGCAAAATCGTTACTGCCCGTCGCCATCTTGCCAAACATCGCTGGGTTATCACCAGGCAACCAGCCGTGAATGACGCCTGCCTGCCGCACGGCGTCTAATGCCAGCGTGGCAATTGCGCCAGCGCAAAGCCCACCGAGAATCCTCCGGCAGATATCAGGATAACGCCGGGATGTTCCCAGAACGATAAGAATGAGCACAACCAGCGCCGGGATATAGACCCAGGGAATTTTCACGCGATCCCGAAGCACGCCTGGTGCAGCACCAGGCGGGTAGAGCCAGTCGGTACACAAGAAGTCGGCTCCCGGTGAAGATGGTATTCCTGCAAGAATGCCCCACAAGCCAGGAGGCCTACCGCTCTGAGCGGCGGATCAAGCAACTTCCCCGCAAGAAGAAAGAAGCCCTCGTACGCGGCGAACACTCGCTTCTTCATCTTTGAGAATGGAAATTTCGTGGGTCATGGGGGATGAAAATCAGCCTGCAAAGGGCGATATTCGGAAAATCATCCCTCAAGCCGATGCTGCCGCCCAGCAGGCGAGTATTTAGAGATTAGGCAGCAATTCTGGCCTCAGGAGCCCGCTGTTGTGCACTCGATAGACTAACCGTTCTGTGTAGAAAGATCTGGTGTACTCACTGCCCAGATCTCGCCTCTCGCCTCTTGTCGGATTTCTGCTGCATGGGGTCCACAGGTCGCCATTTCGAGGCGATCAACTACGGCCACGGCTCGAGGATGAGGGGTGCGCGGACCGGAATATCCCTGCCGGTGTGGGATGGAAGATAAATAAGACCAGAGTCCAGTTGTCGCGTCGTGCTCGTTGCTGTATTCTTCTTGGCGAAGAATCGACTTGTAGGGAGCAAGAAAAATGGCGACACTTTACATTTTATGGCTGTTTTTTGCGGCGTTCTTCTTCTATTTTGCCTACCAGCATTGGCGGCAATCTACGGACGATATCCGCGAATTCAACATCAGGAACCGCGACCCCGAGACACAGGATGCCGAACCGGAGGAAAGCCTTAGCCAAGCCAACCTCAAGTTCACTCAGGATTTCAATCGCTACCTGGATACTGTGAATCAGCACAACCGGTCTCGTCATCGACTTGCGGCGATCGGCTCAGGCGTCTCGGGCGTTGTAGCCTTGATCTCGATGGGGATGCTTCTGTTCTTAAGCTGATCGATCGCCTTGAGCTTATGCGCGCCTAAGAGCTCGAGCTGCGAACTCATCGTATGCAGATCGCGGAGCATCGATCCGGACCCACTACATAGAGTGTAGTCGGACAGTCGCTTTGTAAGGAGACTGGAAGGTAAAGCGGCTATTCACTTGCTAAAATGCCATCAACTGCCCGATTTCTTTAGGAGATCTGAGGAGGCGGGTTCGCATCCGCAATTCAGAAGGAGCAACGCATCATACCAATAGGCGCCTGAGAATCTGTAAGATCAGCTCTCGCCAGAAGGGGTAAAGCCGCCGAAAGGTGGCGACACAAAGCTACAGGGTCTACGGCTGAAAACTCAGCTAGGACTGCCAGCTGCCGAAGCGAGCTACGGAAAGCACCATCCTCTCTAGACGTTTCGGACCGTGAGGTGCCCCTTAAGGGTGCCTTACGGTTCTTTGGTTATGGGCAGATGCAATGACTGATCGGAACTGATGAAGGAAACGATGGACTATAGGCGGGCAAGACCCGAGGTGGCTGAAGATGGAATGTCCGCGCGTCGGGAAAGGCCGAATTCAGCGGTCATTCATGATGGACAGGGGTTGGTCGAGTTCGCCCTTATCATGCCAGTGCTTCTTCTCCTGGTAATGGGAATCGTGGAATTCGGGCGGCTGATGATAACGTTCTCATCGGTATCCACCGCCAGCCGGGATGCGGTACGCTACGCCGTTTCCGTAGGCGAGAACTCAACCGGAATCCCCCATTATCAAGACTGCCTAGGAATCCGAGCAGCAGCCGAGAAGGTTGCCCTCTTTGCGGATCTGACCATTGTGATCACCCATGATTCCGACGGCCCGGGTGGTGCCGCTGCAGTCGAGTACTGTGAGATCGGAAAGACCGTCGACCCCATAGAAGTCTTGTTGGGAACACAGATCAACGTAATGATGACCGATGTCTATACTCCGCTGGTTCCAATCGTTCAACTCCCGACCATTCCCATAACATCGGAAACCGCCCGCACCGTGCTGAGAGATGTATACGTCAAATGAAACGCGTCAAGTTCACGAACTCCAGGGCGGATCGAGGGCAGAGCCTGGTCGAATTTACCCTTGGAATCAGCCTCATCCTGATCATGATGGCGGGCGTGCTAGACCTCGGCCGCGCGTATTTTACGTTCCTGTCGCTGCGCGATGCGGCTCAAGAGGGCGCTCTGTATGGTTCGCTTGCGCCGCCGGACACCGCCGGGATCCGGGCGCGCGTACGAGAAAGCTCAGGCTGGCCCGTTGATTTTTCCACTTTCTCCGATGCGCAGATTCAAGTGAATGTCACCGGCCCAGCATGTACCGGCAGCGAGATCAAAGTGACGCTGCAGATGGATTTCATTATGGCCGCCCCATTTCTTGGCGGACAGACATTACCGCTGGTCGCCGAAGCGATAGACACGGTGCTGCAACCAGCGTGCTAGGGGGTCAGGAAAGGATTCACCGATGAAAAAGGCTAGACGCTCTGAATCCGGGCAGGTCTTCGTGATCCTGGTCCTGGTACTCTTGGGGTTGATAGGGTTTACCGCGCTCGCTGTTGATGGAGGAATGGTTTATTCCGAGCGACGCCGTGCCCAGAATGCGGCGGATGCCGGCGCACTGGCGGCGGCGTTGGCCAAGACACAGTCGGGTGATCTGCATACTGCCGCGCTGAACCGGACAAATAGTAACGGCTACGTCACCTCTTGGGGTCCGTGCAACCCCGCCGGCTTTGACTGCACGCTCGGAACAGGCTCGAACTGGACTGTCGAGGTCACCAATCCACCGCGAGTCGGGGACTTCGCCGGCTACGATGAATATATCCGCTTGGTCATAACCACGGAAGTTGAGGCGGCCTTTGTCCACATGTTTTTTGAGGACGGTCTGCAAACCACAGTCGAAGCCATATCGCGCGCTTGGCCAGCGCAGCCCATCTTGCCTGGCTACGCGCTCTACGGAGCGACGAAGACCGAGTGCAAGGGCCTTTGGTTTTCGGGCACTGGCAATACGACGATTACAGGTGGCAGCATTTTCTCCAATTCCGACGCGAACAGCGCGAGCTGCCAATCCGGCGTTCAGGACGGGAGTGGTGACATCGCTGTGGGCCCTCCACCAATGAACATTCAAGTCGTCGGCAATTTCGATATGGGTGGGAGCGGCTCTGTCGATCCGCTGCCGGTCATGACAGAGGTTCCCCAAGACAATCTTCGGCCAGTGCCCCAACCGGATTGCAGCGGACTAACTGACTATGGCAAGGTGTTGGTTAACGCCGGAGATAGCGCAACTTTGGAGCCGGGCATGTATGAAAGCATCAGCTTCAAAGCCGGCGCAAGCGTTACTCTAAATCCAGGAATGTACTGCCTTTACGGCACCAAGGGTTTCACAGGGACCGGAGGTTCCATCACCGGCACCGGCGTAATGATCTATATGCAGGATGGCGGGTTCAACCTCGGCGGCAATTCGCTGGTGGCGTTGGCGGCCGAAGCCAGCCCAGGAATGCTCGTGGATCCGGCCCAAAATGATTGGATGGGAATGCTCGTATATATCGATCCAAGCAACAGCGACGATGTAAAGTTGACCGGCACCACGGGGACCACCTATACCGGGACCTTCTACGCGGCCAGCTCGGATTGCACGATCAACGGCACTGGAGACGACATCGGCCTGCTAAGAACGCAAATCATGTGCAACACAATCAAGGTCACCGGGACCGCCCAACTAACTATCGAATACGATGAGGACGAGGTCTACTCGCTGCCTCCGGCGATCGATTTGGCCCGGTAACCATCACGCTGGCGATTCAGGACTTCCTTACGAAAGCCTCTCCTATTCATCGGGGAGGACTTTCACGTCTGGTGAGGTTCGGCTGGCGGTGTCAGGGCAATCGGGCTATGGTTGACCCCCCGTGGTTTTGCAGACGACCGCTGCGCACGTAGATCAGTATGCAAAGGATCCCTAGATTACGTGGAAGATTTCGGCGAGCTTCGACAGACGGCTGCCAAGACCGAAAGCGCCCGAAAGCGGACTCAGCGCTGGACGACGCTGCTGTCTACAGCGTTTTTGGGTTTCACCATGCTGGCCCTGGTAGTTGGATTGACGCTGGCGACCGCAGCCTACGGACCGCGGGTAGGTTTACAACTGCCTCTGGACCAGATGGGTCTCCTGGGTGAGATTGCAGCGACGCTCGCCCCTCCCTCAGATGGCTTGAACGGCAGCTCAAGCGCCGGAAGCTCTGGGGCGAAAGCTACGATCGGGCTCCCATCTCCGATCCCGACCGCCACGCTGATCTCGACTGCGACCGACACGCCGACCGCAACGCGGACCTTCACGCCGACACCATCAAGCACGTCAACCGTTACGGCGACGCCTTCCCGCACTTTGACTCCCAGCCCGACGCTCACGCCCTCCATGACCCTGTCAGGCGCTCCCCCAACAACATCGACGTTCACCGCTACGACACCGCCCACTGCAACGCCCTTCCCGGATTGCAGCCCAAGTGGGAATCCGAGCTTCGAAAGCGCTCTTCTGACCCTGATCAACAACGAAAGGGAATCTAATGGGCTGCCCGCTTATCAGCAGCAGAGCCAACTTCAGGCCGCGGCACAGATCCACAGCACCGACATGGCCTGCATTGGTTTCTTCTCACATGCAGGATCAGACGGATCGAGTAAAGAGGATCGGGTGAGCGCGCAAGGCTACGATTGGACATCGGTTGGTGAGAACATCTTCGGAATCGGTGATACCTCCCCTAATGCACCTCATTTGGCGCTCAATTTTTGGATGGCCAGCCCTCCCAACGAGGCCAACATCCTGGACGAGGGATACACCGAAATCGGTATTGGGTACATCCACGAGCCGAGCAGTCCATTTGGCGGCTACTTCACCGTGGTTTTCGCGCTACCGTAACTCCTCAACCTGTGCCGTTGGCACCATCGGCCTGGATTGGACAATCGGCCAAATTCCCCCGGCGTCTACACATAATGATCCGCCCAGCCGCTAGGGGATAGCGCCGCCTAGGTAGCAATGGCTGAAAGCACTCCCCGGGGACCGCCCCAACAACAATTCTACAAAAGGTATGAAGAGACTTGAGTCGGCCGTAATGTCGGATGGCTGGCACGATTGTCGCAACGGCAACCCTGTGTCGCCGCACAGACGCGCGCACCGTTACCGTTGGCCCGTTGACACTCGCAGCCATTTGGCTGATACATGTTTCATAGGGGCCATGGTCGG
>JAPUGV010000193.1 GCA_027298025.1 Chloroflexota bacterium | reverse complement strand
CGCAAGGTCTGTTTCCTGGGTTTCATATTGCCTGCCTGCTACTAAGGTTGAGAAGGCCGCCTAACGTCTGCGAGCTGCCTGTCCTGGCGTAGCCGCCAGGCTAGGCCAGTGAGCGGCCGGGGATCGTTCCCTCACATGCCTTTCCAGGAACTCGTGCTTCAATTTCCTCTGGCTTCTGCCGCAGCATCCCCGGTCCGATCCAGCGAGGGGTTAGCCGGCTGTGATCTCTTCACCTGCAGGGTTTCGCCAAATTTGATATAGAACTATCCCTGAAATTGCTCCGACTACGAGGCCACCGATGCCCCCGCCGACGAGAACTGACAGCCCGACCCCGATTGCCTCGGCTAAACTTACGCCAACCAACCAGGCAACTAGCCACCCCCCTGTCACGCCAATCAAACTCCCCAACACCCACCAACCTGCATGCACAACCCACTTGCGCAGGAAGACCCATTGCGTTAGTCCCGCCATCAAACCACCCACGGCGCCGTCTAATGCACCGCGGATGGCCCCACCCGCGAACAAGCCCAGCGGAAAGTTTATCCCAGCAGCTAAGGGCCAAAACAAGGTCCTGATCACGAGGTAGACAATTGCCCAGGCGGAGGTGCTTGCCAGCACCCACCAGTAGGCACGCGAGGCTCTGGGTCGAAGGGCCAGCCACTGAGGGATGGCAACGACCAGACCGAAAACAGCCCCAAAGACCATCCCGAACAGAGCCCCACCATGCGGTGCCCCTTCTTCTAAATAGAAGCATCCACCACCCACACCCACCAGGATGCATCTGAAAACGGTAAGGGGGTCAGAAGCACCTACAGCATGGGCGACCGCATGGCCAACGGGGAAGGCGACAGCCCATCCGACGCTCGTTGCCAATAACCAAGGAAACCAAGTTCTCCATGCGACGCTCGATCGATCAAGCTTCATCCACTTCTCTCTGTTCTTTCAAGAACTCTAACCATGCGGTAGGCAGCCGGCTAACGGCTGCGAGCTGAGCGGCCGGGGATCGTACCCCCACAAGGCATTCCAGGAACCCGCATCTAGATTATCTCTTGCATTTGCCGCGGCATGCCCGGTCCGCTCCAGCGAGTTGTTATGATGTCAAACTATAAAATTTGACGGTAGCTAAGTCTGAAATTTGCTGGGGTATTCTGAGGCGAGGGCGCGAAGCTCAGGAGGCCAGCCTCCTCTAGCGCTGGGCCAAAGATGCGCACCAGCACCATCTTATCTTCCCAAAGAGCGGTTCCGCCTTCGTACGCCCAGATCGAAGCCATGAATGGTGTGAGAACAACTCCCAAGATTCCGCCCAGCATTGCAGCAAAGCCGCCCCAACGTGTACTTAGCCTGAAACCAGTCGCTCTGAGAGATTCCTTAGGGTCAGATATCATCGAATGCTGCCTAACTATTGATTCCATGGAAGAACTTCCCAATATACACACTATACGGTGATTCTGATGACTGATTTCCTGTATTGCACCGAATTACCATGTTTACGCGGCGAATCTTCTCGATAATGTCGTGATTACGCGTAATACGTAACCTTTGAGGGCGGCTGGCTGCTGGTTTGAGGTGAGTTCAGCCAGACGGCTGTCGAGCGAGGAACTCTTCTAGCTTTGCTAACAAGCTCTCATTGAGGGCACCTGAGGCGGTCCAATGGTCGATCAGCTGTGAAAACGTGAACACGGAGTGCAGTTGAAGACCTACCGCTGAGAGCGACTCACCCGACCCGGCCTCGCGGTCAATCAATACCACCACGTCTCGCACTTCCAGCCCGGCTACCGTGAGTTTGTCAACTGCTTCCAACTTACTGCCCCCACTCGTTGTAAGGTCGTCGATCAATACCGCTGTTTCGCCAGGTTCGAAACCGCCCTCGATAGTCGCTTTTGTGCCGTACTCCTTTACTTCCTTTCGAGGATAAATCAACGGCCGGCCCGATTGGAGCGCGATGGCGGTCGCGATGGGCAAGCCCGCATACGGCACGGCCGCCAGCCGATCGAAAGTGAGCCGCTCCAGGATGGGTAGATATGCGGCCGCTACCCGGGAGAGCAAGCTGGGACGGCCCGCCAACAGGCGAAGATCGAAATAGATCGGTGAATGGTCACCAGACTTCAGTTCGAAGTCGCCAAACTTGACGCATCCGACACCAAGGAGCGCGTCTGCTAATCCCTGATAAGAGGGTTTGGCAGGCGGAAGGGAATCTTTGGGTCTCCTGGGGGGAAATGTAGAAGAGGTTCGAATGTGATTGATGCTGTCCCTGAAACGCACAGCAACATCCCCAGGAGCCGACGCAGCGCCAAGGCTGCGTGAGATTGGAATCAGCATGCCCAGCCTGTCCGCACGCAGCCCTGCCTCCAGCGCAGCCTTCGGATCAGCGCCTTGTGGTCCCACTCCCGGCGCAAGGATCCAGAGATCGGGCACGGTCTCCCGAACCTGAGCAATGGCAACTGGATCCGTGGCGCCGACGACCAGGCCCACGTTGTCCTTCTTGTTCCACTGCCCGGCCAACCGAGCCACATGGAGGTAGATAGCCTCGTCGCCGCTTTTGAGCGACTGAAAATCATCGGATCCAGGATTGGAGGTCTTACAAAGCAGGAATATCCCGTGAGCTCGATCTTCGATGAACGGCTCTACCGCATCATGTCCTAAATAGGGGCTCACGGTCAGCGCGTCCGCGCCGAGCGACTCGAAGGCCGCCTGAGCATAATGACGCGAGCTCGAAGCGATGTCGCCCCGCTTGGCGTCCAGAATCACCGGAATGGCTTCCGGCACTCCCGCGATCACATCCCCCAGTGCAGCCCATCCCGGCGCACCGAAGACCTCGAAGAAGGCGCTGTTGGGCTTAAAGGCGCAGGCGAAATCGGCGGTGGCATCGATGAGGTTGAGACAGAAATCGCGCGCGGCCGCCGCGGAGGGATCCCCCAAGAACTCGGGGTGCGGGTCGAGCCCAACGCAGAGCAGCGAATTTGCCGCCCGGGCGCGGTCGGTGAGTCGCGAGAAGAACGACGGTTGGGCGCCCATAGAGTTTACAAACGGGCCGGTGTCGACGGACAGAGGACAGTGAAAGCCACATGAAGTAACTTCACCTATTTGCCCGCCGGACTGCCTATGCCTTCCCTAGGACCATTGCCAAGAGCGCCATGCGGACGTACAGGCCGTATTCCATTTGGCGGAAGTACGCCGCGCGTGGATCGTCGTCGACCTCCATGCTGATTTCGCCCACTCGTGGGAAGGGATGCATGACGATCATTTCGTCCTTCGCCTCAGCCAGCACTTCCGGCGAGATCACATAGGCATCCTTCACCGCATCGTAGTCCTCCATATCTTCAAAGCGCTCCTTCTGAACCCGAGTGACGTAGAGAACGTCGGTATCCGGCAGGACGGGTGATAGCGCCGTATGTGCCCGCTGTTTCATCCCCTCCCGGTTCAGCTCGGTCAGCAGCTCAGGAGGCATATTCAGGATTTCGGGAGAAACATAGTTGATGCGAATGTCAAACAGCGAAAGCAGTCGGGAAAGAGAGTGAACGGTGCGTCCGAACTTGAGATCGCCCAGCATAGTCACCGTCAGTCCGTCAACTCGCCCTAATTCCTCCTGAATGGTGAACAGATCGAGCAACGCCTGGGTTGGATGCTCGCCGATCCCATCCCCTGCATTGATGATCGGTTTCTTGGTGTATTGGGCAGCCAGCTTAGCGGCGCCGACCTCCGGGTGACGCAGCACGATCACATCGGCATAGGTTTGCAGCGTGCGCACGGTGTCCGGCAACGACTCCCCCTTTGCCACGGAGGAATAGGTGACCTCATTGATCGGAATCACGCTGCCCCCCAACCGCTCCATCGCGGCAAGAAAGGAGGACGATGTTCGGGTGGACGGCTCATAAAAGAGATTCGCCAGGATCTTTCCCTTGAGCAGATCGAAGGTGCCAATGCGTTCCACCATGGAGCGCATTTCTCTCGCCACGCCGAAGATGTATTCCAGGTCCTCCCTTCGGAATTGCAGGACCGAGAGGATATCCATTCCATAGAACGGGCCGTCACGTCGGTCCCCAAAAGGTAGATGTGGGCTTTGGGTCCGTCGCTCGGTCGCGGGTACGAATGCAGCCATAGGTGCCTCCTTTTAGGCGGGAACGGGTGCGGAGATCAAATCGCGTCCAGATCCGGGCGGCGCAAGCGCCTGCCCATCCTCGTAGGCCAGCTGTCCGCGCAGGTACTCGCGACGAACGCGCCCACGTAGTTTCATTCCTTCAAACGGACTCCACCCGCAGCGGCTGTGCAGCTCGACGCCACGAACTTCCCAGACATGGTCTTCGTCTATTGCGATCCGAGATTCTCGTTGTGGCGGCAAATCAAAAATACGCTGTGGATTAGTGTGCATACGCAGCACCAGGCCGTCCATGCCCA
>JAPUGV010000192.1 GCA_027298025.1 Chloroflexota bacterium | reverse complement strand
TACGAAACTTCAGAAGGGTGGGCATGGAGCAGGCAATGAGTCTATCGTGTTTGTTCAGATGAAGGATTGAAAAATCAGTTGGCTTGATGTAAAGTGGTTGTGAGAACCGTCACAAGTAATCCCATGACGAGCCTTTCGGTGGAACATAAAATCGCTGAAGCGATCGAAAACGGCGAATTCGAAAACCTCCCTGGGCGGGGAGAGCCACTATCGCTGGATTCATTGGCGCGTACTGAGAATCTGGCGCACCGCCTGCTCGTCAAAAATGGGTTCGCGCCCCCCTGGATCGAAATCCGGAATCAAATGGATGAGGATTGGGCGGCATCAACCAAACGCCTATCTCAGCGACTTGAATGGCTCGAAAGTCGAGGAATGCGCAGAGAAGCATCCCCTAGCTGGGCCAGCGCCGTGAAGACTTTCCGGCAAGAGATAGAAGAGCTCAACCGTCGGGTGGATGACTACAATCTGAGCGTGCCTCTCTCTCAGTTTCAGCGACGCCGGCTGGATGCTGAGGCCGAGATCGAACGTTTGATCTCAGCTTAGATTCCGCTCCCCCGACCCTATCCAGGGACCTCAAATTCGTCCTCGCGCCGTCTCATCGCCTCAAAGGAAGCCACCGCGACTTCGAGCATCCCCAGGCTGGGCGAACGGGTCGTGAGTCGCTGGAGCGCCAAATTTGGCCACATCAAGAGCTTGGCCCACGCTCGATCAGAAAAACGCGCGGTAAACCGAATGTACTCGTAGGCCAGAGACGCCAGCACGGGGATGAATACGATTCGACTCGCGAGCCTGGCCAACAGAGGCAGCGGCCCCAATAGGCTGAAGAGCAAGATAGATAGTAGAGCCACCGTGAGCAGAAACGCCGTGCCGCAACGCGGGTGCTCCCTCGGAAACGTGCGGATCGACTCGGGAGTCAGCGGAGCGCCCGCTTCAAAGGCATGGATGGTCATATGCTCGGCGCCATGGTATCCGTAGACACGTTCGATCTCGGGCATGCGGCCGATACTCCACACGTAGCCAATCAGCAGGCTCAGCCGAATGGCCCCTTCGATCACAATGGACGCGAGGTCCGTGATGCCGAGTATGCGCTGCAAGAGCACTGCTGCCCCGGCTGGTAGCAGCAGAAACCCGAATAACGCGATCGCAATCGCACCCAGCAAGGTGAGCGTAAGAGAAGTTCCCTCAAGTCGCTCGCTCTCCTCCTCCGCCTGGGCATTGGCGGAGAATGTCAACGCCCGAATCCCGATGACTAGCGACTCCCACAATACCAGCAGGCCGCGCAAGAATGGGACACGAAGCCAGCGGGCTCGATGAGCCGAGCCGAAGTCCTGTGTTTCAATCAAAATGGATCGATCGGGAATTCGCACGGCAATGCTGTAGGTGCGTGTTCCGCGCATCAGCACGCCCTCTATGACGGCTTGCCCACCGTAATTGGGAAGCGGTTTTTCGGCGCTCACGCTGCCAGGGAGGTCATGAAGTGAATGAAGGTATCGATACCGCGATGGAAATTGGGAAGATGGAATTTCTCATTCGGCGCGTGAAGATTGTCGTCGGGCAGCCCAAAGCCCAGCATGAGCGTCTTGACATCCAGCATTTCCTCAATCATGCCCACCACTGGCACCGTTCCGCCTTCTCGCTTGTACCTGGCCGGCAGGCCCCAGACCGCTTCCAGAGCTTCTGCGGCTGCCCTGGCTTCAACGGAATCACGATCGATAATGGAGGCCACCGCGGCGGCCAGCATATCGACTTCCCATGAGACGCCCAGGGGCGCATTTTTCTCCATGAAGGCCCGTAAGGATTCGTGAACCTGATGCGGATCCTGGTCGGGAACCAGGCGGGTCGAGATTTTCGCCATTGCCTTTGAGGGAAGCACGGTCTTGCCGCCCTTTCCTGTAAACCCGCTAAGTAGGCCATTCACATCGAGCGTGGGTCTCGCGGTCGCGCGCTCCGTGGCTGAGTAACCTTGCTCACCCCCAAGAAAGCGTGCACCGGACTGCTCACTCCACCACTCATCCGATTGCGGGAGACTCGCCAGGTCGGATCGCTCCTGATCGGAAAGTGATAGGACATCATCGTAGAAGCCTGGCAATGTGACACGACCCTGGTCATCGTGCATCTCACCGATTAATGCCGCAAGCACGTTGGCAGGGTTGACGATGGCGCCGCCAAAGATGCCTGAATGCAGATCTCCAGGCGGGCCCTCAAGCCGGATCTCAAAATAGGCCATGCCTCGGATCGCGTAAGTGAGGGAGGGTGTCTCAGGGCCAATCACGCCCGAGTCGACATTGAGGCAGAAGTCGCAGGCCAGCAAGTCCTCGTTAGCTCTTAAGAACTCGCCCAAGTGAGTAGAGCCGATCTCTTCCTCTCCCTCGATTAAGTATTTGATATTTACCGGTATGCCCGTAGTTTCCTTCAAGGCCTCAACGGCCTTTAGGTGGGCTATGATTTGCCCTTTCATATCCGAGGCTCCTCTGGCGAACAGGTTGTTGCCACGCACCTCGGGTTCGAATGGGTCGCTGACCCAAAGCTCTAATGGGTCAACGGGTTGGACATCGTAATGTCCGTAAACCAAGATCACAGGAGCACCTGCCCCAGCCCCGAGCCAATCACCATAAACAACCGGAGGACCCCCTGCATCGATAGCTCGACCTTGAAACCCGAGCGGGTCCAATCGATCGATTATCCAGTTGGCCGCCGCGGACATATCGGGCGCATGCTCCGGTAAGGTTGAGATAGAAGGAATTCGCAGAATGGACTTCAGTTCATCCAACGCGGATTCCCTATTCCCCTGCGCGTAGTCGAGAGCTTTCTTGCTCATACTTTCTCCTGGTTAGTGGGTCAAGAAACAAAAAGCGGGGGCTTGCCGTTCTGCGCGGAGAACGCGGTGATTGTAACGCACAAAACGTCTTGTTCCCTTTTACCCTGTTATGGTACTCTTGGAATCGAGGTTCTCGTACCTCACTTCTATGCAAGTCCACGAGGACATTCTCGGAACCATCGGCAATACACCGCTGGTCAAATTGAGCCGCGTAACGCGCGGCATCCCCTGCCAAATTCTTGCTAAACTGGAATTCTTCAATCCGGGTGGCTCGGTCAAAGATCGCATTGCTTTGCCGATTTTGGAAGCCTATGAACGGTCCGGAGAGCTCATCCCAGGCGGAACCGTGGTTGAGGCCACATCCGGGAACACGGGAGCGGCATTAGCCATCGCATGCGCTCTCAGGGGCTATCAGGCCATCTTTGTAATGCCCGACAAAATGAGCCAGGAGAAAATTCAGCTCCTTAGGGCATTCGGGGCGCGGGTTGTGATCACTCCAACCGCGGTGCCACCTGACGATCGGCGCTCCTACTATTCGGTAGCCGAGCGGATTGCGGAGGAGACCCCCAATGCCGTGCTGGCCGGCCAATATCACAACCCTGCTAATCCTGAAAGCCACAGACTAACAACTGGCCCAGAAATTTGGGAGCAAACGGCGGGTAAGGTAACCGACGTGGTGGTGGGAATGGGTACAGGTGGAACCATTTCGGGCATCGGACAATTCGTGCGTGATAATGGTCACGAAGTGCGCATTATCGGCGTTGACCCGAAGGGATCGCTGCTGTACGACGCTTGGAAAGCAGGCGGCGAGTCGGACGGGATCGAAGCATCGACCTACAAGATCGAGGGCATTGGCGAAGACTTCATACCCAGTACGCTGGATTTAGACATGGTAGATTTGGTTGTCCAGGTCGATGATGAGGAGGCCTTCCGCTGGACCCGACGCCTGGTAAGAGAGGAAGGAATATTTTGCGGAGGATCATCTGGAGCGGCTATGGCAGGGGCGGTCAAGGCTGCAGAAGATCTCGGCCCCGAACGGCTCATGGTCGTGATCTTTCCTGATTCGGGATCCCGCTATCTTTCTAAGGTTTTCAGCGATGATTGGATGCGCGAAAACGGGTTTCTGGAACCAGATCGCCGGCGAGTTCCGGTGCGCGAGATTGCCAGCGCGCGCGGATTATCGGATCTAATCATTGCAACCGAGGACGATCCTTTGCAAGAGGTTGTCGCCCGCATGCGAGACAACGGTGTCTCGCAGCTCCCGGTTGTGGACAACCAGGGGCAGTTGGTAGGCCTCGTTTCCGAGGTCGACCTGCTAGACCACATGCTCAAGTCGGATCATGATGCTGCAATGTCGATCGCACCGATGGTCAACCAGGATGTAGGCAGTGCTTATGAGACCGACCCGCTCGAAGACGTCTTGCCTGAGCTAGTCTCTCGTAAGGTCATTGTGCTCAGAGACGAAGCCGGTGGGCCCACGGGCATCGTAACGGTTATTGATGCGCTCGAGTACGTCGCTGCGCGATGAAACAGCTCCCCGAGCTCCCTGAGATGCAGATCGTAGACACGTCGTCCATGCAGTCGCATGAGGATGTTGACGAGGGACGCGCCCAACGGCTCGTACAAGCGCTTCAGACTCAGGGCTTTCTGAAGAATCCGCCCGCAGTATTGCGAATCGAGCGGGAACCTGAGCGGTATGTGGTACTGGACGGCGCCAACCGCACCATGGCGGTGCGCAAAATGGGTTTCCCACACATGCTGGTTCAGATCGCAAATGAGGGCGTGGAAGTCAAGAGTTGGAACCACATTTTGAGCAGAGGAAACCTACCGCCATTGCTGGAGAAGATGCGGCGCATCTCTGGAGTGGAGCTGAGCAAATCTGACGAATTTCGAGCATCGGCAGCTCTGGCACGAAGGGAATCGCTTGCCTACATGGTGTTGCCGGATGGCGAAACCTGGCAACTTGGCATGGATGGAGGGGACATCTCGGAGAGGCTAAGCCGCCTAACCGAATTCGTACGGCTGTATGAGGGGCACTTCAGACGTGAACGGACGACCACCTCAAACCTCAACGGCCTATCGAATGTTTACGCCGATATGAACTGCTTGATTGTCTATCCCCAGTTTAGTGTGAGCGATGTGATTGAAGTGGCGTCTAGCGGTCAGCTGTTTCCGAGTGGACTCACTCGTTTCCTGATCTCTCCCCGTGCGCTCCACATCAATTTTCCATTGGCGATGCTGGCCGACCGATCTCCGGTCGAGGAAAAGCGTCGGGCTTTAGAAGAGTGGATCCGGCAGCGGGTGGAGCAACGCAGGGTACGCTACTATGCCGAGTCCACGTTTATGTTCGACGAGTGATCAGGCGAGTGCCTGATTCAGGTCATCGATAAGATCCTCCACCCCTTCTAGACCCACGGACAAACGGATCAGAGCTGGATCGACTTCCATGCCTGAGCCTGCCGTAGAGGCGTGAGTCATCGCCGCGGGAACTTCGATCAACGACTCCACCCCGCCCAAGGATTCGGCAAGGGTAAAAACCACCGTCGCCTCCGCCAATTGCTTTGCAGCGGCGGCACCCCCTTCTACAATAAATGACACCATGCCGCCCGCCGACCGCATCTGGCGTATCCCCAGCTCATACTGCGGGTGACTGGGCAAGCCGGGGTAATTCACCTGCTGGATTCCTGGCTGCTCCTGGAGATGTTCCGCAATTTGGAGGGCATTAGCAGAGTGACGATCCATACGAACCGCCAGTGTCTTGATGCCGCGTAGGACCAAGAAGCAGTCGAACGGCGCGGGTACAGCGCCGATGGCATTCTGGAAGAAGCCCAGCTGCTCAGCGACCCTGGGAATATCCGTTACGATCGCACCGCCGATTACGTCGGAGTGACCGCTCAGGTATTTGGTGGTTGAGTGTTGTACGATGTCTGCTCCCATCTCCAGCGGTCGCTGCAGATAGGGCGTGGCAAAGGTATTGTCCACTGCCACTAATACCTCTGGATTCCTGGCCTTCGCCAGCCTTGAGAGCTCCTCAATATCGCAGAGATGCAGCAGGGGGTTGGTTGGAGTTTCCAGCCACACCATCTTCGTATTTGGTTTTATCTGTTCGACGAAAGACTCCGGATCTGCCGCTGAGCCGTACGAAAATTCGATTCCCAACTGAGCATAAACCGATTCGAAAAGCCGATAGGTACCGCCGTAAAGGTCGTTTACTGCGAGCAGGTGGTCTCCAGGCTCCAGGAGATGCACGACGGCGTCGATAGCGGCCATACCAGACGAGAATCCCAGACCGTATTCGCCGCCCTCCAGTGAGGCCAGACATTTCTCCAATGCGGCGCGTGATGGGTTGCCGCTCCGAGAATATTCGTAACCCTTGGATTGGCCCACGCTTTCCTGCTTGAAAGTTGACGTCTGGTAGATGGGTGTGATGACCGAGCCGGTCGTGGGATCGGGCGGCTGACCGGCGTGTATGGCGCGAGTTTCAAACTGTTTCATGGTGCCCTCCAGTGTGATTCTACCCCTGCGTAAGCGGCGACGGGGGCCGTTGCGCATAGCCATCAGTAGCGGGCGTATCCGATAGGAAAAAGGTCCCATTGGGCCCTTAATTTGCAGGTGGGTTCGGCATATATAATGCGAAAGGGTCGATCCCACGGTATTGAATGGATATCGAGTTTCTAGATCCGGCGGAAGCGCCACTGCCGCCGGATCAAGTGTCCTTTCGAAGTGTTGAGGTCGAACCGTATTCGGATGGCCAGCGCCTGCTGGTGCGCTTGTCCGTGACGCCGTTCCAGGAGCGGCCCACTATCGACTTAGAGGTGCAGGACGAGCAGGGGGTTAGGTTGGCGGCGAGCAGCATTGTGGAAGCAACCGACGCTACCATGTCTCTGACGCTTCACCTTCAGCGCCCTTCATCAGGACTGCAGTACACCCTTGTCGCACGCCTGCTCTATGAAGGGCTAGGAGAGGTGGACAGGGCCGAAGCTGGATTTGTCCTCCCCAAACCGAAACAAGAGCGCTGAGCCCCGCATGGCGACCAGAGACCCACTCATCCGTCATGCAATCAACCCTCCCGCCTTTGATGAGCGGAATGCTATACATCGCGAGCGCCTGGTGGACGCAATCCACGGCAACATGCCGCGTAAGCTGATCGCTATTGCAGCACCCGCCGGTTACGGAAAAACTACCTTGCTGGCGGATTTTGGAGCCAGCACCGACCTCACCGTCTGCTGGATGCGCCTGTCGGAGGCGGAATGGGACGTGATGCGCTTTGCGGAGGTGCTGGCCGCATCCCTGCAGAGTCGATTTCGCAGGCTGAAGGGCCAACCCGATTTAGAAGCTCTCGCTAAGTCCTCACCGGAGGCCCTGGCGGTCGCATTCGCGGCTGCCATGGATGAGCAGATTGCGGAAACGTTCTTTATCGCCATCGACGATATCCACCTCATCAACCAATCCAAGCCCGTCCTTCAATTCCTCGACCGATTCCTGGAAGATCTACCTGAACAGATCACCGTTATCGCTGCCGGTCGGGAGGTACTTGAAGTATCACTGGCGCGGCTCATGGCGGAGCGCGACCTGGCCGGATTCGGGCCTCACGACTTGGCTCTCACTCGAGAGGAACTCGTAGAACTCACCGAGAAACAGCGGGGTGAGCCGATGACCGATGCGGAGATCGACAAGCTCCTGGAAGAGAGCCGAGGCTGGGTGACGGGAATCGTCATGTCTGGCGCGGTGGCGGATCTCGGAGCGGGTTCGCTAATCGGCGGCGGGCGGCCCATGGTGTATGAATACCTGGCCTCCGTCGTGTTGAATCGCCAGCCGGATGATTTGCGCCGCTTTGCGCTCGATGCAGCTGTGCTGCCCATTATGACCTCCGAGGCCTGCAATATCGTTCTGGAGCGCGAAGACAGCCAAAAGCACCTGGGGAGATTGGTTCGCAAAGGGCTCTTCGTCACCCCTTCTGAAGCGTCGCCGAGAACCTATGAATTCCATCCGCTTTTCAGGGAGTTCCTGTTGGAGTCTCTTGACGGGGCCGACCCCCGAAGGCTTCGGTCTCTCCGTCGTAGGGCCGCAGAATACAACCTGGAAAAGGGATCTGCCGAACAGGCAGTCGATCTGCTGGTCGAAGCCGGCTCCCTGAGCCGGGCAGGGAACCTTGCCGAGCGCTACGCCGAGGATATGTTTGAGCAAGGACGAATTCAAACCTTGGAAAGGTGGGCAGAAGCCCTGCGGCAAAACGCGGTAAGTATTCCAAACGTGCTCCTGTTTCTTACCATGTCAATGTTGAATCGCGGTGACCCAGATAGCGCCGAAATCATGCTGGCTGAAGCCAATAAATCCATCAGTCCCAAGGCAAGCAAAGATATCAGGGCCCGGGCCGAGATTGCTGCGGGCTTCTTATCCTACAGGCGGGGAGCCTATTCGGCAGCGATCGATTCTGCCAACCGCATTCAACGAATCTATGCAAAGAGGAAGAATCGCAGAAACCTTGGTATGGGCCTGCGTATCAAGGCACTCGCGATATTCGCAGGGCAGAAGGATCCGGCCTTGGCCGAGGAGCTCGTAACGCAGGCCGCCGACAGTTTTAAGGGGCAAGGAGGGAATTACCAGCGGGCTGCCGCGTTGGTGGATCTGTCGATGTACCAAGATGCTCAGGGAAACTTGCAGCAGGCGAATGCCACTCGAGCACAGGTTCTGGAGCTTGCTCGCCAGATCGGTGCACCGCTGCCTCTTGCAGTTGCCTACGGCAACCGCGCACAAGGAGCCCACCAGTCGGGTGACTTCGAATCCGCTCTTCGCTTCAGCCGTAAAGCATTGGACTACGCCAGGCAATCCGCTAGCCCCCTAAGAGAAGCCATAGCGCTGCTTCGGCAGGCGGATGTTTTCAACGATATCGGTCTCACCCTGCAGGCGGCAGAGCTTTACCGTCAGGCATTGGACATTCTTGTTGAGATAGACGATGCGCAATGGATCCGGTATGGATGCGTGCAGGCCAGCGTACTCCACAGGCGCCGCGGAGGCGCGGGGGTGGCCCACGAGTGGCTCAAGCGGGCGATCGTGGTGGAAGACGGCAAAAAGCCCCCCAGCAGCGTACGGATCCAACAGGCGGCGCTCGAACTCCAGGCTTCCCCCGAACATGCGATCAAGAACCTACGAATGCTAGTCAGGAAAGGAGCACAGAATCTCGAGGCTGATGAGCTGACGCTGGTTTACTATTTTCTTTCTCGGGCCGCTTTCGAGATGGAGAACGAAGGACGCAGTATCCAGACTCTCATGGAAGCACTCACTTTGGCAGGTAGATTCGGTGCGGAGCAAGTAATCGCCGCCGAGCTAAGGTTCGATCCCGAGTTCGCAGAATTTGCTTCAGATCATTTCGAGTCGGACCCGACACTCCTTTTGATACGAAGTCGGATCGACACACTGATGGCGCTCGAGAGACGATACGAGAGCAGCGCCGATGAGGCGCATGATGAACTTACGCTGGCTTTCGAAGCGCTCGGAGTCACGCGGGTGCTTGTCGACGGGGCCGAAGTGAAGCAACTGAAGCCGATGGCAACTGAGGTTCTGTACTACTTGCTGGATCGCGGCCGCGTTGCCCGCGATCAGTTGATGGAGACCTTTTGGCCAGAATACGCTCCAGGCAGGCAGGTCTCCAGCCTTCATACTGCGATCTACAGCATTCGTCGCGAATTGGGCAAAGAGGGCATAAACTTTGATGGCACTATATACCGACTCGATCCAGAGCTTTCGGTTCAATATGACGTCGCCAAATTCGAGCAAGCGGCTTCCATCGCAGAGGGGCTGCCACCAGGCGATCCAAGATCCATGTTCGCCCTAACTGAGGCAGTAAACCTTTATGGCGGCCAATTCCTTCCAGAATTCGATACGGAGTGGGTCAATGAGCGGCGACGTGCGCTTGAATTGCAATACTTGGATCTGCTAGCAAACTTTTCGGAAGAGGCATTGATCCGGGGCCGAGCCTCCGAGGCGGTGGCTAGGCTCCGAGAAGCGTTGAGTCTAGATCCACTCCGCGACGACACCAACCGCTACTATTTGGAGGCTCTAGGAAGGCTAGGGCGGCGAAGCGAAATCGTTGCCCATTACCAGGAGTATGTTCGAGCGCTTGCTGAGGAGCTAGGTCTCGATCCACCCGAAGGCGTGCGAGAGTTGTACGATCGGCTGATAAGTTAATACCAAAGCGAGGAACCCGAGAATGATCAACACGAGCAGACAGAAATGGGATTAGACAGCATGACCTGAGTACTAGTACGATAATCAAGGCGTATGGATTCCGGTTGAGAACCGGATGAGAGCTTTCGAGTAGATTTCTACCAGAGTGGAAATCGAGAGTAAAGGGGTTGCCATGCGCGGATCTGACGGCGGTTTTTGCTAGGTTTCGCCTAGCCGACTAGCGCACCATTAGTCACTAATAGTTACGACCTAAATTGGGCAGCGAGCCAAATAGGTTCGGCTGCCCGATTTCGCGTACCGAAAGAAATCGGGAAATAATGAGAGAAGAATATCCACAAGGGCAAATGACAAAAACAGGAGGTAACACCATGTCCATGCAAGCACTGAACCAGCTCGTAGCACGATCCATAGTCGATCCAACCGTAGTCCAGGCCTTTCGCTCCGGAAGAATCGGGGACGTTCTCGACGAACTGGAGTTCACCCCCGACATGAGAGCACAGCTCGAGGGCATCGAGTCCGACTCCTGGGCGGAGTTCGCGGTGATTTCTTACCGCTACGTGAAGGCTGCCGAGATGCCGGCGCCTCGCATCGATCTCCCATCGCCCGTGGAAGGTCTCTTCCCAACAGAGCGGACCCAGTCTGACCAAGGGCAGGTGGCATGATCCCAGTTTCGCGAGAAGAGCGCCACTGGTTCTTGAAGAACGTGGCACGCGCCCTGCTGGATTTCAGCGGGGCCTCAGAGCCGCCCGTTCCAGTGGAGGATGTGCTCGATCACCCTCCCGCGGTCTACCAGGAAGACTTCGGAGTGGTAGACATGTATTCGAATCTGTGGGATGCAACTTTCGCTCGTCCGCCGGGCCAGCGCGGCAGCATTTTCGTGCGCGTAGATCTCGACCCCGAAGAACGGCGCTTTGCCCTGGCGAGAGAGACCCTGTGCGCCATGATCACCAGCAAACATGGGCGAGATCTTGGAATGCCCGATCTCTTGATGTCGGAGCTCAAGGATTCGGCTGAGTACTTCGCAACTCACTACGTCGCGCCGGAGTTGCTTGTACAGGCCTACCGCGCGCAGGGCGGAGACGAAGAGAACTTTGCCGAATCGTTCCAGCTGCCTGCCGGCGTCGCTGCGGCCCGCTGGTAGTTCCCTCCTCTACAAATGCAGACCTGACGATCGGTCCGCCAACAGCCTGTCATGAAGGGCCGCCCCAGCCAGGCGGCCCATTCCGCATCACCCCCTATGGCATCGCTCTTGCATCGAAGTGTATAATCTCGCGGCCTCGACGGAGCCGCAGGGAAGTAGCATCTTGAAAGGCAAATTCGCGCGCAAGGTAGGGATTACGTTTGCGGTGGGTACAGCATTGCTCATCGCAATATTGGGTTGGGCCGGCCTCGCCGCGGAGAGCGCCCCTTCAGTCCCGTCGGTTCCACTCGTCCGTGCCCTAGCACAACCTCCGCCTGCCGATGCGGCAGCCTCAACCCCCTCCGCGAGAATAAGCGAAGCCCTCCCGCGCGAGACCTTTGTGGTCGCTGCACGGGTCGCTGGCCGCAGCCATATTTGGGCTCAGGTTCTGGGAGAGCCGAATGCCCTCCAGCTGACTACAGGCGATTGGGACGATCGGAATCCGGTTGTGAGCCCGGGCATGGACAAGATCGCATTCAGCTCTCGACAAGCTGGCAAATGGGATTTATACGTATTGAAACTGGACACCGGCGAGGTGCGCCAGCTGACCGATACGCCAGGCTACGAGGGCAAGCCCACCTGGTCGCCAGACGGCTTGTGGGTGGCCTATGAGGCCTACTATGATGACAACTTCGATATCTGGATACTTCCGCTGGGCGGGAGCCAGTCGCCGATCCAGCTCACAAACGATTCGGGTTCGGATACCGCCCCGGTCTGGGATCCGGGGGGTCGTCGCATTGCTTTTGTGTCCGATCGCAGCGGATCGCCTGATATTTACCTTGCGGATCTGGACAAGCCAACCGATCGATTCTCGAATCTCACGCTTACCCCACACATCGATGAACTAGATCCGGCCTTTAATTCGGATGGGACGCAGATTGCCTTTTCCGTCCAGATCGATGGTATCTATGGCATTCAAAGGGTACAGACGGATGCGGATGCTGCGCATTCCGCGCCGCAGTGGGTGGGTCAGGGATCTGACCCCGTGTGGTCTGGGAACGGGAAGTCAATATCGGGAATTCTAAGGACCCCCTACGCGGCCCATATCGTTACCTATCCCCTTGAACAGTCCTTACCCCGGGGCAGTGGAACTATGTCAGGCAGAATAACGGAGTTGGACTGGTCGCCTCAAGTATTGCTGCAGCTCGCAGCCTATTCCACGGAAAATTCAGAACCGCTTTTCGATCCTGTCCAGGACGAGCCCCGATCCGTTGGAGATCGCCTTGGGCTCGTTCCGCTCGCGGAAGTCACTCCTTTCGGATTCCGATTGTCGGACGCGGCAGATGAAGCATTTGACGCCCTACGCCTGCGCGTCCTGGATGAGAGCGGCTGGGACTTCCTGTCGAACCTGCAGCGCGCATTCGTCGGTATCAACGAGCCCCTGCCGCCAGGCTATGCTTACAATGATTGGCTCTATACCGGGCGGGCCTTCTCGATAAGCCAGGCTGCAGTCCAATCGGGTTGGGTCGAAGTTATCCCCGAGGAATTTGGCCTAGAGACCTACTGGCGCGTATATGTTCGTACGAGCGTGCAGGATGGAAGCCTCGGCGAGCCTTTGAGGAGCGCGCCCTGGAACTTCACCACTCGGTATATCGGTGATCCGGCCGCCTATGATGCCGGTGGTGGGCCGGAGTCAAGCGTCCCTGATGGCTACTATGTAGATTTTACGGCTCTTGCAGCGGATTATGGTTTCCAGCGGCTTCCAGCGCTTCGCAATTGGAGGAGCTTCTACCCCGGAGCGCGTTTCGATGAATTTGCTTTGCGGGATGGACTGGATTGGGTTAGTGCCATGCAGGAGCTGTATCCCGCTTCGGCCATTGCCACACCGACCCCCTATCAGACCCCGACGACGACTCCGACCAACACGCCTCGGCCCACTCCCACGCCATGGTGGTGGCGATGGAGGACGCCGACACCAACTCTCGAGCTGACAGCCACGCCCTAGCATGTCTCTCAAGCGAAGCCTGCCGCCGCTTGGCCTAATGCTGGTCGCCTGCGCTCCGCAGCCGGTCGTCGCACCCACCGCGATAGCACCTACAGTAGTTCCTGCCAGCGAACCGGCACCAACGCAGCAGACATTGGAAGCTTCGCCGGCCGGTCCTGAATCTCCCCGAGCCGAGGTCGTTCTTCCCGACAACATACTCAATCCAGTATCGGAATGGCGGCCACCGCCATACCAGATCCCCCTTGCCATACGGCCCACGGACCATTTTTATCTCACTCGCCCGATCCCCTCCGGCGACGTCAACTGGCCTAATCCGCGATATCGATATGGCAGCACTGCCTTCGGAGAAGAGAGCACCCATACCGGAGTTGACCTTGGTGCCGATCGCAGCGCTCCGGTTGTAGCGGCTGGTGATGGTGAGGTCATTTGGGTTGGGTACGGACTGTACCGGGGAGTGCAGGACCTAACGGATCCTTACGGACTGGCCGTGGCCATCCGCCATGACTTCGGCCACGACGGCCAGATCATGTATAGCGCCTATGCCCATCTCGAATCGGTCAACGTGTGGCTAGGACAGCGCGTCTCGGCCGGCGATAAGATCGGCACGGTGGGCGATTCCGGACACGCGAGCGGTCCTCATCTTCATTTTGAAGTCCGGACCGGAGAGAACCGATACTTCGCCTCTCGCAATCCCGAGCTATGGATGGTTCCCGCGGAGGGTTGGGGAGTGCTGGCTGGGCGTGTTCAGGGCACGTACGGACGCAATCTCACGGAGTATCTAGTTCTCATTAAATCTGTGCAAACGGAACAAATATGGGAGGTCTGGACCTATGCTCCCGGGACGGTCCAGCCCGACGAGTTTTATCAGGAAAATTTCGTGATCGGAGATCTGCCGGAGGGTGCCTATCAGGTGCAAATCGATTTTGCAGGCCGATCCTACACTTCCTTTTTATACCTGAAGCCGGGCCAGACCAACTTCGTCAACTTCAACGGTCGACGGGGGTTCAGCATGGAGGAGGATCTCGTTTCGCCTGCGAGGACGGACCATCCCCCATACCCTTAAGACTTCTGGGATTCTGGCTTAATCCTAGCTAATGCCAACAAAACATGCATTATGTAAAGAAGATTTGACTGCAATCTCGCGGTTATGTTATTCTTTCGCCGCCTCGGAGGCCTATGATCCGCGAACGAGTATCCGAAAACGTATACTTATTTACCAGCGAAGTTTACGCACAGGTGAATGCCGGTGCAATCGTTGGACCCGAGTACACAGTTCTAATCGATACGCTCGCCTTTCCGGATGAGGTCCAGGAGATCAAGCGATTTACCGATGACCGCCTGGGCCGGCCCGTTCGGTTCATCATCAATACGCATTACCACACAGACCATACTCTCGGGAACAGTTTCTTTCCACGCGCCACCATTATCTCGCATGCGAGTTGCCGTCACTACCTCGATACAAAGGGGCGCAAGGCGCTGCAAGATTCGCAGGAATTAACTCGCGAATTGCGCGATGTACGCGTGCGCCTTCCGGATGTGACCTTTGAGAGCGGGAGCGCTACTGTGCGTGTCGGAAAACGAACGCTGCAAATCATGCCGCTGCCGGGCCACAGCGCCGATGGGGTCGGCGTCCTAGTTGTCGAAGACCGGGTGCTGTTCTCAGGCGATGTGATGATGCCGGTTCCCTATCTCGCCGACGGGGATTACGATCAGATGATTGCCAGTTTGAAGTCCATTCCGCGAATGAAGCTCGAGAATCTCGTTCAAGGGCATGGAGAATCCATACTGAGAGGCGAGGTTGGCACCGCGGTTAAGGCCAATCTTTCATACCTGGCTGCCGTCCGCCGACACGTAATGACTGCTTCCCGGAGGAGCGATCCTCTTGGCTACCTCGGAAAGATCGGTATCGAGGACTGCGGCAAGAGCCGCATTCTAATGAATGGCCTCGCAGAAGACCTCCACGAGCTCAATCTGATTGCACTCTATCAGATGCAGTTTGGCGGGGAGTAGGGGCTCTTGGGGAATCTCTCCTGCGAGCTTATATTTGACGGCGGCAGTGTAGGAAATCCTGGCGATTCCTACGGATCATTCCGTTGGAGGCTTGCAGACGGGCCGCCGTCTAAGCCAGGCCGGCGACGCTTCGGATACGGCACCAACAATCAGGCCGAATACAAGGCATTGATCGAAGGTCTAAGGTCCCTGCTCACCGAGCTGTCGACCAACGGAACGAGGCCCGCCGACGTTGACCTGGCAATCCGAGGAGACAGTCGCCTGGTCCTCAGGCAACTCGCGGGAGAATGGAAAGTCAAGAACGCCGCCCTACGCGAACTGCATTCCTCAGCAACAACACTCATTGCGAAATTCAGCGGAGTTCAGATGGTTCATCAAACCCGTTCAGAAACCGTGCGGGCGCTGGGTCATTGACCCGCTATTATCCGTGTGGCATAATCGCGCAAATCGAAAGGCTGTGAACGGGAGGAGTAGGCCTGATCCGCGCCGCAAGCGAACTCGGGATAGTGAGAGCCGAGACGGTGCTTCAGGTCGAATATCACCCGGGAGCCGCAACCCGAAAGCAGTACGATCGTATAGCTGCGACTAAGGAAGCCGATTTCGTCCACCGTTAGATGGGCGCGGGCATCAACTGGAACGTGGGAGTGCCCGATAGAGCGTCCGCATTGAGCGGGAATTAGGGTGGTACCGCGGGAGTGTACGGTTCTCTCGTCCCTAAGCCTGGGGCGAGAGTTTTCACTTAATCCATATTTCGCGAGGCGGAAAATGGCGGAAAAGCTCTATCATGTGGATTCATATCTTCGAGAGTTCGATGCGGTCGTCACGGCCGTCTCCGAGAGTTGGGTGACACTGGATCGCACCGCCTTCTATCCCCGCGGCGGAGGCCAGCCCAGCGATCAGGGGCAGATAATTCGAGATGGCGAATCTTTTGCGGTCGCCCAGGTAAAGACTCAGGAGGGTGAGATTTGGCACGCGGTCGACCGCAAAGGACTGCGGGAGGCGGATGGGATCGTTGGCAAGGTCGACTGGCAACACCGATATGAGCTCATGCGCACTCACACCGCTATGCATATCCTGTGCGGGGTCATTTGGCGCGACTACGGCGCCAGCGTGACCGGAGGCAATATGACTCCCGGGCGAGGCCGAATGGATTTCGAATTCGAAAGAATGCAAAGGGAACTGGTGGAAGAGATTGAGGAAAAGATCAACTCCGAAGTGGAGGCCGCTCGACCCGTGACTGCGGACGTGTTGCCCCGGGAAGAAGCTTTCCAAATTCCGGACCTGATCCGGACCAAAGTCAACTTGCTTCCCGAAGGAATCCAAGAAGTGCGCGTAGTTGAGATTGATGGGCTGGATCTTCAAGCGGACGGCGGTACGCATGTAGCCAATACGAGTGAAGTGGGGCGGATTCGGATCGTGGATTACAAGAGTAAGGGCCGTATCAATAAGCGGTTGGTGGTAGAGCTAGAGGATTAGGTGCCCATGTTTGAACCTGTTCCCAGCAAAGTTGAGTTCGTAAAGCAGGAGCATGAGATCCTCAGGTTTTGGTCCGACAACCGAACCTTCGACGCTCTCAGGGAGCTTCGCAAAGATGGACCACGCTGGTCCTTCATCGACGGTCCCATCACGGCCAACAACCCCATGGGGGTCCACCACGGATGGGGGCGAACCTATAAGGACCTGTTCCACAGGTTCAAATCTATGCAGGGGCATCACACGCGCTACCAGAACGGATTTGACTGCCAGGGACTCTGGGTAGAAGTCGAAGTCGAGCGAGCACAGGGATTTAAGACCAAGCGCGATATCGAGAAGTTCGGTTTGGCAGAATTTGTGGTCCTATGTAAGCAAAGGGTACTGAAATTTGCGGCAGTCCAGACAGAGCAGAGCATCCGGCTCGGCTACTGGATGGATTGGGATCAACCCGAGCAATTGAAAGAACTTAGCGAGCGCCTCGGCGAAGATCCGATGCAAACCGTGACCATCGAAAGCCCTCGGGGACCCGTAAGCGGCTCTGCGGAAAGCATTGTGGGGCGCCTCGGTTCCCGCGAGCTGGGCGGATCGTACTTTACCTTCTCGGATGCCAACAACTACACCATCTGGGCGGTGCTCAAGTCCTGTTACGACCGGGGATGGATCTACAAAGGTCGCGATGTCATGCCGTGGTGCGGGCGCTGCGGCACGGGTCTCAGCCAGCATGAGATCGTCACGGAAGGCTATCAGGAGCTCACGCATCCAAGCCTTACACTCCGCCTTCCGTTAGTGGACCGCCCCGGAGAGAGTCTGCTGATCTGGACAACTACCCCCTGGACGCTCACAAGCAACGTGGCAGCTGCGGTAGGCCCGCATCTAACTTATGTGCGCGTTCGACAGGGTGATGAGATCTTGTATTTAAGTAAAGGCGCTCTGGGGGTGCTCAAAGGAGCGTACGAAGTTGAATCCGAACTCGCCGGGGAGGAGCTGGAAGGTTGGCGGTATGAAGGGCCTTTCGACGAGTTGCCGGCACAAGTTGAAAGCAAGGCGCCCGAAATGCACCGGGTGATCCTTTGGGCGGGTGTCAGCGAAGCGGAAGGCACAGGAATCGTGCACATCGCTCCGGGCGCAGGCGCGGAGGACTATCAACTCGGGAAGGAACATGATCTCCCCGCGATTGCCCCTCTGAACGAAGCAGGCGACTTTTTGGAAGGATTCGATTGGCTCAGTGGACTGCCCGTGGCTGAGTCGGCCATCCCCATCCATGAGAACCTGGTGGAGAAGAAATTGGTATACCGATTTGAGGATTACACCCACCGCTATCCGGTCTGCTGGCGCTGCGGAGAAGAGCTGGTCTTCCGGCTTGTGGATGAGTGGTTCATCTCGATGGGTGAGCAGCTCGACAAGCCCTACTCGGAAGTCACGGAGGAAGAAAAAGCAGGTAATTTGCGATATCAGATGATGGAGGTGGTTATCAACGAGACGAACTGGCACCCCTCCTTCGGCCTGGATCGGGAACTGGACTGGCTGCGCAACATGCACGACTGGATGATCTCTAAGAAGCGCTACTGGGGACTGGCCTTGCCCATCTACGAGTGCTCCCACTGCGGAAACTTTGAACTGATCGGGAGCAAAGACGAGCTGGAAGAGCGCGCGATCGAGGGGTGGACGGAGTTTGAGGGACATTCACCGCACCGTCCATTTATCGACAAGGTTCAAATCGCGTGTCGCCATTGTGGCGAGGCCGTCAACCGTATCCCGGAGGTCGGAAACCCATGGCTGGATGCGGGCGTGGTGGGAATGAGTACGTTGAGCTACGACCAGGATCGCGAATACTGGGCCGAGTGGTTCCCGGCGGATCTCATCAGCGAGAGCTTCCCAGGTCAATTCCGCAATTGGTTTTACAGCTTGCTGGCCATGAGCACGGTGCTGGTGCGTCGCGCACCCTTCCGGAACGTTTTCTCCTATGCCACACTCCTGGCCGATGATGGCCGAGCGATGCATAAGTCGTGGGGAAACTCCATTGAGTTCAATGAGGCGGCGGACAAGATGGGTGTCGATGTTATGCGTTGGCTTTACTGCGACCACCCACCCGAGAAGGATTTGCTATTCGGCTACGAGCATGCCGATGAAGTGCGACGCCGGTTCCTGCTGCCCCTGTGGAATGTTTACAGTTTTCTGGTTACCTATGCGCGAATTGACAGCTGGCGGCCAGGCTCAGGCGGAAAACCAGCCTACAGCCAGCTGGATCGATGGGTCCAGGCAAGATTCGGCGAATTGACCCAACAAGTGACGGAAGCCCTGGAGAGATTCGAGCCGCACACTGCCACTGCGGCCATCTCTGTATTCCTGGACGACCTGACCAACTGGTACCTTCGCCGTAGCCGACGAAGATTTTGGGCAAAGGCAGGGGCCAGCGATACGACGGATGCCGACAAAGAAGCGGCCTACCGTACACTTTATGGAGTGCTCCTGGAGCTAGTAAAGCTGCTGGCGCCATTCGTGCCGTTTGTGACCGAAAGCATTTACCAAAACCTTGTGTCAACCAAGGAGGTGGCAAGCGTCCACCACTGCGATTGGCCCTCAGTCGATCGCTCTACACTCGATCCAGAGCTTACAGATGAGATGGGGCTGGTGAAACGATTGGTGTCACTCGGACATGCCGCGCG